>NZ_CAXUPU020000044.1:0-59916 GCF_964252755.1 Caballeronia sp. LjRoot29 | reverse complement strand
TAAGAACATTGCAGCCGGGTTGCTTGACATCGCCTATGAAGAACAAGGTGAATCCAACGGATGGCCGGTCGTCCTGCTACATGGTTTCCCTTACGATATTCATACGTATGACGAAGTAACACCACGCCTCGCGTCCCAAGGCGCGCGTGTTATCACGCCGTATCTTCGCGGCTATGGACCAACGCGTTTCCTTGCGTCGGAAACATTGCGTTCGGGCCAGCAGGCGGCACTTGGAGCAGACCTTTTTGCGCTGCTCGATGCGCTTCGGATTGAGCAGGCCGTGCTGGGCGGATATGACTGGGGTGGCCGGGCCGCGTGCGTTGTGGCGGCGCTCTATCCGTCGCGGGCGCGGGGACTGGTTTCGGTCAACGGGTACAACATCCAGGACATAGCCAACGCCATGCGGCCGGCCAGCCCGGAGAAAGAACATAGACTCTGGTACCAGTATTATTTTCATAGCGAGCGCGGCCGGTCCGGACTGACTGAAGACCGGCGCGCGTTCTGCCGCCTCTTATGGTCGCTATGGTCGCCGACCTGGCGCTTCGACGATGACACCTACACGCGCTCGGCCGCCGCGTTCGACAATCCTGATTTCGTCGATGTCGTCATCCATTCGTATCGACACCGTTTCGGACTGGTCGATGGCGATCCCCAGTTCGACGATATGGAGCGCCGCCTGGCCTCCACGCCGTCAATCATCGTGCCGACGATCACCCTTGAAGGAGACGCCGACGGCGTCTCGCCACTGTCGGCGAGGAACGCAAACTCAAAGCGTTTCACTGGACGCCATGAGAACCGTGTCGTGCCGAATGCGGGTCACAACCTTCCGCAAGAGGCGCCAGCGGCGTTCGCCCAAGCGGTGCTTGATATCGACGACTGGGCAAGTTGATACTTCACGCATGAGGTCAGGCATGCGCAGCGCTTAACTCGACTCGCTTCGATTCGCTTATTGAGCGGCAGGCAAGCCGCCATGAAAGCGCCCGAACGTCCGGGCGGCAAAGATTGCCATCAACAACGCACCGAGACCCGCTGTGCCGGCGTCCGCAGCGGCGCGCATGTCGAAATTTCCAACGCGGTAGATCAGAAGGTAGCCCACTGCGACGTTGAACGCTCCCCACAACACATTAACGGTCGACGATGACAGTCCTTTTCCCGGTGGTGTTGCAAATGGAGTCTGGAAAGACCGGCCCATCATTCCGCTTACTAAGTGTGGAATTGCGTTGGAGAAAAAAGCTCCGCCCAGGAAGTAGGAAAGGTACTGATGCCACTGCATTTGATGGTTCTCCAATCGTCATAACAATGTTTGTTGAGACCGCTTTAGGTTGCGACGCGGGCGGTCAATGGGGTGAAGAATCGCACTAATCAGCTAATCTTGCAAGTTAGACTTGCAAGATTAGCTTCCAATATTAACTTGCAAGTTTGGCTGATGACATTCATCCTTACGACACATTCAACTGACCGCATTTTTCAAAACATGTCGACCAAGACTTTCGAACAAAACATCATCGATTTGATGCAAGCCGTAGGGCTGCTCGTCAGGCGTTCCCGCAACGCGCCCCATGCGGCCGATCTCTCGATGGCGGAGTCCGTTGTCATGTCGCGGCTGGATAATGACGGTCCCGCCACCACCGCGGCACTCGCTCGCGCCGAAGGCATGAAGCCGCAGTCGATGGGCACGACCATCGCCTCGCTTGAGGAAATGGGCATTGTGAAGCGCACGCCGCATGCGACTGACGGACGGCAGATGCTGATCGAACTGACCGCGAAGGGTGTCCGGTTGCGGAAAAAGAATCGCGAGGCGAAGCAGATGTGGTTGTCGAAGGTGATCGGGGAACTCGATGCAGACGAGCGCGACACGTTGTTCAAAGCTGCCGGGATCATCAAGAGACTGGCCGAGAAATAAAAGAATTCAGCCGCTGGCATTTCTTGGGCATTAAACCGCGGTAACAGTGTCGATGTCGATCAGCCAGAACGCGCCGGCGGCACAAAGTGGCGCTGCGAAGCCCGGTACCGTGGATTGCATCGTGCAGTAAGAAAAGTAAGCGGCGAACCCCGCTCCCGCCCCATTTTTCGGCCTTTAATGCCTGCGCCTTTTGCGAGATGATTAAGCCGCATCCCCCGTGGACCGCGTCTGGCGTAGTGACATAAAAGGAGCTACCAAATGGCAGAGATAGACAAGGAAGAGGTTGTCGCGGTGCTTAACCGGATTCTTGAATCCGAGCTGGCTGGCGTCGTTCGATACACGCACTATTCGTTTCTTGTTTTCGGTTTCGGACGCATTCCGATCAGAGCCTGGCTGCGCGAGCAGGCTGATGAATCGCTGTTGCATGCACAGCAGGTCGGAGAATGGATCACCACGCTGGGCGCGTATCCGTCGCTTGAGATCGGTCAACTCCTTGACTCGCACACATTCGATATCTCTTCGATCCTCCGCGAGTCGCTGCAAGCGGAGAAGCTCGCGTTGGACCTTTATCGCGAACTGCTCGCGCGGGTCGAGGACCGCTCCGTTGCACTCGAGGAGTTCGCCCGTCAGATGATCCAGGTCGAAGAGATGCACGCGGGCGAAGTCGACAAGATGTTACGTCGTCCAGGAGAAATGACGACGTCTCATTGACCATGGCTGTATTGGTGAGAAGCTTGCCATTGCGAGGCGATCGTCGTTGTCCTGTGGATCGCTTCAGGCCGCCGCATCCGCTTCGGCGGTATGCCGCACGATGATTGCATTCACGTTATCAGCGTGCGTGAGCGGCGGTCCCATGTGTCCCGCACCTTCAACGATCGTAAGGCGTGCCGTTGGCAGTAGCATCGGGAACCGCTCAGCAATCGCGCGCGTCGGGACGGGCGCGTGCTGGCCGCGCATGTTCAGCGCCGGGACACGCAGGCCCGTGTAGGCGCTTGCAGGCATGAGTTCGTCGAGCAGCGCGCGCAAGTTCAGCGGCGCTTTCGGCGCCCAGCGCGTGAGCGCAGCCCGCACCGAGGGCCGCAGCGCTTCCCATGCGCCCCGTCCGCCCCATTAATCGACGAACGAAGCTGCCGCGCCTCGATAGTCGCCGCAGCTCACGCCGTCGGCGGTGCGCTTCGAGATATCGATGATCTCCGCGAGCGCGTGCGCGCCGTGCGTGCCCATCGTCTTCAAGAGATGAAACGCCGAGGGCTCGTAAAGTGTCAGGCTTGCGATCCGCTCCGGCCGTTCGACGGCCGCGCGCCACGCCACGCCACCGCCACGCCACCGCCATACGAGTGCCCGACGAGATGCACCTTGCCGCGCGAGGCGTCAATAATGCCTATCGTCTTCGCGGCCTCGTCGGCAAGCGTGAACGCGCGCTCTCCGCTCCACGGGCCGGTGCTATCACAGCCGTAGTGCTCGGGCGCGACGAACGCGTGGCGCGAACCCAGCGTCTCGCCGAGCTTGCGCCATTGCGCCGCTCCTGCGCCGGAGCAATGCAATGCGATCACTGACGTTGCAGATGTAAAGGATCGCGAATCAATAGAGTTATTTAGCTGATTCATGTTGTTCACGGAATTCAGCAGGTAAGTGGTCAAATGCCGGAGCGGGTTAAGTTTTCACTATCGGCGCGGCGCGGGCAGTTGGCTATGATCGGGACGGCAGTAAACTTGCCCCGGAGTCCGAACTGATCGATGGACGGTGCGTTGGTTTGTTACCTCAGCGATCGATTTCCATCGAATGCATGCGGCGTTCGAGTTCGCCCATGTCGGCCGCTGACGCGAGGTACGCGTCACGACGACTGTGTTCAGCACGGTCAAGCGCTTTTCTTAAGAGTGGCAACAGATAAATAAGCAAAATCAACACAATGTCCTCCGGGTCGGAGACCTGGTCAATAACGTATCGGCACGATGGGGCGCGCCACGCGAGTTCCAGGCGTGCATCCATGCGGGACATCCAGGTTTGATGGACAAGCGGTCGTGCTACGGCTGGACGCCCGGTAGAGCAGAGTCCATGCCATATTGCAGAAAGCGTTATCGGGCGGGCGTTTCAGCTATTTATCGGAGGCCGTTGATGGAGCGAAGTGTTGTTACGTGGGCAACGATTATTCGAGTGGAAGTTGGACCGCGACAAACACGTGTTCTGTACGTGCCGCGCGCTATCGAGCGCTGTCTCTTTAGGAAAAGGAGGGTGTTTGCCAACGCCGTCATCGGTCGGTTCCGCCGATATATACGGTCACGAATGACCGCGTCCCGGTAATTTTTGAGCGCCTGCATTCAAGCTTATTTAGTAAAGCAGCGGTGAAAAATAAGTCTTGAATTAGTGCCCTGTTGGCGTTATTGGTGCTGATTGGAGAAACGTGTATTTGTGATGTACATAAAGAATGATTAGTGGTCGAGGCACTGGTTTCATCACGTGAAGTGACAAAGCTACTCCTGTAGAGGCGATGGAGTTCGCACCCGCGAAGGGAAGGCGTCGTCCTTAAGCGAGCGCTGCCTCCCGGGGGTGTTGAACTCCGTAACCCGTTCATGGTGCCCGGCATGCTCAAGCGAATCGTCGCCGCTTCCACTTTTGTGTTGTCGCTGGGATTGCCATTCGCCGCGCGCGGCACTGAAGGTGCATTAGGCCGCCCTATCTCCGGCACGGGCATAACGCCCGACGCGGGGATCGTGCCGCCAGAACCAGGGTGGTTTGCGAATCTGGCTGAGATTTATTTCGATGGCTCGATCAGTTCAGGGCGTTCCGTACCTATTGGCGGAAAGACGACATTCGGCCTCGAGGGTCAAGTCTCTTTTACGCTGGCAACCTTGCTGAAGGTGTGGGATACCGGCACCGGACCGTGGAACTTCGCGTCGAGCTTCACGCTCCCGTATGCGTGGACAAGCGCGAACGCGGCACTTGGAATCGGCAACCGCGCAGGCAATGTCAAGCAGGACGCATCCGGCCTGTTCGACCTGACCTTTGCACCGCTGATCGTCGGTTACCATTTTTCGAAGACCGATCATATTTCCTTTAGCGTCAACATCTGGGCGCCTACTGGAAAGTACGACCCGGGCAGCATCGCGAACGTCAGCCTGAACAACTGGACGTTTATTCCCACGGTGTCCTACACGAAGCTGGTACCTTCAATTGGCATGGAATTCGACGTTACCGCCGGCGTTCAGTTTTACACCCGCAATTCCGCGACCGACTATCAGAACGCACCGTTGTTCACGCTGGACATGTTGGCCCTGAAGCGCTTTGCGAATGGCTTGGGTGCGGGTTTGGTCGTTGCCACCGTCCAGCAGATCGGCAACGATAGCGGCCCGACTGCAGACAAGCTAAACGGCTTTCGGGGCTTCGACTGGTCCGTCGGCCCGATCGTGACGTACGACACCAAGATCCACGGCAAAAACCCGCTTAGCCTGACATTGCGGTGGGTTCCCACGGTGACCAGCAAGAACCGGCTTTCGAGCACGGCGACCGTGATGGCAACCGCGACCATCGGCTTCTAAAGCCTTCCCATTTTCCGCAAAATCATCTTCTTGACGCTTGCCGTCGTGCAACGCCGTGCCTGGAGCCGCGTTACTATGTTGTGACTTTCCGCCGCTCGGTGCTACAGCCCTTGGAGGTCCTTCATGGTTCGACTGGTCATGATCCTTCTCGGCGTCGACTATCTGCGCACGCGCTGGAAGGCGCTGATGGCGGCGGGATGGCTCAGTGTCGCGCTGGGCGTTGAAGTGTTCATCGACATGATGGACGGGTCGCTTTACTTTCCACTCAAGCCCTTCGCTTTCCTGCTGCTGCTGGAAGGGCTCTCGACGCTGGCCGTCGCGTGGACCGGCATGGGCGGCCAGCGCAAGTTGCGCTACGTGAAAGGCGCGGCGTTCACGCTGGCGGCCGCATTGATCCTGATCGGCACGCTGCACGCCAACTTTATCCTCGCGATGATCTTCGGCACGCTCTTCTTCGCCGACGGAATTCTGCAGATCATTTCCGCGAGAATAGTGCGATTCCGGCGCTGGCGTCTTGCCATTGCGGGCGGCGTGTTCGAGATGGTGGTGGCGTTCATCTTCTACTTGCCCTATCCCGTGCAGTACGCGGGAACGATCCCTTACTGCGTGTCGCTCGGCCTGTTGTTCAGCGGCTGGAACATGATCCTGCTCGCCATGCGCGTGCGCCGGATGGAGCACAATCCCGCGGTGGCGGATTCCGTGCCGATGCCTGCCGCTGAGACTGAAACGGGCGGGGTCAGTTCGAGCGGTTCGAGCGGTTCTAGTATTACGGAATGGGACGGTCCGCCATCGGATGACGAACGCGCGCTCACCATTCACATCTGGACACCCGCCGCGACTGCCAAGGCCGAGGCGCAGCCACGTGTGATCGTGAATCGATATATTGCGGCCGTCGACCGGAACGGCGCGATATCCACTGGGCACGCGGCACTGGAGTCGCCCGAGGGCATCTATATCAGCTTGTATCCGGGCACGGATATCGATCGTTCACCTGAGGAATTCGCACGCATCCTTCGCGCGACGCGGGAGAACGACATTCCGGGGGTGTTCCAGCCCGACTATCGGACCGAAGCGAAAGCGTGGTGCGAGTCGACGGTGAAGGTGCGTATCCGCAACTATGATCCGCAACGCTTGCAACGGTTTTGGGAGGCATATCGGCAGGACACGACTTATAACCTGACGTATCGCAATTGTTCGAGCACCGTGGCGCGTGCGCTTGAAGCGGCGATTGAAGGTGCGTCGGCGAGGGTGTGGGCGAAGTCGGGCGGCTGGAAACCGCTGATGCGGGTGATGTCGACGCCTGAATTGTGGGTCGCCGCGCAAGTGCGAAAACGCGCGGCAACGATGGCATGGACACCCGGCCTGACCCTCGACTACGCTCGCGCGCTGAGTATGCTCGCCGATCCGAGGCCGCTCGGCTGGGTCAAGATGGCGCGGCTCGCGCTCAAGACGATGGTTCGCTCGCGTCGGCGATGGCAGGCCGAGGAGGCTGAGCAGGCGAATGTGTCGGATATGGGTGAGACGCCGGGGCAGGGTGGTGCTCGTACGGAAGCTTGATGGAATGGTTTTGGGTGGTGGTGCGTGGGGCCGATGGCGTTGGTATTGCGATCGACCGGCGTTGATCTGCGCTCGGGCCGTCCGTGCCGTCCGCTCTCGACCCGAAAGCGACGTACGCTCAGTCCGACCGAGCGGCCGGTATTCGCGTGACTACAGTCGCTCAAATAATCTGATCTCCCGTCTCATCGCTCTGCACAGACCCGCGCAACGACATAATTTCGACAATACTTGAAATGTCGAATTGAATGCTCTATCGTTCCGTCCATGGACTCCAATCTCGTTGTACGCGCCCTGAGCGCGCTCGCCCATGAATCGCGTCTCGCGATTTTCCGCATGCTGGTCGTCGCCGGGCCGGACGGCATGGCTGCTGGTGAAATCGCGAAGCAACTCGGCCTATCCCCTTCAAGCCTGTCATTTCACCTCAAGGATCTGTCACATGCAGACCTGGTGAAGCCTCGTCAAGAAAGCCGCTTCATCATCTACACCGCTAATTTTGACGCGATGACGGGCCTGGTCGGCTTCCTGACGGAGAACTGCTGCGCGGGCGCGACCTGTGCCGCGAGCGATCTTCCCAACTGCTGCGGAGATACACCATGAAGCGCATGCACATCCATGTCGCGGTCGAAGACCTCAACGACAGCATTCGGTTCTACAGCGCCATGTTCGGCAACAAGCAACCCACAGTTCTCACGAGCGATTACTGCAAATGGGAACTGACCGATCCGGCCGTCAATTTCGCGATTTCGCAGTGCGGCGCGAAACCGGGCGTCGATCACATCGGCATCCAGGTTGAAACCGACGCGGAGTTGGAAGAGATGAATGCACGCTTCACTGCGGCGAAGCTACCGGTACAGGAACAGACGGAGACAACCTGCTGTTACGCCAAGTCGGACAAGGCGTGGACGGTCGACCCGCAGGGCGTCGCTTGGGAGACGTTCAGAACCCTCGAAGCCGCACCGGTCTACGGTGAGTCTCGCGATCGAACACAAGCACAAGCCCAATCAACGGCCGCATGCTGCTCGCCTTCTGAATCCATCGTGACCATCCGGAGCCGCTCGTGAGCGATAAACCTTACTCGATTCTGATTCTCTGCACTGGCAATAGCTCGCGCAGCATCATGGCCGAGGCACTGTTCAACGTCTTGGGCAAAGGGAAGTTCCGGGCGCACAGCGCTGGTAGCCATCCCTCTGGTGCGGTCAATCCGTTTGCCATTGAACGATGTGAAGCGCTCGGCTACGACACTTCGGAGCTGCGCAGCAAGAGTTGGGATGAGTTCGCAACGCCTGATGCTCCCCACATGGATTTTGTGATCACGGTCTGCGATCAAGCGGCGGGCGAAGTCTGCCCGATTTGGCCGGGCAAACCGATGACGGCGCATTGGGGCTTTGAAGATCCAGCCGCGTTCGAGGGCAGCGATGAAGACAAGCGCAAGGTGTTCACCAAGGTATATCGACAAATCATGAGCCGGGTGAGCCAGTTCGTGAACCTACCCCTCCATGTGCTTGATAGCAACGCGATTCAGCGCGAAATGCGCGCCATCGGTGAAAGACCTGCAGAGGAATCAAATGAGCAGCACTGATACGGCGGTCGTCGGTGCACGGCCGGCGATCGGATTTTTCGAGCGCTACCTGACAGTCTGGGTCGCCCTTTGCATCTTGGGCGGCATCCTGCTCGGGCAGGTGCTTCCCCAGCTCTTTCAGGCAATCGGCCGCATGGAGGTGGCACAGGTTAATCTTCCGGTCGGTGTTCTCATCTGGGTGATGATCATCCCGATGCTTGTCAAGATTGACTTTGCCGCGATGACTCAGGTCAAGAGTCATTGGCTTGGTATTGGCGTCACGCTATTTGTGAACTGGCTCGTCAAACCGTTCTCGATGGCGTTGCTCGGCTGGATCTTCATCCGTCATGTGTTCGCGCCGTGGCTTCCCGCCGATCAGCTCGACAGCTACATCGCCGGTTTGATCCTGCTGGCCGCAGCCCCTTGCACAGCAATGGTGTTCGTCTGGTCGCAACTCTGCAAGGGCGATCCGTATTTCACGTTATCGCAGGTAGCGCTGAACGACTCCATCATGATCGTGGCCTTCGCGCCGCTCGTCGCTTTGTTGCTCGGTTTGTCGGCCATTACGGTGCCGTGGGATACGCTGATTATTTCGGTCGGTCTCTACATCATCATCCCGGTCATCCTTGCTCAACTGCTGCGCCGGATGCTGATGACGAAGGGTGAGGCGCATTTTCGGAAGACCGTTGCACACCTCGGCCCCTATTCGATCTGCGCGCTGCTCACGACGTTGGTGCTGCTCTTCGCCTTCCAAGGGCAGGCGATCATCAAGGAGCCACTCGTTATTGCGATGCTCGCAGTGCCGATCCTCATTCAGGTGTTTTTCAATTCCGGCCTCGCCTACTTGTTGAATCGGCGCCTCCGTGTCGCGCATTGCGTCGCGGGACCGTCCAGTCTGATTGGCGCGAGCAATTTCTTCGAGCTGGCGGTGGCCACGGCAATCAGCTTGTTCGGCTTTCACTCCGGTGCGGCGCTGGCCACCGTGGTCGGCGTGCTGATCGAGGTGCCGGTGATGCTGCTGGTTGTCGGTGTCGTCAATCGATCGCAGCATTGGTATGAAGCAAAACACAGCATCAAAGGACAACGGGTATGAGCGTCGCGATCTTTCACAATCCGGATTGCGGCACGTCGCGCAACACGCTGGCTATGATCCGCAATGGCGGCATCGAGCCAGTCATCATCGAATATCTGAAAACTCCGCCGAGCCGGGACGTTCTCAAAAATCTCATCGCACGCGCTGGCCTGACGGTGCGCGCCGTGTTGCGTGAAAAGGGGACGCCTTACGCCGATCTAGGTCTAGGCGATCCATCACTAGGCGATGAGCAATTGCTCGACGCGATGCGGGAGCATCCGATCCTCATCAATCGCCCGCTTATCGTCACACCGCTTGGCGTACGCCTGTGCAGGCCCTCTGAAGTCGTTCTCGACATCCTGCCCGCAGCGCAAAAAGGTGCTTTTGCCAAAGAGGACGGCGAAAAGGTCATCGATAGCGAAGGACGCAGGGTCCGCGAATGACACAGGATCGCTCCGATGACAGCAAAACGAAGTGACGGCGCTCGCGGCGCTATCGCGACATGGGCGCTCGCAGCCGCGCAACTCGTGTCATGGGGTTCGATCTATTACGCGTTCTCCCTGTTTGTCGTGCCGATGGAAAGTGCGCTGGGCTGGAGCCGGACCGCCACAAACGCAGCGCTCTCGATCGGTCTGCTGATCTCGGGACTCGCGGCCTATCCCATCGGAACTTGGATCGATCACGGTCACGGCCGGCGCGTCATGGTCTGCGGGTCTATCCTCGCTGCAGCGATGTTGGCGCTATGGTCGCAGGCTCATAGCCTCGCGATACTGTTCGTCGTCTGGGCCGGTCTCGGCGTTGCGATGGCTGCCACGCTCTACGATCCGGTCTTCGCGGTGGTCACACGCGATTTCCCTGAGAGCTTTCGCACCAGGATCACGCTGATCACTTTGGTAGCCGGTTTTGCCAGTACGGTTTTCATCCCGCTAACCCAAGGTCTCATCGAATGGTGCGGTTGGCGGGGCGCATTGCTCGTGCTGGCCGCGTTCAATCTGGCGATCTGCTTGCCGCTGCACATTTTCGCCATCGGCCGAGATGCACCCCGCGATGACGAATTAAATTACAGGGCGACGCAGAAAGCTGTCAATGCGACGGCTACACAGCGCGCACTTCACACGCCAACATTCTGGGCGCTCGCGGTGTGCTTCACAGCCTACTACGCGACATTCGCCGCGCTCACGTTCCATCTCGTACCACTGATGGCGGAGCGGCACGTATCGCCGGCACTGATCCTGACGACGATGGCTGTTATCGGCCCGGCACAGGTTCTGGCGCGCGTGCTGTGGTTCACGATAGGCCGCAACCTACGGCCGTCGATCGTGGGTATCGTGATTACAACCGCCTTCCCGGCTTCGGTCATCGTTCTGATGTGCGCCGGGACGTCGCCGGCGTTGCTTATCCTGTTTGCGATCGTCTACGGCGGCGCCAACGGCATGATGACGATCCTGCGCGGGACGATCGTGCAGGATCTGATGTGGACAGACGGCTATGGGGCCGTGAGCGGACTGCTCTCGATGCCCTCGAATATTGCCAAGGGCATTGCGCCGATTTCTGCCGCTGCGATCTGGACGGTCGGTGGAAACTATCTCCCGGTAGTTTGGACCGTGTTGCTGGTGTCGCTGGCTTCAGCGGTTGCGTTCATCCTGGCGACACGTCTCGCCTCCGATAAAAAGCTCGGCGGCCGCCAAGTCAATTTCGAGTGAGCATGCTGCTATGCAGATACGAATGGCCGATGAGGCAGATCTGTGCGAGATCCAAAGCCTTTTACGCGCGAATGACTTGCCTGTAGAAGATATTTCGAAAACGCTCATCAAAGGATTTCTGGTTGCGGAAGGTGCGAGCGCATCAGTTATCGGCGTTGGCGGACTTGAACAGCTCGGCGCTAGCGTGCTGTTGAGATCACTTGCTGTAGCACCGGACGCGCGCGGAATAGGAACCGCACGTGCACTGGTGGCACGCCTCGAAGACAACGCACGCTCCTGCGGGCGACAGGATGTTTGGCTACTGACAACGACGGCGGAGCGATTTTTCGAGCGGGCCGGTTACGAGCGGGTGAGCCGCGAAGACGTCCCGGCCGAAGTGCAGTTATGCAGACAATTCGTGGCGCTGTGTCCGTCGACGGCGTCCTGCATGCGAAAGCGGCTGCGCACCACATCTTCCGTACCCGTCGCCGAGCGGCCGGTATCGAACTGATGTCCGACGCTCGACGCCAGTTCGTCACCGACTCTTGTTGGCCGCTTCCCGCCTGACGGCGAGCATCAGCAGCTGACCGACAAGTGGCCAGCGGGGTGAGCAAATAAGCAAACTACTCCCAGAAATCGTAAATGCTTAGTAAGCTGCTGTTGTCGTGCTTAAGGAATGAGCGATTATGCGGACTCTAAAAACATGGTAGAACTCTGCCTTCTGTGACGTGCCGATTCGGACCAGTCCCACCCGAGTTTTTTTACACGGCTTGATGGGCAATTCGCCATGATCGACACCCCAAAATACGATCCCGACCTCGTCTCCGCTCATACAACCGCTGCCACCGCGTCTGTCGCCCGCTGGGTAGCGCTGCAACATGGCTTTCCAGTGCAGGAGTGCCATCTGATTCGCCGTGGTCTGAACGATAATTATGCACTGCGTGCAGTCGACGGAACTCGGTACGTGGCACGCCTATATTCGATCCGCCCGCGCGGTGGCTTCAACATCGATTTCGAAGCCGCACTACTGGCGCACCTGGCGACCAAAGGAGCAGGGGTGGCGACGCCAGTATCGGCCGCAGACGGGCGGACGCACATCCAACTGCAATTCCCCGAAGGTCCGCGCGCACTGGCTTTGTTCCGCCATGCAAACGGCACGACGCCCGACACGCTGGACGAATTCGAGTTGACCGGCAAAGCGTTGGCCTACATACACAATGCGGCGCGCGACTATGCTGGGCCGCCAAGTCGTTACACAATTGACGGTCATCACCTTGCTGGCAGGAGCTTGGTCTATTTGAAGGGGCACCCGGAACTAGATGCAGAGCTGTTTGAAACGTACCACCGGTTGGTATATCGCCTGCTTGCAGAATTAGCCGTGGTCGAGGGCGGCCTAACGCGGGTCATCTGCCACGGCGACACGCACGGCTTCAACAATCATGTGGCCATGAGCCGGGGCGACACTAAGAAAACAGTGTTCTTCGACTTCGACGATGCAGGCCCGGGCTTCCTCGCATACGACTTGAGCGTGCTGCCGTGGTCGTACTTGTTTCGTAAAAGTCTCAAGGAACCCGACGACGCGCTCCGCGAGCGTTGGACGCACTACTTGAGTGGCTACCGCGCCGGTCGAGGCGGGGTGAGCGAGCATGACCTAGCGGCGTTGCCGCTATTCATTCAGCTTCGGCATCTATGGAACCTTGGCGAGGCAGCCGGGCGGTTACATCACTGGGGGACGAGTTCTGTGTCTGCGGATTGGCTGCGAAAACAGGTCGAGATGTTCGAGGCATGGAAAGAGCTGGATTTACGCGCCTGACGAGCTACCGTTGGCCCCGCCGCTGCGGGGCAGACGCCCTACAACCCGACTGTCAGCAATTTAGATGTAGCCCTCGACCGTCGCTTTGTGGCCGGTGCTAGCCGCACATGGTCCGATACTGAACCGGCTCATTTGGAGCCTGCAACGACGCCTGACCAGGCATCCCGTGCAGGCCGCGAACCTCTGCGACGGGCCTATTTCAACGCCGGAGATCGGCGGATATCCCGATTTCTTCACGGTTGCCCGCTTCTGATCGAAGTTCGACTTCGAGTCGAATGCTTTTATAAATTGTTCGCGCGTGAGCGTGTCGGCATGATCACTCCCTGGCAAGCGGAGGGTAGAAATGATGTCGAACGTGTCGTGATCGAGCTTCGTCATGAACTGACTGCCGTTCGTCCAGACCACCCGCTTGCCATCCGTGTAAGTGCTCAGATCGTCACTCTGTTCCCACGCAATTCTTTCGCTCTGTGGAGGCCGCAAGCGCGGCGAGAGTTTCTCCAGGCACTTCGGTGACGGCTGTGCTCTCGTCGCCATTGACGCCACCGCCACGCAAAAAAACGCTTTCGAATCGATGTCACAGCGCCGCAGTCAGGCGCTCCACGGTTAGTTGGAGCGAGAGGCAGCGTTGCTGCGTCTGGAAGGCTTCATGCCGACCAATATATGGTTTATGACGGCGCATCTCGTTGAGCGCGATAGTCGCTGCGGGCAGCAACTTCGGGCCTTACACGCAGGCAGGGCAGTGGTGGCGTCTGTTGACGTCCGTGTTCATCCACGCGGGGTTTTTTCACCTGTTTTCAATATGCTTGTGCTCGTGCAAAGCGGACGCGTCGCCGAGAGGTTGTTCGGTACGGCGCGCTTCACCGTGCTCTACGTGTTCGCTGGTCTGACGGGCAGTCTCGCCAGTCTTCTGTGGCATCCAGGCGTCAACAGCGTGGGTGCATCGGGCGCGATCTTCGGTGTGCTTGGCGCCATCGTCGCGTATCTCCTGCGCCACGGCAGCGCTGTGCCGCGCGCGCTTTATCTGCGGCACCTGCGTCTCGCGCTGGCCTTCATTGTCTATACATTGCTAAGCGGCTTCAGGCATCAAGGCATCGACAACGGGGCGCATCTTGGCGGCCTGTTCGGTGGCTTGACGCTCGGGCTGCTGCTTGCACCGCCGCCCGATGAATCGACCGAAACGCGCGACCAGCGCACAATGGCGCTTGGCATTTCCACAGTGCTCGCGTGTGGTCTTATCGGCGGCATGATGTGGTCACTCGGTGATCTGGCGACGCGCCCATATCGTCAAGAAATAATGCAGTTCTCTAAAGTCATCGTGCAGTCGAGCGATCTGGAAAAGCGCGCAATCGCAGATGTGAATACGCTAAAGCGTTATCCGACGACAACCGACGGCGGGAGGGCTGTGGCCGGCCGGATTCGCGGCAAACTCGTGCCGGAATGGTAACGGCTCTACGACTCGACGGAAGCCGCGCAGGTGCCACCGGATTCCGCCGAATGGAGAACACGCAAGAGTCTGCTGACCTATTACGGCGATACGCTGAAGCAGCTTGAACTCACGGCGAACATGATCGAGGCGAAGCAGCTCGACGACAAGGTGTCGACAACGCTCGTCCAGTTGCTCGTGCAGAAAGTGGATCACGAACGGGCGGATGCTGAAGCGCGGCGTGACTTCCTAGCACGGCGGCTTTGCAATCAAACAGACGCGAAGACGCAGCGAGTGTCGTGACTTTCGGCTAGAGCGTTTGCGCCGCCGCACTCGCAGCGGAAAAGCCAGCTACTTGGGCGCTGCCGGCGAAGGATCGATCCTGGCCGAATTCCTGACGAACTGATCCGTCATCGCGGCCGCGACCGGGTTTGCGCCCGAGCCTGGCTTCGAGCTACGTTGGTCCGTGGCGGCGCGAGCGGCGGACATATTCGGCGGAGGTAACGATGGATCGAGCTTCGCCGATTCCCTGACCAGTTCATCCGTTTCCGGTGTCGCGCCTTGAGCGGCGGTAGCACGACGATCGAGACCGTCTCGTCCTCGCTGGCCGCGCTGCGCTGAGACGACCTTCGGCGCACCCGAGTCCTGCACATTCACCGACGCGACTGCCGTCGACGGCGCTTTCTTTGCTTGTGCTTCCGGTTTCGGTTGCCCGGTGACTTGCGCGGTCGCAGGACTGGACGCGAGTGCGGCCGTCTTGGGCACAGGTGCTACTGCCGGACCAGAAGGCGCCGGCGGCTGCACGATGCCTGTACTTTGCGTGATTGCGCCAGACGGCTGTGTTTGGCCGATGCTGCCTTCCGTCACGTGGTCGCCCGCGACCGGATCGGCGACGGGAGGGCGTGCGGATTGATCCATGGCGGCCGAAACGTCTGCCATTGCACGGCGGTCAGCCTGAAGGAACACCAGGTAAGTGGCCCCTGCTGCACCGATCAGGAGCGCGCCAATAATCATCAAAATCTTTCGGTTATTCATCATGCTCACCGATGGTCCTGCAACGATATGGACTAGCTATGGTAAACGAGTAATCGCGGATTTCGTCAGACCAATCCAGTGACACGGGACCTGCCAAGCAGGAAGGGGCGGGGCGGTATCCAGAGCATTTCAATCCGGACCAGTTATGGATTGAAGTAGTCCCAAGCGATTCGCGTGGTGACCTTTCACGTCGCAGGGGTCCCGACGCGCACGCTGGAGCTTAGCGCAACCATTTTCGCGATTGTTATGGTGAAGGAGATCCGTAGCGAGCCGAAGACGCACGCTCTCCTCGGAACATCTTCACACGCTCATGGCCTGCTCGCCGGTCATCAGCAAGCCGAAGGCATCGGCGCTCAAGGGCCTGCCGACGAGAAATCCCTGGATCTCGTCGCACATCATGCTTTGCAGCTTGCCCAGTTGCGTCGCGGTCTCCACTCCCTCGGCCACCACATCCATCTCGAGGGAATGAGCGAGCGCAATGATCGCCGATACGATCGCGCTACCCTCGTTGCCCGGTTCGTCCAGCCCGTTGGTGAAGAAGCGGTCGATCTTCAGTTGCTTGACCCGGAACCGCTGGAGGTAAGCGAGGCTGGAATAGCCGGTGCCGAAATCGTCGATGGCGATATCGAAACCGTTTTTCTGGAATTGGCGAATCATCTCGATCGTGCGCGGCGCGTCCTGCATCGCGACGGTTTCGGTGATCTCGAACATGATCTGCTCGCACGACACTTGTTCTTCCAGCACGATCGCCGTCAGCCGCTCGACCAGATCCGGTTGCGTCAATTGCCGCGGCGACAAATTGATCGCCACCTTGATCGGCGGCCGGCCCTCGAGCGCCCAGCGGCGGATCTGCCTGCATGCTTCTCGCAGCACCCAGGCGCCGATCGCGACAATCTGCCCGGATCGCTCGGAGATGGGGATGAACTCCATCGGCGGCAACGAACCAATCTGCGGATGGTTGAGCCGGATCAGGGCCTCGGCGCCGACGAGACCGCCGCTCTTGCCGTTGAATTTAGGCTGGAAATTGAGCGAGAAATAGCCGAGTTCCAGCGCGTCGTGCAGTGCCTGCTGGATCTGCAGCGTGCGCGTAGCGGCCTCGTTCATGCTCGCCTCGAAGAAACGATAACTGCCGCGGCCGCCACGCTTGGCCTCGTACATCGCGGCATCGGCGTTCATGAGCAGCGTCTCGACCGTCGTGCCGTCCTGCGGATAGAGCGAAATGCCGACGCTCGGCACGACCTGCAGCGGCTGGCCGTCGGACCACACGCCGTGGCGCATGCGCTCCAGCATGCTCGAGGCCATGGTCTCGGCATCCTTGGCCGACTGGATGTCCGTCAGCATCACCACGAATTCGTCACCGCCGAGCCTCGCGACCGTGTCGCCGCCACGCACGCAGCGCAGCAGCCGCTGCGAGAACGCCTTGAGCACCTCGTCGCCTACCGAATGGCCGAGTGAGTCGTTGATCATCTTGAAGCCGTCGAGATCGAGGAACAGGACGGCGAACAGGGTCTGGTTGCGGCTCGCGGTAGCGACGGCGACTTCCATGCGCTCGGTCAGCGTGCGCCGGTTTGGCAGGTCAGTCAGCGTATCGAAGGTGGCCATGCGCAGGACCTGGCCGTTCAGCGCCGAGACGGATCCGGCGAGAAGCATCGCCCGGGTGTCCAGGCGTGACAGCACGAGCGTCACGATCAGGATGGCGAAGGTAAAGATCGTCACGGTGGTTGCGAGCCACTGGGCGTTCACGCCGTTGGCCGCCGCGCAGATCGCGCCGAGCGGAAACGCGGCAGCGGCCATGCCGGTGTAATGCATGCCTGTGATCGCGATGCCCATCACCAGCGCCGCGCCGACGCGCTTCCCGATAACGTAGCGCTGCGAGCTGTCCGAGAGATTGCGTGCAATCCAGAGCGCGGCGATTGAGGCGACGATCGCAATGCCGATCGACGCAGCGAACAAGACCGGATCGTAAATGATGCCGGGCTCCATGCGCATCGCGGCCATGCCGGCGTAGTGCATGCCCGCGATGCCAAGCCCCATCAGGATGCCGCCCACCACGAGGCGGCGCGTCGACATGCTCCTGCCGGCGATGATGTTGAGCGCGAAATAGGAGACGACGATAGCGATCAGCAGCGACGCCCCGGTGATCTTCAAGTCATAGCCGAGCAGGATAGGCAGCGAAAACGCGATCATGCCGACGAAGTGCATCGACCAGATGCCGAGCCCCATGGCCCCTGCGCCGCCCGCGATCCATGCACGGCGCTGCCGATTCGTTTCGAGCAGGGAAATACGCGCTGATATGTCGAGGACGGTGTAAGACGCAAGTGCCGCGACGATCAGCGACAGTACGACCAGCCATGAATCATAAGCGCTTTGCATGCTCAATTCCGTAAGAGTCTTGTGTCCTTCTCTTAGCGGCATGCGTCAATAAAACTTAAGCAAACACATAGGGAAAGTGGAATTTTTCGCTCTGTTCAGGCTATGTTCACCGTTTATTTAGTTTCTGTTGGACAGGGAGCGGATGGAATCGCGCTGGTGGGCGGGTTGTCGATCAGTGATGGAGCTCACTTTGATGAGACGTGAGCTGACAACTCAGGTCCGCCAGCCCGGACCGTCAGGAAAGTCATATTGATCGAGCGAAGCCGCGTGCATTTCGATGCTATATCCCGGCCGCTGCGGCGGCATGTATCGGCCGTTTTGAATCACGACCGGATCGACGAAATGCTCGTGCAGATGATCGACGTATTCGAGCACCCGGTTTTCCAGCGACCCCGACACGCAGATATAGTCGAACAGCGAAATATGCTGGACGTACTCGCATAAACCAACGCCGCCCGCGTGCGGGCACACGGGCACGCCAAATTTGGCCGCCATCAGCAACACGATAATCACTTCATTCAGCCCGCCCAGGCGGCAGCTGTCGATCTGACAAAAATCGATTGCCTGCGCCTGCAGCAACTGCTTGAACATCACCCGGTTCTGGCAATGCTCGCCCGTCGCGACGCCGATCGGACGAATCCGTTCGCGGATGGTCGCATGGCCGAGAACGTCGTCGGGGCTCGTGGGTTCCTCGATCCACCACGGATCAAATTCCGCAAGACGCCGCATGTTCGAGACGGCTTCATCGACTTCCCACACCTGGTTTGCATCCATCATCAGCTTGCGGTCATCGCCAATTTCTTCGCGCAGGATGCGAGCCCGGCGCATATCTTCTTCGATATTGCCGCCCACCTTCTGCTTGAAATGCGTCCAGCCTTGCGCCACGCCTTCACGCGCTAACCGGCGGATCTTGTCGTCGTCGTAACCGAGCCAGCCGGCCGAAGTGGTGTAGGCCGGATAGCCCCGCGCCAGCATCTCCTTCTCGCGTTCGCCGCGGGTCTTCGCATGGCGGTGCAGGATGGCGATAGCTTCGTTCGGTGTGATTGCATCGGTGACATAGCGGAAATCGAGGCAACGCACGAGCGCTTCAGGGCTCATGTCGACGAGCAGTTTCCACACCGGCTTGCCTTCCGATTTGGCCCACAAGTCCCAAGCCGCGTTAACCACGGCGGCCGTCGCCAGATGGATCGCTCCCTTATCCGGGCCGATCCAGCGCAGTTGGCTATCGGAGGTGATGGCGCGCCAGAACTCACCCATGTTCGCGGCAATATCCTCAAGCGTCTTGCCGACAACAAGGGGACTAAGCGCCTTTACCGCAGTCACGCAAATCTCGTTGCCGCGCCCGATGGTGAACGTGAGGCCATGACCTGTGAGTCCCTGCGGTGAATCGGTTTCGAGCGTTACATAGGTGGCCGAGTAATCCGGCGCGGCATTCATCGCGTCGGAGCCGTCGAGTGAACGCGAGGTCGGAAACCGGATGTCCCGGACGGACAGCTTGGTAATCGTGGTCAATTGACTTTTCTCCTCAGTAAACAAGAAGGAGCAACGAGGGTCGCGGCGCCGGCCAAGCGCCGCGACCCTTCTTCCTCTCTCGTCGCGCTTTGAAAGCGACGGTTAATCGTAGAGAACGGCTGAGATCTTCGGATCGTTGATGTTGCTCTTGTCGTACCAGTAGAAGCCCGTGTCGACCTTCTTGGGCAGCGTCTCGCCCTTCAACGCCTTCACTGCGGAGTCGACCACGCATTTGCCGATGCCGATCGGGTTCTGCGTAATGGCGCCGTACATCAGGCCAGAATTGATGTCGTCCTTTTGCTCCTTGCCGGAGTCGTAACCGATCAGGATGAGCTTCTTCCCCGACTCCTTCACGCCGATAGCAGCACCTTCCGCCGAGCCTTCATTCGAGCCAAAAATACCCTTGAGGTTCGGATTGGCCTGGATCATCGTCTTGGCGATTTCAGCCGATTTCAAATGATCGCCGCCGCCATACTGGACCGAGACGATTTTGATGTTCGGATGCTTCGATTTCATCTCGTTGAGGAAACCATCGCGTCGATCAACGCCGGTGCGGCTGGTCTGGTCGTGCACGATCAAACCGACTTCGCCGGAATTGCCGACCGCTTCCGCCATCTTGTCGGCGGCGAGTGCGGCCGCGGCAACGTTGTCCGTTGCGCAAGTGGTCAGCGGAATGTCGCTGTCGACGCCGGAGTCGAAGGCGATGACCGGTATCTTGTTGGACTGTGCGCGCTTGAGAAGCGGAATGGCCGCTTTGCTATCGAGCGCGGCAATGCCGAGGGCTTGGGGCTTCTTCGCGAGCGCGGCCGAGAGCATGTCGATCTGCTTGTCGACCATGGCCTCGGTCTCCGGACCCTCGAAGGAGATCCGGACGTTCTGCGCCTTCGCCGACTGTTCCGCGCCGGCTTTGACGGCCTGCCAGAACTGGTGCTGGAAGCCTTTCGAAATAAGCGGAATATAAGGTTCGTCCGCGCGCACCACACTGGTCGCGCCAATGAGCGCACCCACGCCGACTACGACACCGATCAGTCTTCTTTTCAACATGGTGGTTCTCCTCCTAAGGTGGGCTATTAACCTTCAGCCGTTGGGGGAGCCTTGGCGCTCCCTTTTCTTGATTTTTGGGTTCTGTCCCGCGCGGCGTCAGCCTTTCTTGCGCCGCAAAATGTCGGCATAGACCGCGAGAATGATGATGAGGCCGGTGACCACGATCTGCCATTCCTGAGCGACCGACATGATGCGCAAGCCGTTGGTCAGCACGCTCATGATGAACGCGCCGATGATCGTGCCCAGGATCGTTCCCGACCCGCCGCTGAGCGATGTTCCGCCGATCACCACGGCGGCTATTGCTTCAAGTTCGTAACCTTGGCCGAGCGCCGGCTGCGCAGAATTCAGGCGCGACGCGATAAGCAATCCGGCGATGCCGCAAATGGCCCCGCTCAGGCCGTAGATAGCAATCTTCCACCTGTCGACATTCACCCCGGAAAGGCGCACGGCTTCCTCGTTGCTGCCGAGCGCAAAGGTATATCGGCCAAGCGCAGTACGGTTAAGCGTGATGGAACTCACGACCGCCAGGAAGAACAGGATCAGGACCGCATTTGGAACGGGCAGGCTCGGGAATACATAGCCGATCAACGAATCCTGGGAGATCCTGTAGAAGTTTTCGGTGTCGGTGAAATAGATGGGTTTGTCGGCCGAGACGACGAGCGAGAGTCCCTTCAGCAGCAACATCATGCCCAGGGTGGCAATGAATGGCGGGATCTTCATTTTCGCCGTGAGCGTGCCGGAGAGGGTCCCGCACAGCGCGCCGGTGACAATGGCAGCGATCACTCCGATCGACATCGGCAAGTGCCAATAGGTCAGGAATACGCCGCAAATAACGGCCGTAAAAGTCATCAACGTGCCGACGGACAAGTCGATGCCGCCCGTGATAATGACAAACGTGCAAGCGATCGCCAGAACGCCGTTGACCGCCGTCGCCTGCAGAATCCCGAGCATGTTGTCCATCTGCATGAACGCGGGCGAGGCGAAGCTGAAAAACGCCAACAGCAACACGAGGCTCCCGAAGGCGAGCAGCTTTTGCAGGGCGGTCGGCGAGAAGAGGCGGGCTCTCAGCGCGGACGCCCGTCCTTGATTACCCAGCGCCGAAGTATCCGATGGCAGTGTCATAAAACGGACCGCTCCTCTAAAGACTTATGCCGCTTTCAAGGTTTCACGCTGCGTCGCCAATTGCATGATGCGCTCCTGCGTCGCCTCCGTGGCTGAGAGTTCGCCGGTAATGCGGCCCTCGCACATCACGACAATACGGTCGCTCATGCGCAGGACTTCCGGCAGTTCCGATGAAATCATGACGATCGCCTTGCCCTGGTCCGCGAGCGAGCGCAGCAGCTTGTAGATTTCGCTCTTGGCGCCGACGTCGATGCCGCGCGTCGGTTCATCGAAGAAGAGCACATCGCAGTCGCGCTCAAGCCATTTGGCGATGACAATTTTCTGCTGATTGCCGCCCGACAGCAGCCGCACTTCCTGGGTTGCGGAGGGCGTGCGAATGGCGAGCAGATTGATGAAGTGGGCGGCTGTCCGGCGTATCTGGTTGCGGCGCAAGAAAACGTTGAGCGACAGGAACTTGCCGAGATTGGACATGACAATATTCGATTCGACGTCCATTCCCGTTGCAAGGCCGAAGCGCTTGCGGTCTTCCGAAAGATAGCCAATGCCGCGCGCCACCGCGTCGGCCGGCGTCCTGATCGTCGCCTTTGCGCCTTTCACGACAATTTCGCCGGACTCGATCGGATCGGCGCCGAACACCGCGCGGGCGACCTCGGTTCGACCGGCGCCCATCAGTCCCGCAAAGCCCAATATCTCGCCTTTGCGCAGCACGAAGCTCACGTCCCTGACCAGCGGGCCGGCGTTCAGGTTCTTGACTTCGAGGGCGACCTCGCCTGCGCCTGCGATGCTTTGAGAAGGCGCGGCGTCGGTCAGCGCTCGCCCGACCATCATGCCGATAATCGATTCGACGCTGGTGTCGCGAGCGTTGACCGTGGCCACGTATTCGCCATCGCGCAACACGGTGACGCGGTCGGAAATCTGCTTCAGCTCGTCCATCTTGTGCGAGATATAGATGATGCCCACGCCCCGGCTCTTGAGCTCCCGGATGATGCGAAACAGCTCGGCAATCTCGGTGTCGTTGAGCGCCGAGGTAGGTTCGTCCATGATCAGGACACGTGAATCGAAGGACAGGGCCTTGGCGATCTCGACCATCTGCTGGCTGGCGACGGTGAGAGTGCCAACAAGGGCACGCGGGTCGAGATTCACGTGCATGCGGGCGATGATGTCGCGCGCTTGTGCGTTAAGTTTGTCTTCGTCGAGGAACAGGCCGAGGCGTCCGCGCGGCTCCCGGCCGATGAACATGTTCTGGGCGACGGTCAGATGATTCATCAGCTGGAGTTCCTGATGAATGATGCAGACACCCATGGCCTGCGCCTCGCCCGGGCTTGTGAAGTCGACGGGCTGGCCGTCATAGAGCATTTCGCCGGAATCCCGGGTGTAGACGCCGGCCAGGATTTTCATCAGCGTCGACTTGCCGGCACCGTTTTCGCCCATGACCGTGTGGACTTCACCCGCCATGAGTTCGAACTGGATTTCGTGAAGCGCCCGCACGCCGGGAAAGCTCTTGTTGAGCCTCTTGACGGAAATGAGCGGGGTCATGGAGCGGATTTGATGACAATTTCGCGAAGGCCGCGGGCCTGATCGCGAGAAGCGGGGCGGAAAAGCGCCAGGCGTTGATACCCCGGGCGTAGCGAGGTATTGCAGTGAAAACTGCTTGTGAAATCGCAACGAGAAGCCAGACGCATTGCTAAGCCCCCAAACCGATGTGCCCCGATTCTACGATGCCGGACGGCAGCGGCTCAACGGTAGGCATTCCCTAGTGTCTGACGTAAACGGCTCTAACGTCGCGCTTTCACTTTCGCCCTGACTGTTCGCCGAACGCCGGATCAAGGCAGTCCTAAGCATTGAATTCGCGAAGATGGCGACATTGTTGAACGTGGGTAAGCCGACCGATGCGATCGAAGAATCCTGATCCATCGCGGTGACCCCGCCCTTTCGTTTGCACGCATCTCCTCCGATATTTCTTTCCTCTTTCCCCACCAGCCCCGGAATAAATACGAATCGAAATCCGTTTAGCACTGCATTCCGGAATGCTAATGCGAATGATTGGCATTGTCATGTGCGTAAACGAGCGGCGATCGTAATTAAAAAATAGGGAATATGTAAACATCATGAAAGTGAATCAGAAATACTTGAGAACGGGATTGCTCCTTCTGGCTGGTGCGGCGCAAATAGATCGCGCTATCGCGCAGCATATTCAAGACGCGTCTCAACCGGCAACCTTGCCGCCCATTCAGGTTCATGGCGCTGCGCTGTCGAGCTACAGTCCTTTCAATGGCGACGACACCATCAATGACCCGAAGCAGGTCAGCGCGGCCAGCAAGACCGGCACAAAACTGGAGGACCTGCCGTCCAACGCGCAGGTCATCCCGCGCGCGGTGCTCTCCCAGCAGGGCGCGACCATGTTGCGCGAAGGTTTGAATAACGCGAGCGGGGTCAACGTAGGCGGTCAGGACACGAAGGGCTATTACGATCACTTCCTGATCCGCGGCCTGAACGCCCAGATCTACAGCGATGGCTACTCCGATGGCGACCTTCTCGGCGGTATCTCGCACTCGCTCAATGGCGTCCAGCGCGTCGAAGTCCTGGAAGGGCCTGGGTCGGCACTCTTCGGCAGCGGGCCGCCTGGAGGCACGATCAACATCGTGCATTACACACCTTCGCCGGAGCTGCACTATGGCGCAAGCGTGCAAGCCGGGTCGTTCGGCACTGTCTCGAACAATGACTACATCACGGGCCCGACGGGCATTGCGGGTCTTAATTATCGGGTCGATGCCACCTTCTCGCATTCGGACGGGTTTCGCGACCTGAGCAGTCACGACTATGAGGTGAGACCCGCGCTGCAGTGGGAACTGGATAATCACACGATCGATTTCGCACTGGACCTGCGCGAGATCCATGAAACGCCCGACTCCTATGGACTGATCTATCTGAACGGCACGCCGATTAACAACGTGTCGATCGATTCGAAATACTCCACGCCCTTTGCCTTCGCTCACGGAAACTACATCCGTCCGACGCTTTCAGATAAGTGGCGGATCAATGATTTCCTTACTATCAACAACCGGTTCTCGTACCTGCATCGCTCGCTCGACGTGCTGGGAAATGGCGACAGTACGAGCACGAAAGTGAGCAATGGCGAGGTGGTAGGGCGTCAATTGCGCCAGCAGGATGATTCGGACAATACCTTCGACTACCAACTCGAGCCAGTCTGGCGCTTTGGAACTGGCAGCGTCGCTCACACGTTGCTGACGGGCTTCGAATACCAGCACCAGACAATCGACACGAAGCGCTCGACCGCTGACCTTCCCAACATTGCCGATGCCTTCGCGCCGGTTCCGCCGGAAACCGCCGTCGGCAACCTGACATTCCTCTGCGACGCGAAGCATTCCTGCGACGACGATCATCTCACCGCGAACTATTACAGCATCTACGCGACCGATCAGATCGATGTAACGGACAAGTTCAAGGTGCGTGCAGGGGTGCGCAAGGACTGGTGGGACACGTCGCTGACGCCGCTGATCTCCGTGCCCGGGCGCTTCGGGACCGGCGGCCAGCCGCTCCTCGCCGGCGTCACGGACAGCCGCGACGATGCCCCGGTGAGCTGGAATATTGGGGCGCTGTATAAACTGCTGCCGTGGATGTCTCCGTATGTTGGCGTATCGAAGAGCCATCTCGCCAACTTCAATTCCGAAAATACTCAGAACGGCATTGGTGCACCCGAGTCCGCGCTGCAATATGAGGCGGGCATCAAGTTCGCGTTCCTCGACGATCGCCTGATCCTCAACACGGCGCTCTTCGATGTTTCGCGAGACAACGTCGCCTCGCTCGTCACCCTTAACGGCGCGGAATCCGTCGTGTTCGACAGCCAGAAGACGAAAGGCGGCGAAGTGTCTCTGGATGCCGCCATCACGGACCGCTGGCATGTGTCGGCGAACGTGACGGCTCAGCACGCGGTTATTACCGACAATCCTCAGGGCATCACGTCGGTGGGAAATCATCCGCAAGGTGCGCCGGCGTATATGGCAAACCTGTGGACTACGTATGATTTTGCAATCGCCGGAATTTCAGGGTTCCACGTGGGTGCGGGCTTGAACTATCTGGGCAAGAGTTATAGCGATATCACCAACGTTAACTCGATCCCTTCCTACGTGATCGCCAATGCCGCGTTCGGCTTTGAGGCGCGTCATTGGGGTGTAGACCTTAACGTGCACAACATCACTGACCGTCGATATTTCATTGCCGCCAACGCCGCGGGTGCGTATGTGGGTCAACCGCTAAGCGCTTTTGTCACTGTTCATTCGGATTTTTAGTCTAACGGGACCTTTAATTCGCAACACACGCGAATGGCCGTTTGCTTTGCTCAGGCGAACGGCCTCTTGAGCTGGCTCATTGCATGAAGTACGTCGAACGTCTCGCACACGAGAGGCATCGATTCATCCACGACACGGCCGATCCGAAGACACTCACTAGAGAAGAAACGCCAGTGCTCCTTCTGCCAATACGATAAGGACAGATCCCCTTCACCTTCACTTGCCGCAAATTCGGCCGATACGCGCGCAAAGGGGGTGATCTCTACCGTCGCTGTCTGCAGAACTAGCGCTGGCTGACCATGCCAATCAAGAACAATTTCGATATCTCCAGCCTTCGGTAAAGCGTCGCCCTCGAATTCCCACGACCACAGCAAACTACACGTCGCTCGCTTGATGCCTCCCGCGATAAGCAAAATGAGCGCCTTAGAAAGCGCCTCGGAATCGCCAAAACTGCCAATCCGAACGTCGCCATCCGGCAGGCGGATACCCTGTTCGTGCAATGCATCCACGTGCCGTTCGACGATCGGGTTCATGCCTTCACAATTTCAGGTCGCGGTGCCGGAACTGCGACTTGGCAGCGAATCATTCGAGCCTGAAGAGGGACGAGAACGAAGGTCATCGATCGCCAGAAGCATCCGTCTTGACGCTTGACCGCCACGGCGCCATCGCTTCAAAAACACCGTCACGTCGCACCAGCGCGTGCAATAACGCGGCCGCCAGATGAAGCAGGATTAGTGCAAAGAAGCACAGCGCGAGCACCCTGTGTGCATTCCAGAGCAGCGTGTGTAGCGCGTTGCTATGCGGCAGGATGGCAGGCAAATGGATGCCCAACACCACGACAGGATAGTCCGCGGCCGAGAGCATGCCCCATCCGATTAGCGGAAGCCCGATCATCAATAAGTAAAACGCAAGATGCGATAAGCGGGCGGCGAGTTTCATCGGTTCCGGCATTGACGCCGGCAGCGGCGGCGCGCCGCGCGTCAACCTCACCACCAGACGAATCAGCGCGAGCACAAGAATAATCACACCCAGCGGCTTGTGGATGGACACGAGCGTCAGGTAATCCGGGCGAACGGTGGACACCATTCCCACGCCAATGAACAGCATCGCCAGAATGCAAATCGCCATGAGCCAGTGAAGCGCGCGCTGCAGCGGTGTAAAGCGATTGTGGATCGGGGTCATTGCGTGGCTCCTCCCGCCGGATGGCGCGGATAGTCCTTATCCTCAGCGGTCCGCCGATCGAATGAGACGGCATACGCGGCCGAACGCGCGGCGGGAAACGGATCGTCGGAGACGTGCATGCCGGGCGGCAGGACAGTAGGATCGAAGTTGATGTCCCGGCACGGCCCGTCATCCTCGGGTTCGATGGCGCTGACCACCAACGTTCCCGCCTCCACCTTGCGTCGGTCATCGGGCCACGCTTTGGTTGGGTCGGCGGTCGGGTCGCCGGGATTGGCGACCGTGAGAACCAGCGTCCATTGTTGCGGTGCGGCTTGCACGCGCTGCGTGATGTCGGCGGCGAGGAAGTCGGCGGCGCGCGCCTTCAGCTGATCAGCGGGGACGGCTTCCGGCTTCGCGGCCGGCACGAAGGACCAGCGCACGGCCTCGTCCTGTCCTGCAGCATTGGTGAAGATGAAGCTGTTGAGGCCGTTATATTGCTCCTGCGCGTAGGAGGCTGTCCACGGCGCGCTGCCGGCCCAGGCCGCAAAATGACCGAGTTCCGGGTGTGCGGCGGCAAAATTCTTCATCGCGTCCGGATCACTCGTGTTGGCCGATGCCTGCAGCAGTCCGTAGAAGGCCTGCGGCGTGGCGACGGCGAAGAATGGCGCGTTGATCATCGCCGTGCGCCATTCGCTGCCATCGGCGGCGACGATGCGCAGACTCAGGCCACGGACGCGAACGGTGGCGTCGGGCGCCTTGGGGTCCGCCGTAGCCAGGTTGAAACGTCCCGTGACTGGATACGAGCCAGACGCGAATACCGGCGCCTTGGACAGGGCCACGGCCGCGCCATTCGATTCGAAGTTGCCGGTAAAGCAGACGCCCTTGGCGTGATTGCGCCGAAAGCCTAGTGCCGGGCCGCCCGGCGGCGCCAGAGCGTTGACGATCTTCGTGGGCGTCAGGCGCGCCGGCGAAAGCCAGCCGGCTGTAAAAGCGAATGCGGCGACCAGCACGAGCACGACGACAGCAATCAGCAACAGCGAACGCACTGTGGATGTGTTGGAAGTCGGTCTGTCGACCATCGATTTCTCCCGGTGGGGAATGCCGGGTACGTGTGCCCGGCACAAGTGAGAAAAAGGGACGTCACCTGACGCCCATGCAGTCTACGTAAAAAGCGGGTCTTCAGACAATCAAAAATCGTTCTTCTTATATTCCACAGTGGAATACCGGGTCGCGACGCCAATCGTCGCGGCGATGGTATCGGAATATTGTCTCTAAGGCAGGGAGCCCGTGAAGAGGCATGGGGAAGTGGCTAGCGACAGCGCGTTTTATCCATCGCTTAGCATGGCGAATAAATAAATCGGAGCGGCTCGCGGGGACTTCAAGGATCGAAAAGCCGCGCCTGTTAAATCACCGGTCAGTGTTGGATGACCTCGGCGCGCGTTCATCCGCGGTGAGTTTGCGCACGATCGCAATGGTCTCGGCATCGGCGGGGAACAGCATTTCAAGCGCCAGCTCGGAAAGCGTGACGTCGGTAGGCGTACCAAAGACCGTGGTGGTATTGAGGAACGACAGAACACCCTGATCCGTCGCGATCCTGAGCTGCGTCGCAAAACGCCGCGAGCCTTAGCCGGCATCGGCAACCGCTTCCGCTTCCACCTGCGGATAAGCGAGGATCTCCGCGAGCAGCGCCTGGACGCCGGGATCCGCCCTGGCTTCGATCTGTTGACGCAGCACGGTGATCACATGTGCGCGCCACTCGGAAAGATTGACGATCCGCGGGGCCATCGCCCGCGGATGCAACATGAGACGCACTGCGTTGACCGGCGGCCGAAGAAACTCCTCTGCAACATCGACGTACAACTGTGGCAGCACAGCGTTCGACAACACGATGTTCCAATGACGGTCGACCGCGAAGGCTGGATAAGGTTTGTGCGCCTGTATGACTTGCTCGATCGCTTGCCGCGCGGCGGCGAGTTCCTCGAACGACCGCTCCTGATAGGCCGGCGCGAAACCGGCCGACAGGAGCAGGAGGTTGCGCTCGCGAAGCGGCACATCGAGGTGTTCGGCAAGACGGATGACCATCGGCATGCATTACGTGGGAGCCCGGGAAGTCCGGGGCTACGATGCGCTGGAGCAGCGCGTCACCGGCTCGCATGAGAAGAACGTTCGCGATGGCGGTTATCGTTTCAAGGTGAGCGCCGTGCACGCCTTGCAGGACGCAGTCATGGTGGACTGGAGCATGGTCCCGCGCACGGGGGACGCCATTGTCGCCGCTGGCCGCGACATCTTTATAGTCGATGCGAATCATCGTATTCTCATCGACTATCAGTTCATCGTTGGCTAGGGCGATCACGCGCGATGACTGTCATCTCTCCCGCGTCCAGAGGGCGGCGTGCCAAGGCGAAAAAGCTGTGCCGGAGTAGCCCGCGATCTCGCCTCGATTGTTGATCGAGGTCGCCACGCTGCTGTTGCCACCGGGGAGCATGCCCAAGTCGGTCATCACGCCATGCTCGTACAGAAAGGCGCGAAAATTCCCGCTTGCATCGGTCGACTCGCCGACTACCTGACCGCGATCGTTGATCCCGAGAGCAACACTGATGGTGCCGCCCGGGAGGGTGCCCAGGTCGGTCATCACGCCGTGTTCATACAGGAAGGCGTGCTCGTAGCCGTTTGCGATGGCCGCCTGGCCGACCACCTGGCCGCGATTGTTAAGCGCGAAAGCGGTGCTGCTGTTGCCGCCGGGGAGCCAGCCGAGGTTGGTCATCTCGCCGTGCTCGTATAGAAAGGCCTGGTCGGCGCCCGAGGTTGCACTGGTGGACGAGCCGACCACGTCGCCGCGTTCGTTGATCCCGTAAGCGGCGCTGAAGTAGCCGCCGGATAACGTGCCCAGGTCGATCACCTTGCCCTTTTCAAACAGAACGGCGTGGGTCGCCGTGAGTGCGTTGACCGCCCAGCCGACCACCTGACCGCGCTCGTTGATTGCGTTAGCGACACTGATATTGCCATTGGGAAGTGTACCCAGGTCGGTCATTTCGCCGTGTTCAAACAGAAACGCTTGCTCGTTCAGAGAGGCCTGCTCATTGCCGCCGATTGCCGACCAGCCGACAATCTGGCCGCGCTCGTTGATGCCGTTAGCGGTGGCATGGGTGCCACCGGTCAGCGTGCCGAGATCGATCACCCTCCCGTCTTCATACAGGGTAGCGTGCTGATCCCCGTTCGCGACGTTCGAGAAACCGACCGCTCGGCCGCGCTCGCTGATCGCGCTAGCCTGGCTGGTGTTGCCTGGGAGTGTACCGAGATCCTTGATGACATAAATTGGGGCCTCGGGATGATGGCGTGCGCTTTGGGCTGCGGCAGGCTGGAGTGCAGCCGCCGAGAGTAGGGCGACAGCAATCAATACGTGGTGAACAGAGTACGGGTGGCGAATTCTCTTGCAGGCAAATTCCATAGTGATCCCCTTTATGATCCCGCTACTGAAACATGACCTGAATCGCCATCGCCGATCGGGCCGCAGGCGTGCCACATGTGCTTTGACATGTAAATCGACAAGGACGCAACCGATAAATAGGACGCCATGCTAACGGTCCCATCAGGGACAGGCAGGCGCTAAATGCCTTTTCAAAATTCGCTGAATTTTTGACAACTCACTTCATGACCGCCGAGCAGATATGCACCATTCCCGGTCATCGACTGAGGCACGACTTCTATTCATTCGCAGCGCAAAGCGTTAGGACTTGAGTCTCTACGTTGGTGGGAGGGCGACTGGACTTAGCGTTGTTTTATAACTTAAGGGAATCCATTATTTTTGTCTTCCAATGTGTCCGTACTGCATTGGTCAAGTTCCGGTGTCCTGCACCGAAAGAGGAGATGATCTCATTTGAAAATGTACGCAGACAGAGGCTATGGATCAGTCTAGTCTAAGGAATAGTTTTTTCAACCTGTTAACTGGTGAGGCAGATTAATGACAATGCAAATCGCGATTACCTGCTTTTGTCCAATATCGATTTTCCCAAGGTCTATAGAGGTCTGTCGCGCTCACTGACTTGCGGTCGCCAACGCGTTCGCTGCAGCATGACCTTCCCTAAGCGCAGTCTGCAGTGCCGTCGCATCGCGTTTCGGAGACGTGCCGAACATGCGAGCGTACTCACGGCTGAATTGCGAGGGGCTCTCATAGCCGACTTCAAAAGACGCCGTCTCAACATTGGCGGCGCAGGAAATCATCAGCCGCCGTGCTTCGAGCAAGCGCAGTTGCTTCTGATACTGCAACGGCGTTAGCGAAGTCAGCGCCTTGAACTGACGATGAAAAGCCGAAGTGCTCATCTGCGCAACATCGGCCAGGTCCTCTATACGGACCGTTTCCCTGAAGCGGCTGCGCAAGCTGTGCATGGCGCTGATTACACGTTGCGAGGGTCCGTTCGCCAGTGCCAGTCTGGCGACATCATCGCCATGTGGACCGGTGAGAAGCCAATAGCAAATCTCGCGCAGGATCAGCGGGTGAAGCATGGGAATTGCCTTGGGCGTATCAAGCAGGCGCACCAGACGTAGCGCGCAATCCGCCAGCGGACCCTGAAAGTCGGTGACGAAGATGCCGCGGCTTGGTTCCTCGCTCGCGATGGGCGGTGCATCCAGTTCGTCCGCGACGCTTCGCATGATTGCAAGATCCAGCTCGAACGCAAGAACGAGACAAGGCTCGCCGGGACTTGCCTCCACGACACGGCCTATTGACGGCGCCTCGACACCGATCAGCAGCGCCTGCCCAGCACGGTAGACGAGCCGGCTGCCGCCGAACGTCGCCCACTTCGCACCCTGCGCCACAACGCACAGAGCCGGCCTGGAGATCATGTGCGTGGGTTGCTTGGGGTGGTTTGATCGAAGAATGGCCAAGCCGTCGATCGCCGTCATGAAGGGGCTTTCTCCGGGCTGGCGATTCGTATAGCGCAGAAGCGCTTCAGCTAATTCATCCGGCATCACGGGACTCCTTTCACGCTGATTCTGCACCCCGCGCTGGCAGGCCGGGCATTCATAGCCGCGCACAGCCAGGAATAGGCAGGAAATCGAATGGTTTCGGCATTCTCGCGCCAGTATGCCGTCGACATAATAAGCCCATACGTCGGCAGCAAATGACGGAGTCTAAAAGGAAATTAACCTATGTCAGCCAGCAAAGTAGCGATCGTTACCGGCGGTAGCCGCGGGATCGGCCGCAACGCTGTATTGCGCCTCGCCAAGCAAGGCGTGCATGCCATCTTTACCTACAGGTCCAATCGGACGGAAGCCGATAATGTTGTCGCGCTTACCGCCGAGTCAGGCGCACAGGCCATCGCGCTACCGCTCGATACAGGCGATTCGCGCACGTTCGACGGCTTCGCCGGAGAGGTCCGCAAAGCGCTTGCCGAGCTGGGTGTCAAGCGTTTCGATTTCCTCGTGAACAATGCGGGCATGTCGTCCAGCGCGAGCCTCGAAACGATCACCGAAGCGGAGATGGACGCACTCTATGACGTCCACTTCAAGGGCGTGTTGTTCCTGACGCAGAAGCTGCTTCCGCTCATGAAGGACGGCGGCCGTATCGTCAATATATCGTCGGGACTTGCTCGGTTTGCGATGCCAAATCGAATCGGCTACGGGCCAATCAAGGCGGCTGTGGAAGCGTTGACGCGCTACCTGGCCGTAGAGTTGGCGCCGCGCCGGATCACCGCCAATGTCGTTGCACCAGGGGCCATTGCCACGGACTTCAGCGGCGGTATCGTGCGCGACAATCCGCAGGTCAACAAGATGGTCGCAGATCATACGGCGCTAGGCCGGGTCGGTGTCCCGGAGGATGTTGGACCGGTCATCGCTGCACTGCTCTCCGATGATTTCGGCTGGGTGAACGCGCAGCGGATCGAAGTCGCCGGTGGCATGCATATCTAGGGGGTGAGATGTCGAGAGAGAGGTTGCACGCTGGTCGAACCAGGCGGGGCGCGAACGAACTTTCGATATCAAAGCGCGCAGCCATCGCCAAAGCTCGATGCCTACGATGTGTCGCCGGCGCGCATGGCGCATCGGATGATCGAGGAAGGGACAAACATGCCGGTTGGAGACCCGGCGAAGGTGGCGGCGATCATTATTGCAAGCGCCGACCATAACTCTGTTCCTAAGCGGATAGCCTTGGGTAGCGATGCTTACGGCGTCATGTGCGAGCAATTAAGCGAGCGTCTCGCTGCGCTGGAAGCGCTCGCATTTTCAACCGATTTTCCAACGGAAACGTAGGAATACGTATTAATTGCCGCGTGACATAGCCGAAGCTTCGCCCACGAGACGCGACCATAAAAATGTTTCGTGATGAACTGGGCGCTACTCATGACGCACGATGGCATGGGCCATAGTGGTCGGTCTAACTAACGCTTCCCAGCCGCAAAAACAGGGTGGGTCGGAGTGACTCTTGCGTCCCATCTCCATCGAGGTGCTGGTCAATCCTTGCACTTATTCGCGGCTGGTTGTCATCTTTACAAGCGTTATTGACCGGCCGGTGACTTTACGCTCGGGGTTGCCAGTGTATTGTTGCTCGGCGGAGCGGCGGTGGTGCTATTCGTGCTGCTCGGCAGGCCGGAGTTCGGCTTGCCCATTCCGCTGTCCGAACCGGGGGTACCCGGCGTGCCGTAGCCGCCCGTTGTGCCATTCATCTGGTTCCCCGGATTCACCTGGTTTGCGGGGCTGGCCGTGCTGCCCGACGAACTACCGCCGGCTGAGCCTCCACCTGCGCCTCCAGCCGATTGTGCATAAGCGCCACCCGACAGTGCGAGGGCGGCGACGGCCGCGATTACTGTGCTGGTTACCTTAATCATGATGCGTGCCTCCTTGGTTGGAATGAGATAAAGACGCAGACGGTCGCCGCCTGCTCGCCTACGAATAAAGCAGTTACCGTGCCGCGTCGGTCCTATTCGTCATAAGAACTGGGTATGTCGCAGGACGATGTGAGCCTGGTCAATCTTCTCAGTCCGGATGGTGTAAATCCCTTACGCAACCGCTTCAAAAATCCCTCGAACCCACTGCGCAAATACCCGGACTCTCGCCGATAACTGCCGGTTCTGCGGATACAAAACTGAAACCGGCATGGGCGGCGGCGGAAACGCACCGAGCACGACCTTCAGTTTCCCCGCCGATAATTCCCCCATCACCCGATACCGCGGCACCTGCACCAGCCCCAATCCCGCCACCGCGGATCCCGTATATAAATCCGCGCCTGTGACGGAAACCACCGCGGCGAGTTGAATCTCGATCACGTGGCCATCGACGGTAAATTCCATCGGCAAGACCCGCCCCGATCCGCTCGACAGGTAATTCACCGCCCGATGCGTACCCAGCGCTTCGAGCGTCTCCGGCTCCCCAAACTGCTCGATATAAGCGGGGCTCGCCACCGTCACCTGCTCCATTAACGCGACGCGGCGACCGACCATCGATGAATCCTGCAGCGTCCCCGCCCGCAGCACGCAGTCGATACCCTCGCGCACCAGATCCACCAAGCGGTCGTCTTCGCCAATCTGCAATTCGATGTCCGGATACTGCGCGACGAACTCAGGCAGTGCCGGCACGACGAAATGCCGGGCGAGCGTCCCTTGCAAATTCACGCGTAGCAAGCCCTTCGGCGCGACATTGCGAAACGACCCCTCCGCTTCCTCCATGTCCGCGACCAGCCTCACGCAGCGGCGATAGAACGCCTCGCCGTCGTGCGTCAGCCGCACCGTGCGCGTAGTGCGCTCAAGCAGCCGCGTCCCGAGCCGCTCCTCCATGCGCTTCAGCAGGTTCGTGACCGTGGCGCGCGGTATCTGCAAGTCGTCGGCGGCTTGCGTAAAGCTGCTGCGCTCAGCGATACGGATAAAAACCTGCATTTCTTGAAACCGGTCCATGGGCGACTCGCGGGTCTGGATTGTTAAAGTAAATGGAATGATATTACTAAATTTCCACTAATTATCATTCGATGTGAATGATCGATACTTCAATCACGCACTTCACCACCTCAAAAGGAGCGAATCATGAACACGGTCAAGAACAGCCAGGTAGCGATTGTCACGGGCGCATCGCGCGGTATTGGCGCAGCAGTGGCGCGTCGTCTCGCCAACGATGGTTTCGCGGTAGCCATCAACTACGCATCGAGCTCGAAAGAAGCCGACGCGCTCGTGGTGGAGCTCGCCGCGCAGGGCGCGAAAGCCGTCGCGATCAAAGCCGATGTGGCAAACCCCGACGATGTCCGCGCCTTGTTCGACGCGACCGAGCAGCAACTCGGCAAGGTCGGCGTGCTGGTGAATAACGCCGGCGTGCTGAAGACGTTGCCGCTGGCGGAGACCTCCGACGCGCTCTACGACCAGACCTTCGGTATCAACGTTCGCGGCACCTTCAACACGCTGCGCGAAGCGGCGGCGCGGATGAACGACGGTGGCCGCATCGTCAATTTCTCGAGCACGACGCTCGCCCTGAACATGCCCGGCTATGCCATTTACAACGCGACGAAAGCAGCTGTCGAAGCGTTCACGCATGTGTTCGCGAAGGAATTGCGCGGCCGCAATATCACGGTGAACGCGGTCGCTCCTGGTCCGGTCGCCACCTCGCTATTCCTCGATGGCAAGACCGAAGAACAGATCCAGGCCTTCGCGAAAATGCCGCCGCTGCAACGCCTCGGCCAGCCTGAAGATATTGCATCGGTCGTATCGTTCCTCGCCGGTCCGGATGCGGCCTGGGTCAACGGCCAGATCCTGCGCGCGAATGGCGGCGTCGCCTGATAAAGCATAGACCTTAGTTTAACTGAACATTTCGGAGAAGCATCATGAAGTCAGTCATCTTGATAACGGGCGCAGGAACCGGCATTGGCAAGTTGAGCGCATTGGCGCTGGCCGAAGCGGGGCACATTGTGTACGCGAGCATGCGCGATGTGGAAGGCCGCAATTGCGCACGGGCCGAGGAATTGCGGGCTATATCGGCACAGAAGGGCATTGCGTTGATGCCGCTGGAACTCGACGTCCTCTCGCAGGATTCCGCCGATGCCGCTGCCGCAACCATCGTCCGTGAGCAGGGCAGGATTGACGTCGTGATGCAGAACGCGGGGCATCTGGTGGTTGGCCCGTCGGAAGCGTTCACGCCGGAAGAAATGATGAAGGTATTCGACACCAATCTGTTCGGCGCGCAGCGCGTCAACCGCGCGGTGCTGCCTTATATGCGCAAGCAGGAATCCGGGCTTGTCCTGTGGATCAGCAGCACGACGACCAAGGGTGGTTTCCCGCCGTTCATGGGACCTTACGGCGCAGCCAAGGCCGCGATGGATTCGCTTGCCGTCACATTGGCGTATGAACTGGCGCGCTTTGGCGTGGAGACATCCATTGTGGTCCCGGGCGCATTCACCAGCGGCACCGACCACTTCCCGAGCGCGGGCAAACCAGCCGACTCGGCGCGCGCTGCAGCCTATGCCCGATACGACGGCGTGATGGACAAGATCGGCGAGCGCCTGAGCGCACTGACGCCGCCTGACGCCGATCCGAAGGCGGTCGCCGATGAGGTGGTGCGCATCGTCGGGATGGAGAAGGGCACGCGGCCGATGCGCTCGGTGATTGATTTCGTCGGCGATGGCGCGGCGCAGGTGCTGCAGGTATCGGAGCGGGTGCGGATTGATTTTGCGAAACGCATCGGCATGGGCGACTTGCTTGAAGCGAAGGTCTCACGATGAAAGCCGCCAGGCGTATCGTTCGCGGCGCCTGGCTTGGCCTTCTTATGTTGACCGCCGCATGCGGTCAGCAGGGTTGCGCGCAGCAGGAGGGCAAGACCATGAAAGCATCGACGACGTATTTATATCTGCTCAGGAAGACGCCGTTTTTTACCGCACTCGATACCGGGCAGTTGCGCTGGACCATAGGTCACTCGCGCGAGTGGGAAGCGCAGGCGGGCACGGTGGTCACGAATTGTTCGGCGACGGATAAGAGCGATGACTTCTGGATCCTGCTCGATGGCCGCTGGCAAGTGGAACATGATGGCCACGCGTACCCGGCCGGTCATGCCGATGCGGGCAAGTGGTTCAGCGCATCGGAGGTTTCAGGGGACTGCCGGCTGGTCACGACCGAGCATAGCTACGTGATGAAAATCACGCGCGCCGATATGAACGACATGCTCAGTGGTGGATTCGGTTTTGAATCGCACATGCGCGAAGGGCGGGCTTATTATCGGACGATGTTTGCGGCGGTGCCGGAGAAAACCACCGTAATCCCCTAAACCCGAAACACCGCCACCGCGACGTCCAGCTTCTCCGCTTGCTGCTCAAGCGACGCCGCAGCCGCAGCTGCTTCTTCCACCAGCGCTGCGTTCTGCTGCGTTACCTCATCCATCTGCGCGACCGCGCGATTGATCTGTTCGATACCACCGGTCTGCTCGTTCGATGCCGCGCTGATCTCGCCAATGATGTCCGACACGCGCTTCACCGCCGCGACCACTTCGCTCATCGTCTGGCCCGCTTGCCCCGCCAGCACGTTGCCGGCTTGCACCTTGCCCGCCGATGCATTGATCAACTCCTTGATCTCTTTCGCGGCCCCGGCGCTGCGTTGCGCGAGGTTGCGCACTTCGCCCGCGACTACTGCAAAACCACGTCCTTGTTCGCCCGCCCGCGCGGCTTCCACCGCTGCGTTCAGCGCAAGAATATTCGTCTGGAATGCGATCCCTTCGATTACGCCAATGATGTCCGCGATCCGCGTCGAACTCGTCGCGATATCGTCCATCGTATGAACGACCTTGCCCACCACGGTGCCACCACGTACGGCCGTTGCCGATGCATCGATAGCCAGTTCGCTCGCTTGCCGCGCGTTGTCGGCGTTCTGGCGGACGGTCGCCGTCAACTGCTCCATGCTCGACGCTGTCTGCTGCAACGAAGCCGCCTGTTCTTCCGTGCGTTGCGACAAATCGATGTTGCCCGCCGCAATCTCACGCGCACCATGCGAGATCGCGCCCGTGCCGCCGCGCACTTGTTGGACCGTTCCCACCAGCCCTTGCTGCATCTTGCCGAGCGCTGCAAACAAGCGGCCCATTTCGTTGTCCCGCGAGGCGTCGATACTCGCCGTCAGGTCGCCCGCCGCAATCTGTTCGAAGTGGTGAATCGCCGACTCGATCGGCTTCATCACGGCAGCGCTCAGCGCCGCCCGTGCGATGAACCCGAGCACCAGCGCCAACGCCGCGACAATCACGGCGGCCGTCGCCATCGTGTGGAACTGAGTCTGTGCCTGCGCATAACGGTCTTGCTGATGCGCGATCTGGAATGCTTCCAGCGCGGACATCGCGTGATCGTAGGTCGCGTATAAACCGTCCGCCGTCTGAACCTGGAGCGTGCGGAAAGTCGTGAAGTCGTTCTGCGCGAGGGCATCGAATTCAAGGTTGAGCGCCTTCGCAATCAACGCGTCGCGCGCCGATTTGGCGGCTTGCACAAGCGGCTCTTCTTGCGGATCGCGCGGTTTGGCAAGGTACGCATCGAACTCGCTATCGCTTGCTTTCAGCGTCTTGCGCGCGTTGGGCAGCAAGTCATCGCCCGCCTTGCCGAGCATGAACAATGTCTCGAAGCTGCCGAGCGCAAGGCGCACTTGCAACAGCCGCTGCGAACTGGTCTTGAGATGCGTGATGGCGACGGTATCGGTGGCGACCATCTGTTCGAGCGCCTGGTTGCTCTGGCGCAGGCACAAAGCGGCTGCAAGCAGAACCGCGACGAGCGCGAGCGTGTAACCGGCGATGGTAATCGTGAGTCCGCGACGAATAGTAAAGTTCTTGAGCATGGTCTGGATCGCGGCAAACACGGCACGCGTGGGGTTTCCTCGGTTGGGTCTCTGGCCGGTATCGTTTAGTTTTCGAGAATAAACAGCGAACGATGCCGGTCGCGGCTCAGGCGAGCCAGGCTGACCGCCAGAATGGCAGGCTAGTCGACAGGGCTCGTTACGCGATTCTCAAGCACGTGACGCAATAGCGACATCGGGAAATGTGCGCCTTCAGATTCGCGTGTTCGTGCCGATAAACGGGGGATGCTGCGGGCAAACCGCAATAGCGCTTGTGCAATGTCCGCTCAGCTGACCCGTGTCGTGAATGCGTAACCGTTCTTGCCGTTGCGCTTCACCTGGTACATGGATTCGTCGGCGGCGGCGACGAGCTGATGGTAGTCGCTGACAGGATGTGGAAAGCTCGCTATGCCGATGCTGGCGTGCACGAAACCAACGCCCATCTGCTCGCCTGTCTCGACCACGCAGTCGATCAGGCGCTGCGCAATCGCCTCTAATTCAGCTCTCGTCGAAAATTCTCGGATGAGTACGACAAACTCGTCGCCGCCGAAGCGGGCGACCACATCGGCCAGACGCACGGTCTTGCGAAATCGCTTTGAAACCGCAATCAGGAATTCATCGCCCACTCGATGGCCGAGTGAATCGTTGACTTGTTTGAAGCCGTCCAGGTCAACGTAAATCACGGCGATTTTATGCGGCCTTGCACCGTCCGATGAACTCGCGGCCGTTTCCGCCAGCGTAGCGAACAATTTGCGTCGGTTGGGCAGGCCCGTCATGGCGTCGTGAAGCGCGGCATGCTCGAACTTGTGCGACTCGCCCGCCAGTTGGCGCGTGCGCTTTGCATACATGCCGAGGGCGGTTATCAGCGCACCGAATACACATGCCGACAGCACGATCAACGTGCTCGCCACGCGCGTTATGCGGGTGCGTGCGTCGGCGCCGTCATGGCTGCGCTGCGCACGCCAGTACACGGATTCGACGGCGAGCAGCGCGTCGGTATCGTCGAGACTGGTGCTGGGCGACAGAGCGGATTGAGGGATACGCGGCGCGGCCGACGGGCTTGCGTTCACCAGCGCCGCGAGCGACGCGAGGCGGTCGGCGAGGTCGATTCGTGCTTGCCGATAGTCGCCGGATGGTGGAGATCGTCCCGCTTGTCCTGATTGCCCCGATCTCGCGACGCTGTTATCGGCCTGCGGCTGCCAAACGCGGACCAGGTTGCGAGCGCTCTCCGCCCGTTCGATTCCTTCGAGAACGAGTCCGCTGTATTCCTGCTTCAACTGGTCGGAAAAAATTGTCCGGATTTCGAATGCGAGCGACAGCAGGCCTATTAGCAGGCAGAGGAAAGAAATGCAGGCGATCGTAGCCGGACCTGGCCTGTAACGCATCGGACGGACAGGTTTGAGGGCGCGCGGCCGCTCACGGATGGGCGTAGATATCTCGCTGGCTTTCAGTTCCATGCTGCCGGTAGCTTACGCGATGAAAAAATGAACCCATGCGGGTGAACAAGTTGCCGCTCGTCTTGACGCGCGGCGCCGGGCGGCGGCGTTCAACGCTCGTGGAACAACTTGCTCGAACAGGACGAATGACGACGAGTTTGGGCGCGGCCGAATTGGGTGGCGCTGCGCGAGAATCCAGTTGAGCGGAAGACACGGGGTCGTTCAGATCGGCGCTGGCGAGGGCGACAGGACGAGCCGGAGCCACGGGCGCCGCGATGTTATCGGACAAGGCCGTTTGTTGCACGGTCGGCGCCGTAACTGGTTCTGCGGCCGCCGGCGCCGGCGCCGGCGCTGCAAGCCAGAGCGTCTGCCGTGCGTGCTCCATGGCTTCGGCGTAAGCATGCTGGTCCTGATTGAACCAGACGCCATACCCGACCGTTCCCATGACGCCAATTGTCAGTGCACTCGCCGAGGCAATCCAAAGCGCAAGCCGTCCGAATCTGACGGGCGTTGGCGGAAAGGAAAGGTCGGCGTCAGGATCTGTATCGGTTCCGTCGGTCTCCGATGGCAACTGGTTACGATTGGACATGACAACATTCTCCGATCATTTCGTCTGATATTTCGACGAAATTGGTTCATACGGTTGAGCGAAATTTGGAAGTGGGGAACTGCAAAAAGAATGTACCCCGCAAAGAGCGGAGGTAACGTGATCAAGCAGCAGTTAACGTGCCTGCGTTGTGCGAAAAGGCGCTAAGCACTCAAGCCCCCAATTTTGAATCAGCGCGAGATTTCATGCATGCGACAAGCGGAGCGGTGCGCGCTGGTATCGATCTGAAGGTCGAAGTTCGAATATGTCTGGTCGACGTCGGGAAACGGCGGACTAAGCTAAGGGCAAGATAGTAGGAATACTGATTAATAATTCCATTCTTTTTCCAATCTGTTGCCCGGCTGCGTTGGGCTCGTAATAGCCCTTGGGGTTGTTCGATGCGGCGTTGAATCGTTCGGACCCCGTGCGCTTATCGTTCGATCCGATCATGCGAGATCCCCGCACCACCGCCACGCGCAGGAAACAATTGCGCTCCAAGGAAGTCGATAAACACGCGCATCTTCGCCGTGAAATGTTTGCCTGAAGGCCACATGATGCGAAACGCGGAGCCGGCTTCCGAGCACGAGGTCAGCACATGGATCAACCTGCCGTCGTTTAGATGTTGTGCGATTGCAAAGTCCGGCAAATAGGCGATCCCTAGTCCGGACAACGCGAAAAAAATCCGCGTTTCAAGGTTGTTGCAGACAATCGATGTCGGCAGCAGCGATGACAAGATTGCCCGCGCGCTTGCACTCGGTGCCCGTCACGGGATCAATCGAAACAGGACGCCCGAGTGGCAGCACGAGGTGCTGGCGTTGACCGATGGCCGCGGCGCCGAGCACATCCTGGAAATGACAGGCGGCAAAAACGTCGAACGCTCCTTGCAGGCTGTGGTGCAAGGAGGACGCATCTCGGTCATCGGCCTGCTGGATTCAGACACGCTCAGCTTGCCTATTCTTCCGCTGCTTGGCAGCCGTGCATCGATTGTCGGTATCGCCGTCGGACCGCGCCGCGCGCTCGAGGATCTGGTGCGCACGATCGACCTGCTCGGCATCAAGCCGGTGATTGACGCCACGTATCCGTTCTCACAGGTGCCGCAAGCGTTCGCCCATTTGCAACGCGGCGCGTTTGGCAAAGTGGTCGTCCAGGTGAGCGAAGCATGAAAGCCTCCATAAACAAGGCTAAGACCATGCGGCGTCCACTCCACTCGCCGGAAGGACGACGTCGATGAGCCCGCTCAAGTCCGCTGCGGCGATGCCCGCGATCATGCTGGGTCTGTTTGGTTTGTACACGCTTGAATTCGGCGTAGTGGGCATTCTCCCGGTGATCGTGGAACGCTTTGGCGTCACGGTATCCCAAGCCGGTTTGTTGATGGGTTTGTTCGCGTTGATCGTTGCGATCTTCGGTCCGTTCCTCGTGCTGGTTTCTTCACGCCACAACCGCAAAAAGGTCCTGGTTTTTGCACTGGCGGGGTTTTCGGTGTGCAGCGCGCTGTCGGCCTTCGCGCCGAATTTCTCGAGCTTGATGGCGTTGCGCATCGTTCCAGCACTGTTGCATCCGATCTTCTTCTCAGCGGCATTCACAGCGGTAGCTTCGCTGCATCCGAAGGAACGCGCGGCACACGCCATGGCGCAGGCGTTCGTTGGAACAACGCTCGGACTCGTGCTCGGCGTTCCCGCAACAACCTGGTTCGCCGCACACTTTTCCTACGAGGCGTCTTTCCTCTTCTGCTCCGCTGTGACGGCGATCGCCGGAATCGGTTTGCTCCTGATGTTGCCGGCGCAGGGCCGCCCGGTGGCGATGAGTTTTGCGCATCAGCTTGGCGTGCTGCGCAAGCCTGCGCTTTGGTTGAACATCGTGGCGACTGTGCTCGTCTTTACCGCCATGTTCTCGGTGTACAGCTACGCCGCCGAGTACCTTAAGAGCCAGACGGGCATGGATGGCAGCACGATCAGCATGATGCTGGTGATATTCGGAGTAGGCGGGGTGTCGGGTAATTTGCTGGCGGGTCGGCTGTTGGGGAAGCACCTGTTCAAGACGACACTCCTGCATCCCGTCGCGCTTGCGGGGGCCTACCTCGTGCTCTATGTACTTGGTAGTGCCAACATTGCAAGTATGGCAATCATCACCTTGCTATGGGGAGCCACGCACACCAGCGGCATGGTCATTACGCAGGTGTGGCTGACCTCGGTAGCATCGGAAGCACCCGAATTCGCGACCAGCCTTTTCGTGTCCGCCGGGAACGCCGGCGTGGTTCTGGGCTCGGCGGTCGGTGGTCTTTTTATCAACAGCCTTGGGATGCCCGGCGTAATTCTTTGCGGGCTTATATTCGCCGGGCTGTCGGTGCTTGCTATTGGTGCGAAGGCATTGATCTATCGTGGGCAAGCGGGGCGCGTCGAGAGGATTAGCGCGGCGCATTGAGCAGGCCGGGCGTGGCCGTCGCCGCTCGGCACTCCACGCCGGCTCACCATGCGTCACGGCTGCAACCCTGTAGTAAACACCGTGCGTGCCTGGTTCTCATTGGTCCAGTGATCCTCGACTTGAGACAAGGGCACCACGTTCGTCGCGATCTCGAAGCCGCCGGGGACTGTCGCATTCAACAAGTGTTCGATTGCACCGAGGAGACGCGGCATGGGAATACTGCCAATACCACTGCCCATGAGTTCGATTGCCGACGACCGAAGCGCTGCACTTGGAAGCGTGATGTTCGCTGCGCTCATGGCGCCAATCTGCACAAACCGGAGCGCCACGCCGTCCGGCGAAGCTTTAGCGCCGGCCGCCAGCAGCAACTCTGCGCTTTGCCCCCAGAGATAGTCGAGCACGACGCCAACACCTTGCTCAAACTGCTGCTGAAACGCGCTTTCGAGTGCATCGTTATCCTGCGTGAGAATAATGGTCTCGTCAGCGCCGAGCGCTTGCAGGGACTTCAGCGTTTCCGCATTCCGCCCCGTCGCAATGACCTTGCCGGCGCCCAAATACTTGGCAATCTGCACGGCGAGACGACCCGATACGCCGGTTGCACCATTGATCAATACGGTCTCGCCTTTCACCAGCTTCGCACGTTCGGTCAACGCCGCCCACGACGACATGCCCGGAATGGCGATGGCCGCCGCGGTCACTTCATCCAGCCCCGCAGGCAAAGGAATGCAACGCGCCTTCTTGACGATGGAGTACTCCGCCATCCCACCGAAGGGCGCTTCAGGCAGCACGAAATAGACACGCGTGCCATCGTCAAGGACACCGGTGCCGTCGATCCCAGGCACGAAAGGGAGCTTCGCCGAAGCGCTATAGTGTTTGCCCGATGCCCGGCTCTTGGTGACGTGACTCAGCGCAGAGGCTACAACCGCAACGCGGACTACGCCTTCGGTGACCGCCGGCTCGGTGAAGTCGGCATAAACCGGCGTCGCGCCGGCTTGCTGAACGAGTGCTGCTTTCATGGATGCTCTCCCTCTAAGGATCCGAGCGTACGCTTTATCTCGGATCGGATTATCGAATATATGTGTACTATACACATATATCGGACATTGACAAGGATCGAATGGCGATGGGCAACGAAATACGCGAGTTGCGGGAAGCACTCCTGGACCTGACGGGTGTGCTCAACCGCCCGCAACCGGACGCCGCCCTTATTGAAGCGGCAGGCGTCGACCTGGATCGTGCGCTTTTCCCGCTTCTCGCAAGAGTAGAACGGATGGGGCCGCTTGGTATTGTCGAACTTGCTGAACTGGCGGGGCGCGATTACACGACGGTCAGCAGGCAGATCGCCAAGCTGGAAAGCCTGGGTCTGGTCGCACGATGTCCAAGCCCAACCGATGGCCGGGTTCGCGCGGCTGTCATTACGGATCAGGGGCAGGTCATGACGGACGCGCTGGACGCGGCACGTCAGAAAATCATCGAAGAATTGCTTGCCGGATGGGAAGCAAAAGAGGTGAGTGAGCTTGCGCGATTGCTTCGAAAGTTTGCGGATGGTGCGCTTGGCTGGGTCAAGACCCCGTGAGTCATATTCACGCTGCGGTTCAGTGGTGAGATCAGGTCAATACGTCCAAAAGACGTTTTGAAGTTCACGCGTGCGCTGCTCTCCGGTGAGCGCCAGCATCATCAGGACGCGCGCCTTGTGCGGAACCTGATCGTCCGTTACCAGCCAGTCGTAGCGGTCATCGGGCTGCGCGGCATTACGGATGACCACGCCGCTTCCCGTGCGCGAACCTCGGACGACATGAATGCCACGCTCCCTTGTCTGAACCAGCGAGGCCACCACCGATGCCGCCACATTGCCGTTGCCAGTCGCAGCATAGATGATCGCCTTTACACTTGAGTTGAGCACGGCGTGGACCATCGCGTCGTTCATGCCACCGTGCGCGTAGAGAATGCCGACTGTGGGCAACTCGTCGATCTCGTCAATCGACCATTCGCTTTGTACTGTATGTGCACGCGCAGGCAGTCGATAAAAAGCCGGCTTGCCTTCGACGATATATCCCAAGGGACCATACGGAGAACTGAACGCTTCTTGCTTGAACGTATTGGTCTTCACAACATCACGCGCGGTATGAATCTCTTCGTTTGCGACGACTAGCGTGCCTTTGCCGTGGGCCGCCTGACTTGCCGCCACGACGATCGCGTTGTAGAGGTTAAGCGGTCCATCCGAACTCAGCGCGGAAGGTGGACGCATTGCGCCCACGACGACTACCGGCTTAGTGCTTTTGAGCGTCAGATGCAGGAAGTACGCGGTTTCATCGATGGTATCGGTGCCGTGCGTAACAACAACGCCGTCTACGTCGTCGCGTTTCAGCAGTAGCGAAATACGCTTGCCCAACTGCAGCAGTTGTTCGCTGCCGAAATTCTCGGAACCGCACTGAAACAACTGCTCGGCGCTGATGTCGGCAACCGCTGCCGCGGCGGGCAGACCAGCAAGAATCTGGTCGACGGACAATACCGAGCAATCATATGCCGACGTGTTGACCGGCGACGCACCGCGGCCTGCAATCGTGCCGCCTGTGCCGATCAGTACAATCCGCGCTTTCGGCGGGGAGTCCACGCCGACTACGCCCGCGCCAGGAACAAGGACGTTCATGTGCTCTACATCTTCACGACGGTGAGCAGCGTCTGCTTACCGCGTTTGTAGTCATACAGCGAGATTGCACCTTGCTTCAGATCGCCGTGTGCGTCGAATTGCGTGCGGCCCAGCACACCGACGAAATTTGCGCTCGGCATCGCGGCAAGGATGTTCTCGGGCTTCGTCGAGTTGGCCCGCTTCATAGCGTCCACGATGATGTACACCGCGTCATAAGCGAACGGAGCATTGAGCTGCACATGCTGATGAAAACGCGCTTCGTAGCGTTGTTCGAAAGCGGGGCCGTTCGGCATTTCTTGCAGTGGCATGCCGGCGATCGAACACACTACGTTATCCGCTGCCTCGCCGGCCAGTTTGGCGAGCGAATCGGCGCACAGGCCGTCGCCTCCCAACACACGCGCGGCAATGGCGAGTTGTTGCGCTTGCTTGGCGAACGGACCGCCTGTGGCGTCCATTCCCCCGTACATGATGATGTCCGGATGCTCACCCTTGATCTTCGTGAGAATTGAACGGAAGTCGACTGCCTTGTCGTTGGTTGCATCGTGTGAGAGCACGGTCAACCCGTCCGCCTTCGCCTGCTTCTCGAACTCATTCGCGAGCCCTTGGCCGTATGCTGTTGCGTCATCCACGATTGCCACCGACTTTGCACCGAGCGTTTTCTTCGCATAGTCGGCCAGCGCGGGACCCTGCTGCGCGTCGGTGGCGACAACCCGGTAAGCGGTCTTGAAACCTTGCTGCGTATAAACCGGATTAGTCGCTGAAGGAGAAACCTCGACAACACCGGCATCGCTATAGATCTTCGATGCAGGAATCGTGGTCCCCGAATTCATGTGGCCGACCACGGCTACAACTTTGTCGTCGACCAGCTTCTGTGCCACCTGCGTGCCTTGACGCGGGTCCGATGCGTCGTCTTGTGCGTCAAGTTCCAGCGTTACCTTCTTGCCGCCGATCACGAGACCCTTCGCATTGATTTCCTCTACCGCCAGGCGCGCGCCATTTTCGGTGTCCTTTCCCCACTCGGCATTCGCGCCCGTCAACGGCGCGGCATGTCCAATTTTGACAACTTCGTCCGCGAACGCGCCGGTCGAGCCGAGCACGATCAGGCTTACTCCGATATTGGCGCATAGCGCGCCGTGAAATTTAGCCGACATGAGACTCTCCTGTTATGCAGCTTGCTGGACGATGGCGGACTGACGCTTGCCGGTGATCGATAGAGGCGGGTGACAGAAGTGACTTTAGGGACGACAAAATGCCCGGCATTGCACCGACTCGTAAAAAAATAGAAGAAACACGACATGTCGTGCAAGCGCATTTTTTGGGCTTATATACTTGGACTAACCAAGGTCTAGTGGGAACGTCATGGCACGCGAAAAAGCACTACCCGATGTTCGGGAGCCGGCTCTTGGCCGCGATCTGGTGGATCGCCTCGATCGCGCCAGCGTCAAGCGCGAGTGCAATGCGTCACGCTCGGGCGCCGAGCTCAACATTGGCTTTCTTCTTTGGCCGAGTTTTCCTCTGCTTTCGCTAGCGGGTTTCTGCGATGCGTTGCGCCATGCAGCCGATCTCGGCGACCAGAGCCGTCCGCTGCGTTGCGCGTGGATGCTGCTTGGGATGGCCGACGAAACCGTGGAAGCGAGCTGCGGCGTGGCCGTGCCGGTGCATGCAATACAGGGATCGCCGCGGCAATTCGATTATCTCGTCGTGATTGGTGGCCTGCTGCCTAAACTTGAACGAGTCGACCGTCGCTACTGGGACTACCTGCGCGAGGCCGAAGCCGAAGGCGTACCGCTGATCGGCATGTGCACCGGCAGTTTCGTATTGGCAAAAGCGGGCTTGATGCGAGACCGTGTTGCTTGCGTTCACGCATTTCATCTGGAGGACTACAAGTCGATGTTCCCGGACTTGCGGGTCATCGCCAATTCAGATTATTTGATCGATGGCAACCGCATCACGTGCGCGGGCGGCGTGTCCGTTCTCGAGTTGGCGACGCGTTTGATCAGCCTGCATTGCGGCTCGGACAGGGCGTCCAAGGTGATTCATCAAATGACAGTCAGCCGACACGGCAATGCGTCGTTCGTGGAGCGCCGCAAGGCGCTCGGCTATCTGGCAGTCGGTGATTTGCTGGTACGGCACGCTATTGTGTTGATGGAAGAAAACCTGGAGGCGCCACTCAACATCACGGTGATCGCGAAGATGACCGGTACGAGCGTGAGGCAACTCGAACGTAACTTCCTGACTGAAATGGGGGTGTCGCCCAAAGAGTTTTACCGGACCATGCGGCTTCGATACGCGCGCTGGCTGCTGCTCAACACGGAAAAGCGCATCACGGTAATCGCCTACGAATGCGGCTTTGCTGACTCCGCGCATTTCATCCGCGGCTTCAAGGAAGTCTACGGCGTGACGCCCGGCAGGCTGAGGATCTCACTGGGGGAACGTCTGTCTTGATGCGTGGAGCGCGTTGTTGCGCAATGGACTTGCAACGAGAAAATGTCTCGGGATGATCGGCCTTCACTGACCGGAAAGATCGAAATACTTCCTCAGGACCAGCAGCGAAATAAGTTTTTCCCGGCGCGTATCGAGGAACTGCATGGCGTACTGATTGGCGTTCTTGATGATCGCCATCGCCTTCTCTGTATGCTTGGTGTAATAATTTATCTTGTCTTCGAGATCGGAAAAATCATCGTCCAGAAGAACGTAGTGGTGGTTGGGAATCAACGAGCCTTCCATGAACCAGCTTTCCACCCTCGGTTTGCGCATGAAGCAAACGGAATTCGAAAGCATGATCCATTTCAGGTTGGTCGCAACGTCGTTACCTTCCAGACTGATTACGAACTTGAACTTCAGCTGGTCTGCAATGCTCATGAACGGCCGATGACCGTGGCGACCTTTTTGCGCGTCATCAGTGTCACCAATATCGGCCATTGCCGAACTGTAATATCTGGCGACAAATGCTTTTCGATGCTGCTGGTAGCACGCACCTCGAAAGACGGCCATGTTGATTTTGCTTTCAAATGAGCGCGTATCTTCAATGAAGTTGAAGTGCCTCATCTTGTCCAGCTTCAATATGACTGAATTTTCATTCGATTCGGTGAGCGGCCTGGTCTTAAGAAGCGTTGGCTCATTTACGGCTTCCCGGATGTCCTTGAAAACATAATTGAATTTTAAGGAGCGCGCGAAGTATCGGGATATCTCTTTGAAATCATAGTAGTAGGCGCTAGGGTTGCCGCGCAAAGGCAACGCGCTGCTGCGACTCGCCGTTTCGTTCAGCACAAATTGCTGTTCAAGCTTGTTGTAATAATTGGCGCGGGAACGAATATAAGACCACTGATGTTCGTCCAGATTCCTGAACATGCGGTCATATCTTTTTTCGAAAATCAGCGATGGAAAAAGATTGGCGATGACATTTTTTGCGTAAAACTTAAGTTTTCTGGCATGCATAAATCTGACTCAATCTTTAATAGAAACTTATCGCCTTCGGGCTACGCCGATATGCGCTGCAGCACGTGCATCGCAGTGATTGGATTGCAGCAGTGGCATGCGTCGATCACGTACAAAAGCGGATTGCCAGACAGTACTAAATTGAACGGGCGGAACGGCTGTTGCATGGAACGGAACACACGGGCTGCGCTAGTGTACCCGTTATCGTTTTTTCGACAATATAGTCAACGCGTTTTGAGCATCTGAAGGTGGAGTTCGAGCCCTTGCTGCACAGGCCGTGGTGCATAAAGGTTACCGTTGCGAATCACGATAAATGCTCAGCGATACTAATTATTTGCCTCAATGGAACTCCGATCATCGATACCAGTTGATGGTAACGCCACGAGCCGTCCATCGTGCGCTTCGATGAACGGAGGCTGAGGACGCCCGGGAAATTTTCAGTGGGGTTGACGAACTACGGTCGAACGACTCAACCCGGGAATCGCTCGCCGAACATCGGCTGGCCGCTGGCGGAAGTTTCGGCGGTCGCTTCATCCTGCAGTACGTCCCAGTGCTCGACGAGTATCCCGTTCTCTAGCCGCACAATATCGACCGCAATGAGCGCCGCCGGGCCGCCGTTGCGCGAGAAGCGTCCATGCACCATGACGAAGTCACCTTCGGCCATGATGACGCCGTGCTCATAGACCAGCGTGTCAGGCAGATTCCGGGTGAGTTCGAAAAGACCTTCGCGGCCTGGAGCAATGTGCGCGCTATGTTGAATGTACTGAGGAGACCAGAAGTTCTCGGCGGCCGCATAGTCGCGCCGGTTAAAGAGCGTGTCGAATGCTTCCAGCACGATGCGCTTGTTCTTCTCTTGAGTGCTCATGGCGTTTCCTTTGGGTTACGTTTGGTTAAGCTTCACTGAGCGAGTATTCGTCGGCGCGAGCGCATTTTTGAACTACACCGTTAGCGCCGGATAATCCGTGAAACCATGCGCGTCGCCGGCGTAGGCGGTCGCCCGATCGAACTGGTTCAGCGCCGCGCTTGCTCGAATGCGCTCAGGCAAGTCCGGGTTGGCAATGAACATCCGTCCGAACGCAACGGCGTCGGCGAGCCCGGACTCGATCATATGGGCGGCGGTCTCGGGGTTGTAGCCGCCGGCGGTAATCAACGGTCCATCGAATATTGGACGGAACAGTGCTGCGTTGTTCGCGCTGTCCACACTCGCGTTATCGCCTAAACCCGCCGATGATGCGCGCGGCTCAATCAAGTGGAGATAAGCAAGTTTGCGTTGGCCGAGTTCGCGAATCACGTGGGTGAAATGAGGCACGGTGTTGCTGTCATGTAGACCGCCCAGGTTGCCGTGCGGCGACAGGCGCACAGCGGTGCGATCGGAGCCAATAACATCGGTGATTGCGTCGACCACTTCAAGCAATAGCCGCGTCCTGTTCTCGATCGATCCACCGTACTCGTCGGTGCGAAGATTGCTACCATCCTGCAGGAACTGGTCTAGCAGGAAACCATTCGCTCCGTGGATCTCGACGCCATCGAAACCGGCATCGAGCGCATTCCTCGCTGCGCTCCAGAACGCCACCACTATCTCCGATATTTCAAGCGTGTCCAGCGCGCGCGGTGTCTCGTAGGGCACCTGCTGAAACGCCGGCGTGTACGCGAGGCCCGGCGGTGCTATAGGTGACGGCGCAACGGGCAAGCTGCCGTCGGGGTTGTAGCTCGAATGTGACCAGCGCCCGTGGTGCACGATCTGGAGCATCATCCGGCCGCCCCTTGCATGAACAGCGTCCGTGACCGCGCGCCAACCGGCAACCTGCTCCGGCGAATAAATGCCGGGCATCTGCGGATAACCGTGACCGTTGACGCTGATTGCCGTCGCTTCGCTAATGATCAAACCCGCCGTGGCTCGCTGTGCATAGTACTCGGCACTTATGGGCAAGGGCACTCCGCCAGGGCCGGCGCGCATGCGGGTAAGAGCCGGCATCACAATACGATTCGGCAACGACAGCGCGCCCAATTGCAGCGGCACGAAAAGCGGGGCGGTAGACATGGTGAGATTTCCCAATCGAATGCGGTATGGAGCCGAAGATTTAGTGGCAGCTTAACTAAAGCTCAACTGACCGAAGTCGAGGGAAACGAGCAGCGGCTCAGGCACCTTCTGCATGTGTTCGTCATAAGCGTAGATGCGCCGCTTGGTCGGCATCTTGATACCCTGGAATTCGGCATAGTCGCTGACATAGTTGGCGCCGCTTGCGCCGCCCAGGATGTCGACGGTGTAGTCGTGGCGCCGCATCAATCCGTCCGGGCCGAAATGAGTAATCTGCGTCCGCGTGTGACTGTGGATATCCGCAGGAAACGTCACTTTCAGCCGGCGCCATTTTTCGCCGTTTTCGTACCACGGTTCGATCTCTTCGCTCTCAAACCCGGGATACGTGTAGAGGAAGGGCGAAGTGAGGTAGGTCCACAACGCTTCGCTTGCGAAGTAGGTGACATGGAATTTGTCCCACGGTGTTTCCTGCGCATGACCTGCGTAAGCGGCCTCGGGGTCGTCACGACTTTCTAGCACCGCGCCGTCCAGCGTTTCGATCGATACACGACCCGGAACAAACACGCTGCGCTGACCGTAGGCGAGGAAGGGGGTGATTGTCAGGCGCTGCTTATGCGTGTCGAGTTCGAAGATCTTGTTATTGAGCAGACCGGGTTGCTGCTTCAGGTGCCAGATCGCGCCGTCAATCGATAGCTCGGCCTTGAGTCGGCTGAACGTATTCCAACGGTCCAGGCCGCCGTGGGCGTCAACGGCAAAAGCGAGCAGGTCATTCATGGTCAAATCTCCGGTGGTGAAAAGAAACGACGCGTAAGACGGGGTGAACTCGCGTTGTCGATGAACACAGGTTAAAGCGACCGCCCTCTAGCCGGTAGCCGGTCATTTCAGCTATGACTTATGTGGATTACGCATGGGTTTAATGCAAGAACGTCTAAGGATTGTTCAGTCAACGTTATGATTAGCACCAGCGTCGCTGGCGCTTGAGGTCAAAGGGTTATATGCATTGCGCCCGATGGTTTTGCCGGGTATGCAAGCAAGAAGAACCAGACGTCTACTAATTTCGGTTATCTTTTATGTCTTGCGCGCATTAATTGCCTTAGCTGAAAGGCTGGCGCTGGCGCAAACTATTTCGCTCCCCGGGAACCTTGATGAAAGACATATTCGCGCTCAAGCTCTATACCCGCGTCGCCCGGCTAGGCAGCTTCTCAGCCGCGGCGCGCGAATGCGGACTTTCGCAGTCACAGGCCTCACGCATCATTGCCGAGCTGGAAGCGGGTCTCGGCGCCCGATTGCTCTCACGCACCACACGCGCCGTCGTGCCAACGGATGCGGGTTCCGAATTCCTCGCCCGGATGGAGCCGATCCTTATGGCTCTCGACGAAGCGGAACATAGCGTGCGCGAAGGCAGCGAGTTGCGCGGGTCACTGCGTATGAGCATGCCGACCAGCGTGGCAATTCGAGAAGTCATCCCGCGCCTTACGACGTTTACTGTCAGGCATCCCAATCTGCAAATCCAGCTTCTCCTGGAGGATCGAAGGCAGGATCTGGTTCGCGACGCCGTCGATGTCGCGATTCGCCTCGGCCCGCTGGCGGATTCGGGTGCGACGGCGAAACTTATCGCAACGATCCCTCGCATGATCCTCGCGGCACCGAGCTATCTTGAGCGCGCGGGTACCCCAATGAAGCCTGCTGATCTCGTTTCGCACCGGATAGTGGCAGGACCTGCCACGTCGGTTCCGTGGGCATGGAAGTTCGAGCGTGATGGGGAGACGGTGGAGGCGGAAGTCTCGTCGCATTTCACGACTAACGAGAACGAGGGCACTGTTGCTGCCGCGGTGGCGGGTTTTGGCATCACGTCGACGACTGGATGGGCATGCCGCCGTGAACTCGAAGACGGGTCGCTCGTCGCGCTGCTCACGGACTGGAAAACTGTTGATGTTCCCGTGCACGCCTATTTCCCGCTAGGCCGCGCTACACGTGCGGCCGGTCGCGCGGTGATCGAGCACCTGATTGCAGACCTTCGGATGACAAATGAACCCTTGCGCTCAATTTCCTGACGCGCAAAAAGGACAGGACTTGCACACAAGATTGCGATTGCACGGGAGGCCCGGCGCTCGCTTGTGCATTCGCCAGAACCATGTCAATCTATTTCCCGTTCGCCGTGCATTGCCCGCATTAAAAAATCGATTCCCAGCGATCCCGCAGAAGCCTGCAATCCGGCGAGCCGCGCCACGCGAAACGTTCGTTCCCAAGATCAATACAAGAATTAAAAAGGGCACTTAGGACGAGGTTGCTGTTTCACTAAGCTGCTTCATTAATAGACGGAGTCAGCCATGTCTATTGTTGCCATTGATGGTGTGCGTTGGACCAATGATCGTGTCACTCATGTGCGTTGGGGAAACATCGACGAATTGACGGCCAACTGGACGTCGGCACCCAAAGTCGTCGATGTGGATCACGTCGTGAAGATCCTCGAAAAAGGGGAGATGGTGCGCACGGTGTTCAAGCTCGGCGGGCGAAGCTATCTGGGTCCCCAGGTTAGTTCGATCCCTTACGCTAATGGGCACATTGGCATTGAAACCTCGTTTGAAGAGGGTCGGATTGAAAAAACGCTCGAAGATCTGCCAAGCGTTTAATCGATTCGCCTAGTCGGTTTCATACGGTTTTGCGGCGAAGGGACGCGCTTGAGGGCGGGCGATTGCGCGTCGCCGGAATTGGCTCGTTGCAATCATTCGTCCAGGAACAATTGCTCCATTTCGTCGGAATAAACGTCTGCCAGCAGCGCACGCAACTTCATTGCCTTGGCAGTGCCATAGGCATTTTCGAAGCGTCTTTGCGCTTCATTCCAAAGAACTTTGGACTCGGCCAGTTTGTTTCTTCCAGCCGGCGTCAAGGCAACGAGGCGCCCGCGTTTATCGGTTTCATCGGGAAGCAATTCGATAAACCCATCGCGTTCTAGCGGCTTGAGATTGTGCGAAAGTGCGGAGCGGTCAAGCACCATGTCTCTAGCCAGATCGCTCATGTTCGGCGTGCCTGCCCGATCGATATGCGCAAGCGTTGAATGCTGCGACAGCTTGAGGCCGCACGGCGCGAGCACGGTGTCATAAAGCTGTGAAAGCCTGCGTGTGGCTTTGCGCAATGCGGCCCCATTGCATAGAGAGACTGCGGCGGACGAGTGCTTCTTATTCGAAGTGTTCATGGCTCTGCATAACTACGGTGAAAGTAACGGTTCGGAAGTTCGTCCGGCAATCTTAGTCTATTGACACATCCAGGCGCATGGCGGACTGCCGATCCTGATGAGGCGCGGTTTCCTCGGCGCTTATCAACAGCCAGCACACCGCACTCGCCGCGAATGCAACAACAGAAGCCGCGAGCAGCACACCTTCGTATCCGTAACCAAGGCTCGCTCGCGCAATCGATCCAAGCCCTTGATGCGATGAAATAAGCGAGGCCGCGGAAGCGATGTTCCCATTCGCGATAGAGCGCGTGATCTCGAGCTTGTCGTGGGCGCCGATTAAAGGCAATTCTCTTTCAATGCTCGCCTGGATTCGATAAAACAACAACGCGCCCAGTGCCGCGAACCCCACCACGATGCCGCTGAACCGCATGGTCCCCGATACCCCTGACGCCATGCCTGCCCGTTCGACGGGAATCACAGTCATGCTGACCTTGGCGATCTGACCGTTGAGAATTCCCGCCCCGGTGGAGGCAACGAGCATGGGGAGAAAGATCGCGCTATAGGTGAACGACTGGATTTCCATCGCGGTTCCGAACAAGCCAACCGCGACCAGCAACAGGCCGCAAACGAGCAGCATGCGTCCTGACATCCGATGATCGAGGTACACGGACACAATGCGCGGTACGCCGAACAAAGGCACGGCAAGCGGCAGCATCAGCAGGCCCGCATTGAGCGGAGAATAGCCGAGCGCGCTTTGGAAGAAGAAGGGCAGATAGGTCAGCATGGTCAGGAACGCAACCGCATAAGACACGCCGGCGAGACTCGCGCCCAAATAGGTTCGCTTGATGAAATAGCCCAGCTCGACCATGGGTCGTGCCTGCTTAAGCTCGACGATCACGAACGCAATAAGGAAAATGATTGAGCCCGCTAACCGCGCTCTGACGGACGTGCTGAGCCAGCCTTCGCGATTGCCTGAAATCAGCGCCCAGGTCAGCAGTCCGAGGAACGCGCTGAACGTCAGAACGCCCCAGATATCGATGGCGATTGCGTGCGGATCTTTGGATTCATCGACTACGAAATACGTCATGGCAATCATGATTGCGCCGACGGGCAGGTTCACGTAGAAAGCCCATTGCCAGCCTAGCGACTGGGTGATCAATCCGCCTGCCACAGGCCCAAGCATGATGGCCACGCCGATCACCGAACCCCAGAACGCGAACGCCTTGGCGCGCTCCTTCCCTTGGAATCCATGCGCGAGAACTGCGAGTGCCGCGCTAAGCTGCAACGCGGCACCCACGCCTTGCAGCGCGCGTGCGGCGTTCAACACAACCGTTGATGTAGCGGCGCCGCAGAAGAAGGACGCGGTAGTGAAGACAAGCAAGCCAATGATCAACAAGCGCTTTCTGCCGAAGCGGTCGGCGAGTGCGCCGGCAGGCATCACCAACGTTGCAAATGCCAGCGTGTAAGCCGAGATCACCCATTCAATGGCGACGAAATCCGCATGCAGCGATCGCGCAATCGACGAGAGCGACACCGCCACAATATTGGCGTCGAGGTTGATCATGAACGACGGTACGGATACGCATAACAACAACAGAAATCTTTTCTGCATACCTTTGCCTTGATGGGATGACGGGCGGCCCGGCTGGGGCGCATCGACCCGTTGCAAGACCATTTAAAGTAGTTGCATATGCCAATATATTATCCGGTGCAGCGATTTAGGCAAGCAAATTCTGTTGCGTCCCCATGCGCGATAAGACTTGGCTTGGTGGAAATGAAGACGCACGGATGCCCGTGCGTGTGTGTTCCGGATGAGTGCGGAGGGGGGCGAGGGGTTCTACAAGGCGAGCTTATAACCTTCGTGGTTGGCCTTGAAGCCGAGCTTTTCGTAGAACCGGTGAGCGTCGGTACGGCTCTTGTCGGTCGTGAGTTGGACCAGACTGCACCCCCTCGACTTGCATTCGGAGATCGCCCATTCGAACATCTTCTGCCCCAGCCCGGAATCGCGGCGATGCGTGGCGATTCGCACCGCTTCGATTTGGCCTCTCCACGATCCCATGCGCGCAATGCCAGGGATAAACGAAAGTTGAAGCGTGCCGATTATCTCGCCGCCGTCGGCAACTACCACTAATCGCTGGTTCGCATCGGCTTCTATTGCCCGGAATGCATCGACGTATCTTTGGTCAATCGGCGTGCCGGTGATTTCTCTCTTGCTCCCGAGTTCGTCATCGGCTAGCAATGCGACGATCGCGGGGACATCGGCTAAGAGAGCAGACCGGAAAACAATGTGTTCCATGATGGAACCTCAGAGGGTCGGTGGTTGTTGGATGCGAAATCGGCCGGACCACGGGCGACGCTATTCATCGTCACTCAGAAGCGTGCGCAGCATGCGTTCGGGGTTGGCCAGGAATGCTCGCATGACCTGGAAGTGTTCGGTCTCTTCGTAAGTGACGCGCGTTACCCCTTCCGTCGTGAACTCATAGATCCACGCGTCCGGATACGCCATCAGAATGGGCGAGTGAGTGGCGATGATGAACTGGGATTCATCGCGGACCAGGTCATGAAGTCTCGCCAGTGCGGTGAGTTGCCGTTGTGGCGACAACGCGGCTTCCGGTTCGTCGAGGAGGTAAAGGCCCTTGCCGCCGAAGCGGTTCATCAGCAGCGCCAAAAAGGACTCGCCATGTGAACGCTCGTGCAGGGAACTGCCGCCGTAGGAGTTAATGACGGGAGGGCCAAAGGAAGGTTCAGAATCGAGATTTTCGATTTCGGTGGCCACGTTAAAGAAGCTTTCTGCGCGCAGAAAGAAGCCATCTCTCGGCCGTTTCACGCCTTTGGCAATACGCAGATATTCATCGAGCACCGAGTGCGATGCGCGGGTGCCGAAGTTGAAGTTCTTCGTGCCGCCTTCGGGATTGAATCCCATCGATACGGCGATGGCTTCGAGGAGCGTCGACTTCCCGGAGCCGTTTTCGCCGACGAAGAAAGTAATCTTGGGATGCAGTTCAAGCGTGTCCAGCGACCGGACTGCCGGCAGCGAAAACGGATAGCGATCGAATGACTCGACCTTGTCGCGCTGCAAGCTGATCCGGCTGATGTACTGGGTAGAGATCATGAGGTAAGCATCACGCTTTCACGGACGCATGGATACTATGGGAGGCCGCACCTATGAACTGACGCTGCGTTGACGAAAGCGGTATCTTACCCCGGCGGGTCACCGTGAAAACGAAGCGAGCGGAGACCGGCAAGACGCCTGTCATTTACAATGCTCGAAATTTTTCGCGCTGCCTGAATGCAATTCAGGCGTTCCCAATCGAGGTCTTCATGATCGTCAAACCACGCGTGCGCGGCTTCATTTGCGTGACTACTCATCCGGTTGGCTGCGAAGCTAACGTCGAGCAACAGATCGGCTACGTGACGGCGCAAGGTCCTATTGCTGAGGGACCCAAAAAAGTCCTGGTGATTGGCGCATCGACCGGCTATGGGCTTGCTGCCCGGATCACGGCGGCATTTGGTTGCGGCGCCGATACCCTCGGTGTTTTCTTCGAACGCGCGGGCGAAGAAAACAAACCCGGCTCGCCCGGCTGGTACAACAGTGCGGCATTCACCAAATTCTCGACCGCGAAAGGACTTTACGCAAAGAGCATCAACGGTGATGCTTTTTCCGATGAGATCAAGCAGAAGACAATCGATGTCATCAAGCGGGATCTTGGGCAGATCGATCTGGTCGTGTATAGCCTCGCGTCACCGCGACGGACACATCCGAAGACGGGCGAGGTTTTTACTTCGACACTGAAACCGGTCGGCAAGTCCATTACGCTACGCGGCCTCGATACCGACAAGGAAGTGGTCAAGGAAAGCAGTCTGGAACCGGCGACGCAAAGCGAGATCGACAACACCGTTGCCGTGATGGGCGGTGAGGACTGGCAGATGTGGATTGATGCCTTGCTTGCCGCGGGTGTTCTGGCGGAGGGCGCGAAGACTACTGCGTTCACGTATCTCGGCGAGAAGATAACGCACGACATCTATTGGAATGGTTCGATCGGCGCGGCCAAGAAAGACCTGGATCAGAAGGTCCTTGCGATTCGCGACAGCCTGTCCGGGCATGGGGGTGACGCGCGCGTATCGGTATTGAAAGCGGTTGTTACGCAGGCTAGCTCAGCGATTCCCATGATGCCGTTGTACTTGTCCTTGCTCTTCAAGGTCATGAAAGAAGAGGGTACGCACGAGGGTTGTATCGAACAGGTTTATGGTCTCTACAAAGACAGTTTGTATGGCGGATCGCCGGAGATGGATCAGGAGGGCCGGTTGCGTGCGGACGCTAAAGAACTTAGTCCGGCGGTGCAGGGTCGCGTGCAGCAACTGTGGGATCAGGTGACTAGCGACAACCTCTATGAGCTCACCGATTTCGCAGGTTATAAGAGTGAATTTCTGAGGTTGTTCGGGTTCGGGATTGATGGCGTTGATTATGATGCTGATGTTGATCTTAAGGTCGACATTTCTGGCATCGAGCAGGGTTAGCTTCTCATCCGCCGAAGCCGCTTTGAGGTCGATGCGAAGTTGGTTTTCGTTCGCATTTGGGGTTGGGCGGAAGGGGGGCGGGGTTGATGCCGGGTTGCACGGGTTCCGGCGTTAGCGGTCGGATTCATTGCCGGGTTGCTGCTTTGCAGGTCTTCGCGGATTTTATTCTGATTGATCTCTTTAGCTCTATTAGCCACTGCGCGTGGCGGCGCGTCATTTCTTTGTCCAAAGCGACAAAGAAACGAAGCAAAGAAAACGCTTTCACCGCACTACCCTAAGTGTCCACAGCGTGCAGTTTCTATTCATTGGTGCCCCAAAAGCACGGTGCTCGCCAGAGCTACGGATGTGTGAACTCCTCTTTCTCCGAACACGGATACCCCACGCTTCGCCACCAGTGATTGAACCTGCCAAAGAGCACCCCGCGCTATCCGCGGAAACCTTCCGCCGAATTTGTACGCATACTGAATAATTACGCCAACAGACTGATAAACGAGGCGGCAGAATGCGCGCGGCCTAACCCTCAAAAATAGCAGCGCAAACCGAGCAGCTAACCCGCGACAAAGTGCAGCGGCAAATACTCGTGAGACCGTGCAGGTTCTTTGGCAAGGGTGCTAGCCCGAGAGCGTACGGGGCGAAGCGTTTTACTGTCAGGACTCGCGAGAAGGAGGGTTTCACACATCCGTGGCTCTTGCGAGCACCGTGCTTTTGGGGCACCCATGAATGGGACTGCACGCTGTGGACACTTAGGGTAGAGAGGTGAAAGCGTTTTCTTTGCTTCGTTTCTT
>NZ_CAXUPU020000043.1:0-62426 GCF_964252755.1 Caballeronia sp. LjRoot29 | reverse complement strand
GCGCGCAGACCACTAACACCGAAAGCAGCAACCCGGCATAGACCCCGACCCCTAACGCAAAAACCTAACACCCCAGCACCGACCCCGACCGCCCGCCCCCCCCGAGTGCGAACGAAAAACCACTGTTCATGTCTGCAAACTGAGCACCGCCAGGTCCCTTGCCGGACTCCACGTCGAAGCCACGAGCACTGCCAGAATCGCCGCGACCAGCAACAACCAGAACGCAGCAAAAAACGAGCCCCCAAACGCGGCGATGAGCGCACCCATCGCAACCGGCGCGATCGACCCTGCAATCTGCCCACCAAAGTTCATCAACCCTGTAGCGCTGCCAATCAAATGTTCCGGAAAATGCCTCAGCGGAGCAGAAAAAACCGTCGCATAGACAAAGTTGAACGCCAGCGAAAACAGCGTCCAATAGACCAATAATAGCGAGATCATGGTCGTCGTGATCATCAACGCAAGAAACACTGCGCTCATCAACGCGCCCATCATCAGAAACAAACGCTCACGGCTCTTGCCGTATTTATCCAGCAACGCGCCCACCACGTTAGTACCCGCAAACGCGATCAGGTTCGGCACCGTCACCGCCAAACTAATATGAAGCAAATCGATATGGTAAGTCTTCATCAAATACGACGGCATCCACGACTGCACACCAACGTACAACATACTCGTGAAGAACCAAATGGCAGTCAGCTTCCAGGCCATCCGGATGCGCAGCAACGAGCGCCACAAATGCTTGGGCCGGTTCGCAACCCGCGCCCTTTGCTGAGCAACCCCACCACGCAACGAAAGCCAAAGGATCATCGCGACAAGTACGCCCGCACCGGCAAGAATATGAAACGCCCCACGCCACCCAAGATGCACGACAGTCAGCGCGATCAAGCCAGACCCGGCCGCATTGCCAAGAAAGGTAGTCGATATCAGGAACGACTTGGCGCGCGCCCGCTCGGGCTTAGGAAATACCTCGGCGACCGTCACCGAGCTGGCCGGCGAGAAGCTGCCCTCGCCCATGCCGAACATAAAGCGGATTGCAAGCAACGAACCAAACGACCACGCAAGACTCGTCGCGCCGGTGAAAACCGACCACATGACAATACATAACACCACGATAATCCGTGAGCCAAAGCGGTCCGACAACCAGCCGCCAGCAAGCTGCATAAATGCATAACTCACGTAGAACGCGCTGAGCAACATGCCGGCTTGCCGGGTATCGAGAGCAAATTCATGGCTTATAGGAATGATCGCGGTGCTCATCAGGATCCGGTCCGCGTAGCCGACAGCCCACGCGAGGAACAGACCCGACAAACACACCATTTTTTGCGTCCGGGAAAACACATGCCCCGCAGACTCCATAAACCCTCCACACCACGTTAGCGCTACATACTCGACCAGGTACCCGACAATCTCACGCGATAACTCCTACGGCCATCCGGGGCGCGGGACCGGTCAGCAGGCCAAATATGAGGGCGCGCGCAGACCACGTCTAATGAAAATAAAATTCCAAAATATAACCCTGCGTTATAGGCAGCCGATAGGCAACTGACAGGCGAGCTATAAAGAAGGCTTACAGGATCCGTAAGCAGGCCAGGTCAAAGCCGTGTTCCAAACAATCGAGCCGTGCCGTAAGCTGCTTGGGCGATGTCAATCCAGGGAGACTCAGGTGCGTTTGCGACATATCGAAATTTTCAGCGCGATCATGCTGACCGGGTCGACCAACGGGGCGGCCAAGCTCCTGCACATCTCGCAGCCCGCTGTCAGCAAGATGCTGCAGCATGCCGAGCAGTCCGCCGGATTCGCCTTGTTCCTGCGCAGCAAGGGCAAGCTGGTGCCAACCCCCGAAGCGCTGCGGCTACGCGAAGAACTCGGCCCGTTCGATGAACAACTGAAACGGATCCGGCGCCTTGTCGCAAGTCTTGCACACGGCGCTGACCGGCCGTTGCGGATCGCCGCTACACCCGCCCTTGCCCACCACGCGTTGCCGCAGGTCATGGCGCGATGGTGCCGCACGTTCCCGCAGTCGAAGTGCGAACTGAGCGTCGCGCACACCCGCGAGATCGAACATGCGCTGCTGCTCGATGAGATTGATCTAGGGCTGACCATGCGGCCCGTCTCCCATCCCAACCTGGTCGCCACGCCGGTATGCGAAAGCACGCTGTGCGCCATTGCGCCGGCTGGCTGGTGGAAAAACGAACTGCTCGACCAGCCGCTGACAGCGGACGATCTGGCGGGGCAACCGCTAATCACTATCGATCCAGACGACTACCTTGGGTCCATCCTTTCCGCATGGCTTGCGGACGCTGCCGAGCCGCCCGTCAGCAATCTCTCGGTGCAAACTTATCCGCTTGGGAAGTCGCTGGTGCAGCAGCGCATTGGCATCGCGATAGTCGATTCGTTCACGGCGAATTATCCCGCGCATCATCCGGACATCCAGATCCGGCCGCTCGCAATCGACGAGACCCTGCAGGTTTATGCGGTGACGGAACACTCGCGACCGCCGCCGCAATCGGCGGAGCGGCTCATCCAGTTTCTGCGCGACGACGCGCCCGGGCTATCGGCCGGTGAGTCGTCACGGAGTTGATATGACCGCGCAGGCCCTCTATAACCGATGGCTATAGCGCGAGCGCTGGTCGATATTGGACGCCGTTTGCGCGCTGCAGAACAATGTCCTCCAGCTCAATCAACCATCGACCCATCCCATGCATGTGCTCGTACTCGGAGCAGGAGTCACCGGTCTGGCCACAGCCTGGTATCTGCGGGAAGACGGCCACACCGTCACCGTCGTAGAACGCAATGAGGACGTTGCACTCGAATCCAGCTTTGCTAACGGCGGCCAGCTTTCCTATAGCTATGTCGCCCCGCTCGCCGGTCCAGGCGTCCTGTCAAAACTACCTTCCTGGTTGCTGCGCGGCGACTCGCCGATCCGCTTCCGGCCGCGCCTTGATCCAGACCAATGGCGCTGGCTCGCGCAGTTTGTCCGCGCGTGTACACAGCACAAAAGCGAGCTGTCCACCCGGCGCTTGTTGGCGCTCTCCTTCCTGAGCCGTGACTTGATGCGGCAACTGCAGATCAGCGAACCAGGCTTGCAATTCAGCCACTCGAATGCCGGCAAACTCGTCGTACACCGCAAGCGCGCTTCATTCAATGCAGCGTTGCGACTACTCGATTACCAACGTTCGCTCGGTTGCGAACAGCAAGCCCTCGACACGCGCGAATGTGTGCAGAAAGAGCCCGCATTGGCGCATCTTGCAGGTCAATTGGAAGGCGGCATCTTCACGCCTGGCGAAGACAGCGGCGACTGCTACCAGTTTTGTGTCGCGATGACCCGCCTGCTAAGAGCGCGCGGTGTTGAGTTTCTTCTCGGAACGAAAGTCACCGCCTTGCGCCGCACGAGGGGCGGCTCAAGGCGCGTCGAAGTGTTGGCCGGCAACAAGGTTATCGAAGCCGATCAGATCGTGTTGGCAGCGGGCGCCCCCAGCGCGGCGCTGCTCAAGCCGCTAGGCGTGCGAGTCCCGCTTTATCCGCTGAAGGGCTATAGCCTGACCACTCAGGTCGCCTCAGACGGCCGCGCGCCGCATATCAGCATCACCGACTTCGAACGAAAGATTGTTTATGCTCGGCTCGGCGACCGGCTAAGGATCGCCGGCATGGCCGACGTCACCGGCCGCAGTGCCGATATTGATCCGTCTCGCGTCGCCACGCTGCGCGCCGAATCGGCTGCAGCGTTTCCCCATGCCGGTAATTTCGACGAAGCGACGGTCTGGTGCGGCCTTCGGCCAGCCACGCCGCACAGCACGCCGATCATCGATTCAACGCAATACGAGAACCTCTGGCTTAACCTCGGACAAGGCGCGCTTGGTTTTACGCTTGCGCTTGCAAGCGGCCGCTCGATCGCCGATCTGATTGCAAAGCGGCGTCCGGCAGTGCCGCTCGACGGTTTTACGTTGTAAGCGAAAACCACGCCGAGGGTGCGGTGCTCTAAGCTAGAAAATCTTGCCGGGGTTCAAAATGCGCGCAGGGTCCAGTGCCTGTTTGATCGCGCGCATCGACGCTACGTCAGCCTCCGAACGCGTCAAATGCAGGAAGTGCTTCTTCTTGATGCCGATCCCGTGCTCCGCGGAAATGGATCCCCGGAAGTCCCGCGTCACGTCGTAAATGACCTGATCGATGGCATCGTGACCCGACTTCGGCATGTCGGGCACATCCACCACGATATGGATATTCCCATCGCCGAGATGGCCGTAGATCATGATCGTGGCGTCGGGCCATCGTGCACGTAGTTCCGCCTCGCAGCGCGATGCCGCCTCGCCCACTTGCGCGATGGAAAAGCTCACATCGTAAGCGGCATTATTCGGAATGAAGCGTTGATATTCGCCGGGAGCATCGCGGATCGCCCAGAACGCCTTCGCATGCGCCTCGTTCGAAGCCAGCGCTGCGTTGGTGACGATGCCCTCCTCCAGCATCGCAGCCAGAAATTCTTCGAACGCTTCGCCATGACGAACAGGATCGGTCCCCACGCTTTCCAGCAATACATAGAACGGATGCGGCGAATCGAGCGGAGCACGCAAACTGTCCAGGTTGGCAAGCACGGTATCGTAGTAACCCGCCCACATGACCTCGAACGCCGACACGCCTGGAGCCAGGCCTGCCTGAGCGCGTCGGAGCAGCGTGGTGACGGCGTCGAAGCTGGGCAGGCCACACCATGCGGTAGCCGTTGCCGTAGGCTTTGGCCGCAGGCGCAACACCGCCCGGGTGATGACCGCGAGCGTGCCTTCGCTGCCGATCAGCAAGTTGCGCAGATCGTAGCCGCTGTTGTCCTTGATCATCTTGTTGAGGCCGCCGACAATCGCTCCGCTCGCCAGCACGGCCTCGATGCCCAGCACCTGGTCGCGCATCATGCCGTACTTGATGACCCGATTCCCACCCGCATTGGTGGCGATATTTCCGCCGATAGAACAACTGCCGCGCGCGCCGAGATCCAACGGAAAATAGAAGCCGGCCGCGCTGGCCGCTTCCTGCACCACTTGCAGAGGCGTGCCGGCCTGAACCGTCATGGTGCCCGACACAGCGTCGATCTCCACAATCTGGTTCATGCGATCGAGGCTCAGCGCGACCTCGCCACCCGTTACATTAGCGCCGCCCACGAGTCCCGTCAGGCCACCTTGCGTAACGACCGGTTGAACGTAGCGAGCACAGATTTCGAGCGCTGCCGCGACCTCGCGCGTGTCCCGTGGCCTGATAAGTGCAAGCGGCACCGCGCTCGGCAGTCCGCTCCAGTCCTTCACACGACGGTCGCCAAACTCATCCGGCAACGCCACGACCTGTGCGCCAAGCGCATCCCGCAACGCGCCGACTGCTTGATTCACTTCCATGCCTGGTCTCCTCGATGCACGGCTTCCCCATAGTCACTGCAAAAGTAACACACGGCGCTTTCCATGCACAGCAAGAGACCTGCAGCACGTTTCGGGCGTCTTTAACCACGTTTAACCAGCGAGGCCCTTGCCATCCGACCAGCTCTCTACATACTTGACGAGCTCAGTCATGTCGCGTGCTTTGCCGTCCTGCATGCCCGCGTAGTTCCATACTTGACGTGCGGTGCTGCCAACCCACATTGGCACGCCGAGCGCCTGGCATTCTTCCACCGCAAGTCCAATGTCCTTGCAAACGCTCCCGATCGGGAAGCCGAAATCGAATGTGCCCGGCAAGACCTGCTTCGGGAATTTATCGAGCGTCGCGCCGTTCTTGCCGCTACCCGCATTGAACACCGACATCATTACGTCGGGATCGAGCCCGCCCTTCACGCCAGCCACGAAAGCTTCCGATGTAATCGCAAACGCCGTGGACGAAAGCATGTTGTTCAGCAGCTTGATCAATTGCGCCTGACCCGGCTTCTCCCCTACGATGAACACCTTGCCGAAGACATCGAATAGCTCGCGCACCTGAGCAATCGCTTCCGGTTTCCCTGCAACCATGACGGCGAGCGTGCCTTTTTGCGCGCCGGCCGCGCCGCCGCTAATGGGGGCATCGACTGTTTCAATGCCTTTTTCAAGCAGTCCGGCCGCCACTTCCTGTTCCGTTCGCGAACCGACTGTGGACAGGTCGACCAGAACCTTGATCACCTTGCCGGCGATCAGCCCGTCTGCACCCAATGCGACGTCCTTGAAGATGGCCGGCGTGGGAAGACTCGTGAAGACAATGTGCGCGCTGTCGGCCACTTCCCGTGCGCTGCCCGCCACTTGCGCGCCGAGCGCCGATAACTCCGCGAGCGCCTCTTCGTTGCGATCGTAGATCACGAGAGAATGACCGTGCTCGATCAGGCGACGGGCCATGGGACGCCCCATGACGCCGACACCCACAAAACCTAACTTCTTATTCTCCGACATGATGCTTCCTCGACAGTGATGAATGGTGTGCCCGCCGCATACGCTTATCGAATTACAAACAAGCGAGATACATGGGCAAGGACGAATCAGGCGCGCTTTCAAGCGTCCATAGAGAGTCGATCAACGGGTTGGGGTTACAACCCGAGCCGCCGTACCCGGCCAGCTCCCTGAGCTTGTTTTCAAGGTCGGTGTCCGCAAGCGGCGCTTGCAGGCTGCCATGCGCTGCATCGATACGGCGCGACATTGTCTCGCCCGAACGCAACGTGACGGTCACCTGTGCCGCTTCGACGGAATACGACGAGTCATCGACGAATTCAAGCCGGCTGGCAAACGCCCGCAGCAGTGGATCAGCCACTGCTGCATCGGTAAATTCAGCAAGGCCCGCACGGCCTCTGGCAAGCGCAACCGCGACACTGTGTTGAGCGCTAACCTGCGCTTCGCGTCCAAGCGTAATGTTCGGACGGTCCGTTCGTGCGCGCAGTAAAGGGTGCCCTTTAAGCGTGACGCGTTCAACATTGGTGAACGAGAAACCCGGAGTTGCGGATAACTCCAGGCACGCCTCGATGACAGGATTAAGCACGACACCGCACGGGTAAGGCTTGTAGGCATTCGATAGAAGCGCCCATTCGCTGCCGAGCGTCGCGAAAGCTGCATCGACCTGCGCCCCAGTGGCGTCGCCCATCACGCGCAGGAAGCCTCGCTCGCCTTCGAGGGGCCGCTCGGGTCCTGCGAACCCTTCTTGCGCCAGCAACGCCGAGAGCAGGCCATTGCGGGCCGCATTGCCCACGCTGATGCTCTTCGACATGCTGCCCAGCGTTTCAACCAGCCCGGAAGATTGCGCCGACGCATTGCCAAGTGCCCAACCAATTTGAGTATTGTCTAAATCTATAGCCTTCCCAACCGCCGCCGCTGCGCCGAACACGCCGCACGTAGAGGTGATGTGCCAGCCTCGCTGATAGTGCCCAGGCGATATCGCATTCCCCAAGCGGCACTCGATTTCCACGCCAAGTACAAACGCCAGCAGCCACTGCTTGCCGCTCAACGGCGACTGCTGCGCCAGCGCGAACAACGGCGCGGCGACGGGCGCGGTCGGATGAATGATGGTGGGCAGGTGGGTATCGTCGAAATCGTAGACGTTCGCGCTCATCGCGTTTAGCGCGGCGGCGGTCAGGATATCGGTCCTTTCCCCGCGTCCGACGAGACCCGCTTCACGCCCCGAACTGAAGCGGCCATACACGTTCACGGCTTTACCGATGCCCGGGTCCGAACATCCCGCAAGCGCCACTGCGAAGTAATTCACCAGCGCGCGCTTCGCTTCATGACGCACCTTTGGCGGGATGTCTTCCCACTGCGCCTGTGCGACAAACGATGCCAGCGTACGCGTGATGTCTTTCATCAACCTCTTCTCCCTTCGTATCAGCCAGATGATCAACCCGATGACCAACCGATGTGTTCAGCCTGCCAGCCAGCCACCTTCCATCGGCATCATGGCCCCTGTTATCTGACTGCCCGCATCGGAGCACAGGAACACGACCAGTTCCGCGACATGCGACGCGCTGACGAATTCGCCGGTGGGTTGCTTGCCGGTGAGGAACTGCTTGACGGCACTACCATGGTCAAGGCCTCTCTCCTCCATCAACTGCTCAATCCGGCTTTCGATATTCGGCGTCTTCACCGTACCCGGGCAGATTGCATTGCAGGTAATGCCCTGGTGAACCGTCTCGAGCGCAACCGCGCGCGTCAATCCGAGCAGCGCCGTCTTGGTCGTCACATAGTCCACACGGTTCGGCGTGGCGCGCGATCCATACACCGATGTCATGTTGAAAATGCGGCCCCAGCCACGCGCACGCATATCAGGCAAGACCCGCTGGATGGCCAGAAACGCGGCTGTCAGGTTGACCGCCAGCGCCTGGTTCCATCGGTCCGCAGGAAAGTCCTCGATCGACGCGAAGTGCCGTACGACTGCATTATTGATCAGGATATCGATACCACCCGTGCGTTCGCGCGCTGTGTTCAACAGTGTTTCGACCGCATTGGGGTCGGTCAGGTCCACTTGAATATAGGTGGCCTGGACGCCGTAATCCTGTTCGATCCGGATCAGCGAATCATGCACGTTGTCCGGCGCTTCGAGTCCATGCAGCACGACGTTGCAACCCGCACGGGCGAGGCCCTCGGCCATGGCGAATCCGAGTCCATCCGACGATCCCGTGATTAGCGCAGACTTTCCTTTCATTACCAGTAATCCTAATCAAATGAGCATTTTTGCGGCCAGCTACTTACGATGAAAGCCAGGGCGCAAGCGCCCGGGCAAATTCCTAGTCGCTAGCCGTTTCGTCCAGCATCCGCATGGCCGCTTTCTCAGCATTCGTCACGTGCAAGCGCGCGGCAGCTTCGGCCGCCGACGCGTCTCGTGCCTTCAGCGCTTTAAACAGTTTGTCGATTTCCTTGAGACTCGACGGCAAGCGGTCGGGGTGCATCAACGAGGTCGCACGAAGCAGGTTCACGCGCGAGTAGAGACTGGTCAGGATCTCTTTCACCAACCGGTTGCCGCAGTTGTCGAGCAATACGTCGTACAGATCCGTCTTCGCGGCCAATACGCCGGCCTGGTCACCCGTCATGGCCTTCGCCTTCAGCGTCTTCGCGGCTTCACCAAACTGTGCGATCGCGGCGTCGCTTGCGATCCGCGCAAACTCACCTGCTGCAAACCCCTCGAGCAGTCCGCGTATGGCGTATAGCTCGGACGCCTCGCTCTTCGACATGACCGCGACCATGGGTCCTTTGTGCGGCACGCTGCACACCAGCTTTTCGGCTTCGAGCCGGCGCAAGGCTTCCCGGATCGATGTCCGGCTCACGCCGAGTGTCTCGCACAACTCACGTTCTACCAGGCGTGCGCCCGGTGCAAAACGCCCGGACATGATGGCCTGGCGAAGGACAGTCTCGACCTGATGTCGCAACGTTTCCGGTCGTATCAAATCCATTTCGGCTGCCATGATTGTATTCCCGTCTGACGATTTATCAGTGAGCCATCATACTCGAACTTCTGGCCGAAGCCGGCGTTCTGCAACCCATGGCACGGCCGGAGTTTGCCTACGCGTGGTTGGTTTCGAACTCATTCAGGGCAGCTTGCAGGATCGGCGCGGCCAGCAGGGCGCCATGTATACCGATGGTGCTCACGATCTCCAGCACTTCCATGATCTCGTCGGCAGTCGCGCCGTAACGAAGTGCATTGCGCATATGCAATTTCAGGCCCGGCACATAGAGGTGCGTTGCTGCTGCGTCGAAGGCGCAATACATGAACTCCTTGACCTTGGGTTCCAGCACGCCCTCGCGCCACGGCACGGAAGAAAATGCCACGTAGGTTTCAAACAGTTCTGGATCGAGTTCGAGGAAACCTTCCCACGACGAATGCCAATACCCGCGGTTCTGAATGAAGCTTTCCTTCAGTGCCGCACGATGCGCGTCAAGCGGTGCCGGGCCGTGACGCATGCCTTCTTCTTCAAGCACTTCGAGAAGCACGGGCACGCCGACGTTCGCCGCATGAATGCCGACGGTGCTTGCAAGCTGGATCACTTCGACCAATTCCGCACGCGTGGCGCCCGCGCGAAGTGCTGCGGCAATGTGCTGCGCCACACCCGGCGCGTAAAGGTGGGTCGCGGCCGCGCAAGCAGTAATCGCGACGAACGCTTTCACCTTGTTGTCGAGATGATTCTTCTTCGACGGCACCGCCGAGAAAGCCACGTATGCCTCGAAGAAGCTGGCGTCGAGGCGTAACAGGCTATCCCAGCCGTCGCTCCACGTACCGTGCACATGCGTGAACGCGTCCTTCGCCTGCTGCTGCCGCTTCGTCAGGGGAGCCGTCATGACGTCAGCCCACCGCGCTCTGGTACACCGCTTCTGCAACCTCTTCTTCCCACATCGTCTTGCCGAGCGACGTGGCGGTATGAACCATGTAGCTGTTGCGCCCCGCGCCGTGCCAGTGACGCTCGTTAGCGGGAATCCAGACCACGTCGCCGGTGCGGATCAGTTGCGGCTCGCCGCCGTCCACACACACGAATCCGCTGCCCGACGTCACTTGCAGGATCTGCCCCTGCTCATGCGTGTGCCAGAAGGTACGCGCGCCCGGCGAGAAAAACACGTTCGCGATGGTTATCTTGTCTGTGGTCGGCATGATCGAGTCTGCCCACACGACACCGCTGAATGTAGCCGAGCGTTGCTCCGACACTGCACCTTCGGCCCTGCCACGAAACACTTTCATTACTGCTCTCCCGTTGAAGAATGCTTGGCGTCCTTGAGACGCACACCGCCCGACACGTCGCCGATCGCGTCCACCACGCGGTTACTGATCACGTCGCCATAACCCAGCGCGGTGGCCAGCCCGAAACTGGCGAGGGGTCCTGATGAATTCAGCGAGGACACGCCCAGCTCGCGTACGCGGTCGATATACAGCACGACGTCCTTCGTCATCAGCTTGCTGGTCAAACCGCCTTCCAGGTAATCGCCATCGACAATCTTCGGAAAGCGGTTCAGCGTGGCGAAGTTAACACCGCTGCTGCTGTTGAGCACGTCGAGCAACCGGTGGAGATCGAGCCCCGCCTTCTTGCCCGCGACCATTACCTCGGCGGTCGCCGACAGACTCACGGCGTTCAGGAAGTTGTTGAGCAGCTTGGTCGTATGACCCGCGCCGCTCGCACCCATGGTGATGGCCTTCGTGGCGATCGGCTTGAAGACCCACTGGATGGCTTCAATAGCAGCAACGTCGCCGCCGACCATCAGCGTGAGCGTGCCCTTTTCCGCCGCTGCGGCCCCGCCGGAAATACCGGCGTCGATGTAATGCACGCCGCGCTCCTTGAACAGCGTGCTAAGCCGCATGGTTGAACTCGCGGCGGCCGTGCTCAGGTCGATCACGGTCTGTCCTTTGCGGCACGAGGCAAGAATGCCGTCTGCCCCTTCGACCACCGCTTCAACCACCTTGCTGTCCGGCAACGACAGCAGCACGACATCGGCGAACCGCGTTACTTCCGCGATCGATGTTCCCGCCCGCGCGCCCACTGCCGCCGCGCGGTCCGGCGCGGCGTCGAAGCCGAGCACTTCTATGCCCGCGTCGACCAGACGGCGCGTCATGCGGCCGCCCATGTTGCCCAAACCAATGAAGCCAATGCGTTGCGTATTCATAAGTCTCTACCGTAAGTTCAAAAGTCGACGTGCTTCGTTTCCGGACCCATCAGCGCGCCGACCGTACCTATCACGCCGCCGATGCACAGCAGGACTACCGGCGTGAGCCGCAACGGCATGAACGCGCCCAGCCAGTTCATATAAAACGCGTAGAACGACGGGATGATCACCGAGAGGCTGAAGCCCACGCCAAACCCGGTAGCGCGCACATCGGTGACGAAGCGCTCGTTGATGTAAGTCACGATCACGCCCCAGGGTGAAGTGACCAGCACCGAGAGCAGCATGACCAGCAGCATGATGACCGGCAAGGACAAGCCGTCATTGTTGGAAAGCACATAGAGAATGACGGCGCCCACCGTTGCGATCAATGGACCGACGATCACGAAAAATGTCCGGCGGCCGATTTTCTGCCCGAGCATTCCCGAACCGATATAGCTGAAAAACAGCACGAAATAGGAGAGCAGCAAGGTAAGCGACATCTGGAAACCGGTCAGGTGCAGCGTGCGCACGAGCAGGCCCGTCGGCATGAAGATCGTGATGATATTTTGCGTGAGCCAGAAGCCCGACATCATCAGCAGGACCTGCAGCAGGTTGCGTCCGCTCTTGCCGCGAAGCAGATCGGAAAGCGGCAGTTTCTCCGGCTTCTTTTCGCCGGTCTCGCTCTCCCATATCTCCGATTCGGAGACTTTATGAACGTAGTACATCGCAAGAATGCCCGCCAATACCGCGCCGATGACGAACGGAATACGCCAGCCCCATTGCACATAGGGTGAATGCAGGCCGTTCAGCGGGAACACGGCGAACATCAGCATGGCAACCAGGTTGATCGTTACGTAAGCCGCCGGGAATCCGGCAATGATCAGTCCGCCGACAAAACCACGTTGCTCCTTCTTCGAATATTCGATGGCCAGCGGCATTGCACCTGTATAGCCGCCGCCGAGAAAAATACCGTCGATGAAACGCAGGATCACGAGCAGCCAGTATGAGCCGATACCCAGCGTTTCGTAGCCGGGAAGCAGTGCGATCGCTAGCGTGACGACACCAAATCCGGAGACCGAAAGGATCGACGCCCGACGACGTCCCACCCGGTCCGCGACCATGCCGAATAGCAGCGCGCCGATCGGCCGGCCCAGCAACGTAGTGATGAAAACGAGCGAAGCGAGGATTGCTTCCATGCCGGGTGCGAGGTGCGGCGGCTGGAAGAAGAACAGCACCGGAGCGAGTACGACGACCGGCAGATAGATATCGAACATGTCGATGAATTCAGAGAAGAACGCGCCCTTGATCGCGTTGCGGCGCTTCTCATCGACGGACTGCGCGGTCGCCGCTCTTGCGGCGCCGTCTGTCGTGATTGCTTCCATGCTCGTCTCCAATAATGTCGTGTTGCATCGCTCGCGGATGCTTATTAAAAGGGGCAGAACTTCAGCCCTTGACGGTGTCGGCTTCGTAGGCCTTGATTGCATCGGTCGCGACCCGGAAGGCCGCGAGCGCCAGCGGGGCGCCGCAATACACGGCGGCCTGCATCAGCACCGCGCGAATCTCCTCCTTCGTGACCCCGTTCTTGAGCGCGCCCTTCACATGCACCGACAACTCGTGATGCTGGCTCATGGCGGTCAGCATGCCGATGTTGAGCATGCTGCGGGTCTTGAACGTCAAGGTCGGATCACCCCAGATCTCGCCCCATGCGTACTCCGTGACGAGCTTCTGCATCGGCCGGTTGAAGTCGTCCGCGTTCGCCCAGGACTTCTCGACATGCGGTGCGCCGAGCACTTCCTTGCGGTTCTCGAAGCCCTTGTCAAAACGTGCGTTGTCGTCCATTGCTTAATGTCCTCTTGCGTTGCGAAATGAGCGGTTGCTTCAGTCGTTGCCGTAGCCGACCATTGCCTTGGTTTCGAGGTATTCGCGCAGGCCCGCTTCGCCCCATTCGCGGCCATTTCCCGAATGTTTGTAACCGCCGAAGGGAGCTTTGAAATCGGCCACGGGATAGTTCAGGTGGACGCCACCCGCGCGAAGCTGGCGGCCAATTGTCCGGGCGCGCTCAATATCGCCGGACTGCACGTATGCCGCCAAACCGTAATCTGTTCCGTTAGCGATCCTGATCGCTTCATCTTCAGTGTCGTAGCCCATGATCGACAGCACTGGCCCGAAGATCTCTTCACGCGCAATGGTCATGTCGGGCGTGACGTCCGCGAAGATGGTCGGCTTGACGTAGTAGCCCTTCGAAAACCCGTCCGGCCGCCCCGTTCCTCCGGCAACCAGTCGCGCTCCTTCGTCGATTCCTTTCTGAATCAGCACCTGCACGCGCTCGAACTGATTGCGGTTGACGAGCGGTCCGAGCTGCGTGGCCTCACTGTCTGTTGCACCCACGCTGTAGGTCGATGCCGCCGTTTTCGCGATCTGCGCTGCGTCGTTCATCATGTGACGCGGCACGAGCATGCGGGTGGGGATCGAACAGGATTGTCCGGAATTAGTGAAGCACGCGGCCACGCCGCGCGTGACGGCATCGTCCAGGTTCACGTCGTCGAGCAGAATATTCGCGGACTTGCCGCCGAGTTCCTGCGCCACGCGCTTGACCGTTTCCGCCGCCATCTTGGCGACCAGGATGCCCGCGCGCGTCGAACCGGTGAACGACACCATGTCGATATCCGGATGCGATGCAATCGCTGCGCCCACGCCCGGTCCGTCGCCATTTACCACGTTCAGCACACCCGGCGGCACCCCTGCTTCATGCGCGACCTCGGCGAACAACAGCGCGCTTAACGCCGAATATTCGCTCGGCTTGAGCACCATCGTGCAACCCGCGGCCAATGCGGGTGCGATCTTCACCACAATCTGGTTGATCGGCCAGTTCCAGGGCGTGATGAGTCCGCAAACGCCGATGGGTTCCAGACGCACGCGCGTTGTGCCACGCTGTTCCTCGAACTCGAAATTTTCGAGAACATTGATCAATGCATTGAGGTGCGCAGGGCCTCGCGCTGCTTGTCCCTTGCGTGCAAATGCGATTGGCGCGCCCATCTCGATCCGCATTGCTTCGGCAAATTCGTCATAGCGCCGCTCGTAGATCTGAAGGATGCGCCGGAGCAAGTCGATGCGCTCTTGAACCGAAGTCGCCGAGTAAGCAGTCAATGCTTTTCGGGCGGCAACTACCGCGCGATCGACATCGGCTGCATTGCCTAACGCCAGCCGATCGATCTTGCTTTCCGTTGCCGGATCGATCAGGTCGAACCAGGCCGGCGAGACCGGATCGGTCCATTGTCCATCGATATAAAACTGTGCCGCACGAGACATGTTCGTCCTCTCCGTTTGCGGGTTTATTCGTCGCTTGCCAGCAGCCGGTACATCTCGGTGTGATCCGTCGCGGGCGTCGAGCGTCGAGACACCTCGTCCCAGACTGTCGTGCACGTCATGCCGAGCTTCATGGGATATCCCACTGCTTCGGACAATGCGCGCGCGATCTTCAAATCCTTGTTCATCAACTGCAAGGCAAAGCCGGATGCATACGAACCCGAGAGCATGAATTGCTTGACCTTGTTCTCCGAGGTATTGCTGCGCCCCGTCGATGCATTCAGCACATCTGTCATCGCAGCCGGGTTGATTCCGAAACGCTCTGCAATGTGCAGCGCTTCTACCGTCGCCATCAGGCCTGCTGCCGAGACGTAATTGTTCAGCGCCTTCGCTGCGTGCCCGGAGCCCGCCGTGCCGATATGCAGGACACTCTCGCCCATTGCTTCGAGTACGGACTTGCAGGTCGCAAGGACCGCTGCGTCACCGCCGGCGAGGATGGCGAGCGTGCCCTCCTTCGCCTTCTTCACACCGCCGGAAACAGGTGCATCGAGATAGTCGAGCCCCATCTCCTCGAGCGTAGCGCCCAGCTTGCGCGAACGCTCCGGCTCCGATGAACTCATGTCGATCACAACCGCGCCCTTGGGCAAAAGACGCGCCCAGGCCTTGGAATCGCCATCGAGCAGCACGCTTTCCACGATTGCCGAATTCGGCAACATGGTGATCAGGACATCAAGCGATGCGGCGTTGTTCGCATCCAGTTGCACCGCGCCAGTTTCCTTCGCGAGCGCATCCGAACGAGCCGTGTCGGCATCGGCGAGAAAGAGTTCAAAGCCCGCTTTCGCCAAGCAGTGCACCATGGGCGCGCCCATCATTCCCAGCCCGATAAAACCAATCCGTTGCGGTCGCGTCATCTGCCTTGCCTTTCCGATAGAACTCAAAGTTGACAGGCGGCGATGTCTCGCCGCGTCCATGCAATAAGTCTATCCGATTGTATGACAATCAGTCGATAGACAATTGATTCGGGTTTTCCCTGCCTTACTTCAATGCGGAGAAAGCTGTCGGTGTGAGAAAGACATTCTCGATTCGCTCGACGATCATCTTCTCGGCCTCGCTCGCCGCGCGCTTGGCGATCCATTCCTGATCGGCCTGGAACGCATTCCACTTGGTCTCGCGTTCGGCGAGGCTTTGCCACTTCAGCAGATAGGTGAGCGTGTGATTGCTGGGCCCGATCAGCGTGGTCCAGAAGCCGATTTGTTCGATGCCATATTTTTCGAAAAAGCCTAGTGTCGTGGTGCTGAAACGTTCCTGAAGGGCAGGTAAACGGCCCGGCAAGCAGTGGTAAACGCGCATTTCTACAATCATGGTGCTGCTCTCCGTCGGGTAAGAATAGAAATCAGGGGCGACTAACGTGACCCCACGCCCGGCGCCACATCCAGGCGTGCGATCCAGCCTTCGGTTTCGCGGTCATGCGGCGCGTAGACCTTGAGTACTTCGGGGTCATGCCCCGGCACGACATGATCGGGCGAGTCCGCCAGATGCATGACAGTCTTGAAGCCTTCCAGCATGTCGCCGACGTTGTAGACGATCGGGTACGGCCGGTTCTCGCGTATGTTCGCGTAGAAGTGGGAGGCGTCGGAGGCAAGCACGACCCAGCCACGTTCCGTGTGAACGCGCACGACCTGCAGGCCGTTCGAATGACCGCCGACCCAATGCACGCTCAGGCCGGGCGTGAGTTGCGAATCGCCATCGTGAAACTCCACGCGTCCCTCGAACACCCGGCCGACCATCGCGGTGACGTCTTGCGGTTCGAATGGATGACTCAGTGCGTGATGACACATGCAGCGACCCGTGCAATAGGCCATCTCCTTGTCCTGCAAGTGGTACCGAGCCTTCGGAAAGAGCGAGCGATTGCCTGCGTGGTCGTAGTGCATGTGCGTGAGGATGACATCGTCCACCGACTCCGGCCGGATGCCGATCCGCTTCAGGCCTTCTTCGACCGGATTGGTAATGGTGCGGCCGCGTAGCTGCGCCATGCTGGTGTCGAACCCCGTATCCACGATGAACGTGCGCGACTCGCCGACGACCGCCCACACGAAATAATCGAGTGGCATGGGGACATCGTGCGAATCACCGCCTATGAAGTTCTCGGTGGAACGGCGCGCGTGGTGCGCGTACTTCACTGCGAAGATGCGATAGTTTTCAAGCGTTGGCATGACAGGAATTCCTTGCGATGCAAGTTGCTTTGAGTTGGCTTTCGAATGAAAGCTATTTGAGTGCAGTGGCCGGAGTCGTGTCCGCATCGGACGGCGTTTCGACTGTTGCTGCCCCGGCGATCTCTTCGAGCGACCGGTTCTTGGTTTCCGGTCCAATGGCCGCCACGATTAGCGCTTGCAGCAGCAGGGTGCCGGCGATCATCGAGACCACGCCAACGATGCCGAACGATGCAAACGCCATGGCGACGAGATACGGCACCAGGATGTTGAAGCCGCGGCCGATCGTGTTGCACAGACCCGAGCCGCGCAAGCGGACTTCTGTTGGGAAAAGTTCGGGGACGTAACTCGCCACGCTGAACGATGAGAGCACGTAGATGCACGCGGTAATCGCGAAACCGCAAGCCGTAATCATGACCTGCGATTGCGCGAACGGATATGCAACGGCGAAAACAATTCCGATTAGGGAGAACGCGACAATGCCCCACTTCCTGCCCAGGCGTTCGGCGAGTCCGAAGGCGATCAACGAGCCCAGCGGGCCGCCTGCGAACATCAAGGTCGTCAGGCCTAGCGAGTTGGAGACGCTGTGTCCCTGCTTGACCAGGAAGGTCGGGATCCAGCTGACGAATGCGTAATTGACCGTGAACAGTCCGATCAGGACCGTGATACCGGTGATCGTGCGTTTGATGAGCCGACGCGAAAACAGGTCAGCCAACTGCGCGGGTGTTTCTGGAGCGGTGTCACGCGACAGCAGGTCCACGGTCACGTGCGGATAGTCCGGTGAGCCTGGGGTCACTCCGCAAGCCGTCTCGATCCGCGTCACGATTTCCTCGGCTTCCGTGGTGCGCCCTCGCGATGCCAGCCAGCGCGGCGACTCCATCATCGACTTGCGCAGGAACCAGACGATCAGTGCGCCGACGCCTGCGATGGCGAACATCCAGCGCCAGCCGTAATGGGGAATGATGAGCCATCCGATGAAGGTGGAAAAGAACAGCGACGTGTTGATGATCAGGTTCAGGATAGTGCCGAAGCGTCCGCGCCACGATGCTGGTATGAATTCACTGAGCGTGCCGTAGCCGACCACGATCTCGGCGCCCATGCCAAGGCCCATTACCAGGCGGAAGAAAATCAGCCAGTAGATATTCGGGGACAAAGCGGCGGCAATCGATGCGAATCCGTACACGCCGAGGTTGAACTGATAGGAGAAGCGTCGGCCGAAGCGGTCACCGAGCAGGCCTGACAGCCAGGCGCCGGCCATCATGCCGATGAAGGTTGCGGAGACGAAACCCGCGTTGAGTTGAAGTGTTGATTCGCCGCTGTGGATGAGGGCCGCTAGTACGGCACCGGCGATGTAAATGTCGAATGAATCAAAGAACATGCCTGCGGCGACGAGGCCGAGTAGTCGCCAGTGAAAACGCGAGAGCGGCAACCGGTCAAGGCGATATCCAATACTTGCTTCGGCTAGCATCGACATTTGTCTCCTGGTTTGTAGCTGGTTTTTTTGCCGGATCGATGCCAGCTGCCCGTTTTTTTCGGTGCGGGTTTTTAACTTATTATATGTCTATCATACAATCCGTCAAGAAGATGATTTTGGCGAATCAGGCGCCGGATATGGTCGGGGTTGAGGTCGGGGTTCTGGGGTTTGTGGTCGGGGTCGGTGCTGGGGTTGCACGGGTTCTGCGTTAGCGGTCTGATTCATTGCCGGGTTGCTGCTCTCCAGGTCTTCGCGCGTTTTATGTTGGATGTTTTCTTTATCACTATTAGCCACTGCGCGTGGCGGCGCGTCATTTCTTTGTCCAAAGCGACAAAGAAACGAAGCAAAGAAAACGCTTTCACCGCTCTACCCTAAGTGTCCACAGCGTGCAGTTTTGATTCATGGGTGCCCCAAAAGCACGGTGCTCGCCAGAGCGAAGGATGTGTGAACCCCTCTTTCTCGCGAATCCTGACAGTAAAACGCTTCGCCCCGTACGCTCTCGGGCAAGCACTATTGCCAAGCAAACCCGCTCGGCCCCACACCTATTTGCAGTTCAGTTTCGTTTGCTCAGTTAGCCGCAGTTTGCAAAGCCGTGCTCATGAAAACGGTTCAGTTCTTGAGTTCATACGGGTTAGTTGCGTGGCCTGCCCAGCAATGCCGTGTACTACTTCCGTGAAGTACCTTGAGGCTGTAGGCAAATTGACCGCTTCATTTTTGGTAGGCGTTTCCTAGCCGGTGCAACATTTTCGTCGCGTACAGTCCCACCCGTTTCAATAACCCAGCTTCTTGTCTGGTTTCCTATATGATTCGGTATGCGAACCTATTTGATGGGGTGTTTTCCGCGGATAGCGCGGGGTGTCCCTTGGGCAGGTTCAAACACTGGTGGCGCAGCGTGGGGTATCCGTGTTCGGAGAAAGAGGGGTTCACACATCCGTGGCTCTGGCGAGCACCGTGCTTTTGGGGCACCCATGAATCAAAACTGCACGCTGTGGACACTTAGGGTAGAGCGGTGAAAGCGTTTTCTTTGCTTCGTTTCTTTGTCGCTTTGGACAAAGAAATGACGCGCCGCCACGCGCAGTGGCTAATAGTGATAAAGAGATCAGCCAACACATAACCCGCAAAAACCTAAAAAGCAGCAACCCGGCAATGAATCAGACCGCTACCGCAGAACCCGTGCAACCCAGCACTGACCCCGACCGCTACCGCAAGAACCTAGCCACCTGGCACCAACCCGGACCGCAAGAACTGCCCCCTCTCGCACCATTCACTCACCAACCGGTTTAACAATCCCCTCGAGTTGATAAACCTCGATCTTCCTGTACAACGTACTCCGAGAAACCCCAAGCGAACGCGCCGCCTGCGCAAGATTCCCATGAGCGCCATACACCGCGCGAGCAATGGCCGCGCGCTCCGTGTCTTCCAGACTCGTTGACTGAAGCAACACCGGCTCCGCCACACCAACAGTCTCCGTCTCGGCAAGCAACTCCGCAGGCAATTCGTCGAGCCCGATCTCCTCCTCCCGCGAAGTCAACAGCAAGTTCTCAATAATATTGCGCATCTCCCTGACATTGCCCGGCCAGGAATACGCGCGCAGCACCGCCATGACGTCGGGGTTCAGCCGTCTCACAGGAACCGCATGCCGAAGCGCCAACCGACGGTTGAAATGCTCGACCAAAAGATCAATGTCGATGTCCCGCTCGCGCAGCGGCGGGATCCGTATGCGAGTAACACTAATGCGGTAATAAAGATCGCCACGGAACCGCCCTGACTTTACTTCGTCATGCAAATTACGATTAGTCATCGCCAGCAAACGGACATCAACGCGACGTGGCTGCGTGTCCCCTAACCGATAAACCACCCCCTCCTCAAGCGCGCGCAACAGCACAGGTTGCAATTCGAGCGGCAACTCGCCAATTTCATCGAGACACAAGGTTCCGCCGTGCGCCAGTTCAAACCGGCCCGGCCGGCCTTCCGCAGTCGCCCCGGTAAATGCGCCATGCACATGCCCAAACAACTCGCTGCCAATCAGTTCCTTCGACGCCGCCCCGCAGTTATAAGCGACAAAAGCTCCGCCCCCACGTTCCTCGCCATGTATTGCCCGCGCGAACAACTCTTTGCCGACTCCGGTCTCACCCTCGATCAACACAGGCACGCGCCTGCGCGCAAGCTGGCGACCTCGATTGACCGCGGCAAGCATCGGCGCGCTCTGCCCGAGTATCTGAGCGAAACAGTTCCGCTGCGGGTCAGCCTCGCTGCCGGGTTCGCTTCCACCCTGGCCTCCATCCTGATGTCCCGCCGCGCTCCCAAACGCGTTGATACGCTCTGCCGTCCGCTTGTGTGTGGATCGCGACCGGATCGCGGGAACAACCAGCATTGCGCCGATCGTGCTGCCTTCCACCACAACCGGGCTGAACCATTCAGCACGCAAACCCTGGGGTAAATGCCGGGCCCAGTCCTCCACGGCAGAACTCTCATCCATCCCGGGGAACCGCTCTCCTATGGCGACGGGAAGCGGCACCCTGCCTGTCGTGTGAACGAGCCGGCCGCGCCGGTCGATAGCGATCATCCCCGCAGCATCGCAGGATGAAAGCTGCTGCAGGCAAAACGCCAATAGACGCATATGCTGGCGCGCGGACTGCTCGGCCAGCACCATTTCTATCTGGCGCGCCGCCGTTATCGCCAACGTCAGGTTATTGATCTGATAAGTCGATGGCGGTCCGGAAATATCGAGGACACCTATGATCGAGCCGGTACCGGGTTCATAAATCGGCGCCGCCGCGCAACTCCATGACTTGATGCCTTCGCAGAAATGCTCTGAACCATGAATGTACGTCGGCTCGCCGGTCGCGAGCGCGGTCCCAATGCCGTTAGTGCCCGCCATTGCTTCGCGCCAGTCGCCGCCGGTGGTCAAATGGATCTTCTCGCCGGCCGTCAACGTGCGAAGGTCCCCGGCCGCTTTAAGAATCACACCATCCTGATTAGTCAGGAGCAGCATGGAGCCGGAATCCGCGAAGAGATCCGCCGTTGCGGCAAACAACCGGTCCGACGCCGCCAGCAACTCCCGATGACGCCACCGCAAAGCCTCGACAGCATCGCCATGTACCGCAAACGGCGCGAGACTCGCAGATGGATTAACGCCGGACTCCAGACTACGTTGCCACGATGCAATGAGGGCCGAAGGAACCGCCACAGAGGACTCGCCCGCCAGGAAACGCTCCCATGCGCGCATGGTGTCGCGGTCAGAGTGGAGGATGTCGGCGCGCTGCGCCTGCGACATTAGCTCATGCATCACGGCCTGATGGCCAGGAACCGATGCACTCTCAATTTGGTGTCTCGCCACAAGTCTCCTCCAATGCGATTGGCCAACGCGAAACCCCTTTAAGGCAGGCTTCGTCGTGACTCGCTTTTCTGGCGTTGCAGCTGGCGCTTTTCGTTATGCAATTCTGTAAGCTGGCAGCAACACCACGGACTAGTATATGCCTAGCTTTTGACCAGGTCCGCTCGGGAAAACACGGCCTGCCCAACTATTCTTTTGCAAGACACATTGCCGACATAGTCCCGTCCCTTGCAGCATATTTTCGGAGAAAACGACTCACGGCTTATCGATGTAATAGCCCGCTATTACAAGGCACAGTTAGACAAGCCACGCGTTCACGTGAAATACGCTTGAAGCGTTGTAAGCTGGGAATCAAAAAAACGAGGGAAGCCGGCAAAGTACCTCTGCCGGCTTCCCTTAAAAAGAAACGCTACGATCTGTTTCGGATACCGAATTACTGAAATTTCCCCGACCGGCCTCCGCATGGACGCCGGTCACAGCCCGATTATTTCCGGCCGAACAATTCGGCGCCACCGCCAAGCGCAGGTCCGGCCGTAGGATCGATCGTCTCCGGCTTCTTCGCAATCAGCGTTTGGGTTGTCAAGATCAAACCTGCCACCGACGCGGCATTTCGCACCGCGCTATAACTGACCTTCACCGGATCGATGATCCCCGCCTCCACCAGGTTCACGAATGCACCTGTGCGCGCATCGAGTCCCATGCCCGGTTTCGAACGCACCGCCTCGGCCACAATCGCCTCGCCGTTCAGCCCGCAATTTGTCGCGATGTGAAAGAGCGGTTTCATCAGCGCCCGTTGCAGCAGTCTCGCGCCCTGCTGGACACTCCCCTGGGTCCTTGAAACGATCCCTTCGAGTTCGGAGGACACTCGCAGTAAAGCCATCCCTCCTCCGGGAACGACACCCTCGGCAATAGCCGCACGCGCCGCGTTGATCGCGTCCTCGATCAAGTGAACCCGGCGCTTCTGTTCGACGGGTGTAGCGCCGCCCGCCAGGATCATTGCAGTGCCCCCGGACAACTTGGCGAGGCGCACCTGGAACTTGTCCCGCTCAACATTTTCCGGCGCCATTTCGTACTGGCGAGCAACCTGCTGGCGACGCGCGGCAATGCCGACCTGATCGCCGCCCCCGGCAGTAATGATGGTCTGGTTGGCCGAGATGCGCACTTGCCGGGCGCTCCCCAGATCGCGCAGTTCCGTGGTTTCCAGTTTTCCACCCAGGTCACGCGCGATCACACGGCCCCCCGTGACAATCGCAATATCCTCGAGCATCGCCTTGCGCCAGTGCCCGTATTCGGGCGGATGGATGGCCGCCACCGGAACTCCACCGTTGTCTCGCCACGCGAGCAGACCGACCACACACGCAGGTGCCACCTCTTCCGCAATGATCAGCAGCGGGCGTTTGCTTTGCGCTATGAGCGCCTGGATTGCCGCCACCTCTTCCATTGACTGCAACCGCTGATCGGTCATCAGGATGAACGGGTTATCGAGTACCACCTGCATTCTCTCGAGGTCCGTGACCATATGATGCGACAGGTAACCACGATCGAAGGCCATGCCGTCGACCACTTCCAGACGTGTTTCAACCGTCGTTCCAAATTCGACGTCGACGATGCCGTCGGGACCAACCCGCTCCAGTGCTTCAGCGACCATTGCGCCCGTAATCTCGTCGTTAGCCGCCACGATAGCAACGGCACGCACCTCGTCGCTTCCTTGCAGCGGCGTCGCCGAACGTTTGAGCGCGGCGATAACCTCGGTCACAGCGGCTTCGAGGCCCTGCACCAGCTCAACCGGGTTGGCTCCTTCGGCGAGACAGGCAAGGCCGTCCTGAACCAGTGCATCAGCCAGGACAGTCGCTGTCGTAGTGCCGTCGCCAGCCACTTCGTTGGTTTGCTTCGATACCTCCCTGACAACCTGCGCACCGATGTTTTCGAACACGTCTTCCAGTTCGATCTCGTTGGCAATGCTCACGCCATCGCGCGAGATGATCGGCGTTCCGATCGGCCGGTCGATGATTGCATTCATCCCACGGGGACCCAGCGTGCCACGTACCGCCTTGGCGAGCTTGGCCACGCCGCGGCCCAGAGCGGAGCGGGCCTCGTCGTCGTGCAACATGATATTCGGCATGGTTGTGCGTCTCCCTTTTATGATTGATTCGGATAACAAATCAATTTAGTTTGATCTGGCTGTGCTGATAGAGCGAACGAAATGTACCGGTTTGACCTCCACTTGGGGCCCGCATTCCGTGCCGTATCGCGTGGCCAGTAGCCCGCGACACAGCGCACTGTTGAATTCGGCGTTGACGCCAACCCGCCGCAAGGCGCGAAGATAAGCGTGGATCTGCGCGGCATTGAGCAAGGCACCATCCTGGTCGACGAAGGCCGTCTCGTCCGCATCCGACCCAATGACCGGGCGCCGCTCCAGATAGCGAGCAATCAAGCGGCGACCATCGGAATCGCTCGGCAGCGCGGCAAGTTCGACCACCGTTAGCTGCAGCAACACCGCCGGTTCATGCCCGTGATCGAGCAGATAAGTCAGGAGCGCTTCCTGCCGTCGCTGGAAAGCCTTGACCATGAAGATCCGGCGAACTTCCTCCAGTTCCTCACCATTGGCTTCATCTCCAAACGTAGCCTGGAACGAATGCCCCGCCGCGACGCCGTGATTGATCTTGTCGGCATACATGTGCTCGCCGAGCCCCACCGTGACCCTCCCCACCCACGGCAAGGCTGCGACGGCAATACGCATGTCGTCGGCCATCAAGAAAGCGAAATTGGCGGCGCACCAGTAGGTCGGCAACCGGAAATCGACCTTCACGTCGCCGCCGGCGTCGACCTCGACACCGGTGACGAAACCCAGTTCCGTCACCGACTCATCGAGTTCGGGATCGATGACGGACTCTAGCCGCGCCCACACCTCCGCGGTCCGGTCCACCGCAGCAATGGCAGCCATGATGGTCATACCGTGGCAGTCTGCTGCGTCTCGGCCAGCAACTTCTTTTGCGCATCTATATCGATGCCATACAGGCGTGCAGCATTGAGCCCAAGAATTTTCTTCTTGGCGGTCATCGTCAGTTGAACGCCCGTTTCCTTGCTGACTGATTCCGGGAGTTCAAACGCCATGAACTTCTCGATCAACCACTTCGGCGACCAAATGCCGTAGTCACTGCCGTACAGGATCTTGTCTTCACCAATCCAGAAGAGCAGTTCCGAAATCACATGAGCGAAATACTCGGGGCGCGTGTGAATGAACGGCAGCACCACCGCAAGACCGCCATACACGTTGGTTTCCTGCGTCGCGATCCAGCAGAAATCGTCCAGGCGCGGCAAGCCGCAATGCTCGACAATGAAATTCAGGTTCTGGAAGCTGGTCGCTGCGTCGTCGACGTCGGCCACGTCGAAGGCGTCGCGGTTCAGCGGCAGGATTGTCGGGCCTTTGTGGACGTGGACGTTCTTGATGCCCAGCTTTTCGCAGCGCTCGAAGTACCTCTGCACGCCGGGGTCCGAGAGCTTGTAACCCTTGCTGTCACCGCGCCATTCGGCGGTATAGAGCTTGACGCCCTGGATCTTGTACTTCTCCGACAACTCGTCAAGGCGATCGAGCCCGGCCTCGCCGTCACGCGGATCGAACGCGCCGTTGACAATAAACCGATGCGGATATTTCCCCTTCAACACATAATTTGCTTCGGTCGTGTTGAAGCCGTTTTTGTAGAAGTCCGTCAAGTATGTCGGCTGGCAGATCGCCATGTCGTCGTAGCCTTTGACGAACAAGTCCTCGTACATGGCTTCTTCACCGTACTTGTCGAACTTCTCCTTGGGCCACAAATACTCCTTGGGGCTCAGGTTCGAATGGTAAGCATAGAAGCAATCAATGAACTGCTGGCCATGCACGTTCTTCAAGTTGGCCTTGCTGCCGTCCCAAAGATGGACGTGCCCGTCAATGATGAAGATCTCTTCACCGTCCGTGGTTCGATACATGACATTGTCTCCATGGTTATGCGAAAAGCGACCGGTCAACATGTCCCGCAAAGGTCTTGCAAAGCCGGTCGCGAGTTGCAGTACGGTTGGGGCCTGGGGTCACTCGTAAGCCATGGCGTCGTCCATATTGCCGAACAGCGCGACGGTGTCGTCGTCAATCATCACCATTCGCCCGTAGTGGGTCGAAGTGGAGATCTCGAACAGATGCGGCGTCATCTCGCGGCCCAGCGACTCGCTGATCTCACTCATCTTGAACTCGATCTTTCCCTGCCCGTCTATACGAATCATCGCGGGCAGGTAGGTGACCGTGATGCCGGGTTTATGCGCCATCAGCTCTGCAATAGCGCGTGCCTCGACACTATCGTTCATGGTGACGCCGCACTGATGGGAAATGGTCTGCTCGAAACGAACGTCCTTCATCGACTTGAAGATGTTGTCGGTATGCACTGACATCGTGTACTCCTCTTCCCGGTTAGCTCAAATTGAAAGAAATTGCCAAGGGATGGTTCAGGCCCGGATTGTCAGCGGGAAATGAATGCCGATCTCCCGGGCAATCATTTCGGCTCGCTCGATCGAACTGTTCAAAGAGTCGTTGAACTGCACCACCTTGACATGCGGGATCGACCAGATCGGCTGCAGCCGCTTCGCTGCCTCAGACGCGAGGGCGCCGTGCTTTTCGAGCCATTCGCCGAACAACTTGCGGTTGGCGTCCCCATGCTTCGGGTCGTTCGCCAGCATGTGGAACAGCTCCACTGCATTGGCGAGGTTGCGCTCATAGTCGCCCTCGGCCGCGGAAACCACCGTAGGCGTCAGGAAGTCGTTCTGCGATGCGGCCATCTGCATGACGAAACCGCTGCGGAACAAGTCGGCCACCAGCGGCTCGAAGACCACGTTCACCGCGAAATACTTTTCAAGGAAGTCGGTCGCCCCGCCAATAGCCTCTATGGCCCGGCGCGTGTCTTGCCAGATCGGGTCCGTCAGCCAGTGAGCCTTGCCGGCGTCGAGGTCGAGATTCGGCGCGTCCAGTGCGATCTCACCCAGGTATAGCGTCAGGTCTTGTGCGAAGCGCAGCTTGTACGATGCGTTGGTGAGGATGGCGCTGTTGATCATCTGCGTCACGCCATAACGCTGCGCGTGCATGGTCGCCGTACCCAGGCCGAACTCTGCATGCTTGTAAGCGCCAAGATGTTGCTCAAGCAACTTGAGCCAGGTCTTGTCGAAGCGTTTCACCGCGCCCGAGCGCCGGGCATTGCCAATCGCGCTGCTGATCATGCCGATGATGGTGGACTGGCGCTGATAGTGGGTACGCTCCCACTCCTCATCGACTGCGCGGAACTTGTGCCAGTCCGTACACTTGGCCGCGGTCCACGTTTCCGAGTAGGTCGGCGTGCCATCGGCGAACGAGATGATCCAGTCCTGCAGCAGGTAGCGCTTCGGATCCGGCTGGACGTCGACCGTCATGTCCTCGTAGTGGGACGCCTTGCGGCCCTTCGGCTCGAAGTAGTTGTACTTGCGGCTGTCCCAGCCAGCGAACTGGGCCGCGCCGGCCGCGCCTGATGCCAGCGGTGCCGGTTGCTCTATCGTGGTGCTCATGTCGCTCCTCCTTCGTCCTTCATTTATCGGAACTTCGGGTCTGCAACCGGCTGGGGCGCCGGTTAGCGGACGGCCTGGGTGAACTTGTCGAAATAAAGCCGCTCGGGCGAAACACCGGCCATTTGCAGCACAGGCATGACCGCGTCGATCATCGGCGTCGGGCCACACGTATAGGCATCGATCTCGCCGGCAAGCCCTTCCTCGCGCAAGGTCCGTGCGAGCACCTCGTGAATGAAGCCGGTCTCGCCGGTCCAGTCATCGCCCGCTTCAGCATGTGAAAGCGCGGGGATAAAGCGAAAGTCGGATAGCTTCTCCGTGAGCGCGGCGAAGTCGTCGATATAGAACAAGTCGCGACGGGTACGGGCACCGTAGAAGAATCGCACCGGCCTTTGCTCGCCGCTCTGGACCAGATCGTTGAGGATCGACCACAGGGGAGACATGCCGGAACCACCGCCCACCAGCACCATGGGCCCCGGCTGTTCTTCCCGCCGGAAGCAGGTGCCGTACGGTCCTTTCGCCACCAGCCGGTCGCCCGGCTTGAGGCCGTCATCGAGCTGGGAAGAGAACGCGCCATTGGGGTACTTCTTGATGATGAACGCGAGACTTGTCTGACCGCCTGGCTCGCTGGGTACGCTTGCCATGGAGAAAGACCGCGTGATGTCCAGCCCCGGAATAGTCAGGTCAACGTACTGACCGGCCCAGAACCGCAGCGGCTGGTCCAGTTCCACCTCGAGCAGCCTGATGTCGTGCGTCAGCGCGCTGATCTTTGTCAGCGTCGCCCCGAATTCCTTCACCGCGATTGAGCGGCGCATCAGGTCTTCGTCGTAGTTCAGCAGTTCCACCGTCAGGTCACTGAACGCGAGCGTCCTGCACAACAAGATGTGATTCGTCTCACGTTCATAGTCAGGCAGCGCGAAGGTTGAGTACTTCTTCAACTCGACGTCGCCTTCGATCAGCAGGGACTTGCAACTGCTGCATTGTCCTTCCTTGCATCCGTGCATCACCGAGATGCCTTGACGAAACGCGGCATCGAGCACGGTCTCGCCCTCGGCGACCTCCATCTCGACGCCAACAGGCTCGAATCGCACTATATGAACGGTCTGGTAGTCGACTGTCTCCGGCATGGCTTCCCTCTTCCATTGCACATCGGTCATGCTGCTCATCGTTTCCCCCTGATCCGTCCGGAAGCGGTCGTTACCAGCCACTCCCGGACGGCATCGCTTCGTCAGTTCACCGGATTGATCTTGAAACCGGCTCGATATTCAGCGATGTGCTTCTCGCGCTGCTCCGGCGTCATCCCCCGCAGGAGGACGATCGGGCTCTGGATGACGTGCCCGCGAACATGGTCGAGGGTCCACATGTTCCTGTCGTCGAACTGGAGATGTGGTTGCGGCACCAGGGTCTTGCCGTCGCTGCGTACAAAACCGAGATCCTTGATGCAATCGGCAAGATCCCATCCGTGGTAGCACTCTTCCCATTCGCGACGTCCGCTGAAGCGTCCCATGGCCGGCGTCGGCCGCCCTTCGTATTCCGAGGCGAACGCTACCTTGTGGGTCCAGTGGCACAACTCCGAGCAATATGTGAACAACTGACCATCGACTTCATCGACGACAAAGTCTTCGCGGATCAGGCACGGCACGAGGCAGCTCCAGCAACGGTGCGGGTACACATAGCCGTTTTCCTGGTCGAACAGCATGTTCGTCTCGCCGGGAATGCTCTTCTTCGCGTACCACTTCCAGTAGTCGCCGAATTCGGCGTACCAGCCCGGGTACTTATGCTCGAACCACTCGAAGTCCTTTTCTGTCTGCGCTTCAATACGCCAGAAGTTGACCGGCCAGCCTACCGAGAAGAACTGGGCGACCTTGTGGACGTAATTCTTCTTGACCAGCCGATCCCACGCCGCCCCAACGTCATCGTGGTGAATCTTGATGCCGTATTTTTCGAGCGGCAGCATGTAGGTACGGTAGTAATCCTCATAGATCCACCGGTGCCACAACTCCGCATACGACTCCTTGTTTTTATCCCGATCCGTGGTGCCGTACTCGATGAACGTGCCGATGGCCGCATCCACAATGGCGTGGTTCTGCCAGAAGGCGTAACGAAGATCGCGCTCGAGCAACAGATGATTGTCCGGATCGTTGATGACCGACATCACCAGCGAATGGCCATTGCCAATGTGGCGGCTTTCGTCGGACTGCACCGAGAGGAACACCGTCGGCAATGCATAGTCGCCATTACGCGCGGCCTCCGAAGGCATGGCGACAAACAGCGTGTTGGTGAACGCCGTTTCCGCGACCACTTGCAGGAACACGTTCGCCGCCGTGACTGCGTCACCCGTCAGGAACCCTTCGGCAAACTGTCGGCCGATCGTGGTTGCATAGCACTTGCCGAATGCCGCCTCGGTGATATCGAACCCGGCCGGATCGATATAGTTCTCCATGTACCATTTCTTGAGGTTCATCTGGATAGTCGAGTGCCGGAACTCGTCGACCATCTGCATGGTGAAACCCGTGCGTAGCTCTTCTCCGGGCGCGAGTCTGCCGAGCATCGCCATTGAACGCGCCGCCGAAATTTCCGGGAAGGGGATGATCGCCAGGAACAGCTTCATCCACTCGACCCAGCGCGGCTGCACGTTGCGGAACATGTCACCGCGCAACGCGGCATCAAGCGCGCCGTAGACGCGGTTATCCTTTTCCTCCTGCATCGGAAAATAGGAGCGCAGCACCTGTTTCATCGGGTCGCGCGGCGCCTTGCTGATCTTGTAGTCGGTCGGGAAGGTCATCGCCTCCTGAACGTAACTGGGCGTCCAGCCGAGGTCGGCAACGCGGCGTGCCGCTTCACCGATACTGATCCCGCGCTGGGACGTGATCTTGTTGAGGGTTAATCCGTCAGACATTGAGCTCTCCTTTTCCATTTCACGATTCACCGTCGTATTCAGCGGTTTATTTCACCGTTGTACGGCGGCGCTACGGGCAGGGCCGGTTAATGCCACGGCCAGAGTCAACAATCAACAACACAGGCCGGCGGTCACGGTCGCGAACAAATCATTGGTTCGGGAGTGCTGAACAGACGGCGTTCCCGGTCCAGTCTTCACGATCCATGCCTCCTGTCGTTTTTGTGTACTTCGGTTTTTGTGTACTTGGGATCATCGACACGTGGGTCTCGATCTGTACTTCTAGAGCGATTAGCATGCCAACGAGGCTCTAAGGCCGCCTCATAAGGCTGTGCGATATTTGGCGTTGTGTGAGCGGGACGCGGGCAGCTCATTCTGTTTTGTTATGCGACATTCGCTTTCAGCGGATCTGTCCGATATTGGGACGATCATGGTTACCGTGCGTTGCAATTCAGAGGACGTTGGAGGCCACCCGGCGGCAACTTGAAATCGTCCGCTCAATCAGGATGCCAAAATATTTAATCCGGACTCCGGCCTTGCAGCATTCCCTTCTGATCAACTCAGCACAAACCGCTTACAGCCCCACGCCTCCACGTTTCTCGCCCGTATAGATCACGCTCTGGGGAGAGGCATCAACGTCGCCATTCGGTTTCTTCTCGGCGATAAAACGTGCGGCGAGCACCAAAGCGCCCATCGCGAAGTCCTTGCCGTAAGCCGCGGTCATTTCGTCTCCAATCGCTCCCAGGCGCTCGAAGAACTGGTCCTTCGTAAGCTGTTCATTGCTCATGGTTGTCTCCTTCTTTATGTAGTGGATGTTGTCTGTCCCGTCATCGCGGGCTTGCGAAATGAAACAGCGCCTCCGGCAACGATACGAGGCCAATCGCGCCGGCTTCAGTGCCCATCGCGAGCCTTCCGCCGTCGGGCGACCAGGCGATGGCACTCACAGGGCTGCCGTCAGCGCCCTTGACGAACAGCGAATCACTGCCGCCCGACTGGCACAGCAGTACCGCGCCATTGTGATAACCAACGGCAATCAGTGGATGCGTGGGATGACAAGCAACCTCAGTGACCGGCGTCTTGCCCGTAATGCCACATTCCTTGGGTTGAGAATCCCCGCCGGGAGGATCGAATCGCCAGCACACCGCGCGCGGACCGCCGCTCGTGACCAGCACCCGGCCATCTGCCGAAAACGATAACGACCCGGGTTGCCCGGGATAACCGCCCATCTCGATGTCGCCGCCGTCCGGCAGGCGCCACCCGTGCAGGGCATTCTCTTCCATGCCGCTCACGATATAACGGCCGTCGCGACTCCATGCCACGCTGCGGTGATAGCCGGGCCATGCGAGCAAGCGGGGAACATGGGTGTCGACGGGCCATAGCGTGACGCCGCCGTGATGGGCGATCGCCAACTGGTCGCCGGAGGCATTAAAGCCGAGTGCGGTTGCCGAACCCATTAACGCCAGACTAGCGGGTTTCGCTCCCAGCCAGTGCACCCGGCGGCCAGTCGTATAGGCACGGCCGGTCCTGCTTGTTGCCACGAGATCGATCCACTCACCAGCGGCATCGACGAGCACATTGCTCGTACCATCCGCCTTCAGATGGACGAGACGCCCGTCATCTCCGCCGCTGAGAAAACCGCCTTCAGGATCCGCGGCAAGCGCGAGGCAAGTTCCATCATGCACGCTGAAGCGGACGACCGGCGCCGGCGGTTCGCGCGGCTGCACGAACTCGACGCCACCGCCCTCGCGGGGCTTGAGCGCCGGACCGCCGGGCCATTCCCCGGCCGCGAGCGCCACCGTGCCGTCACCCAGCGCAAATCCCACATTGCGACCGGCAAAGTCCCACGCTAGCGCGACAACGGGGGCCTCCGTCATCCAATAGGCTCCGAGCAACTCGATCAGAGGCGGCGGCGCATTCATGAGTCGGTCTGGCAATGGCCGATACTTTCCCGCAAGCCAAGCCGGTCAAGATTGCGGCCGATAAACACCAGCCTGCTATCGCGTACTTCATCCCGCCGCCACGGCCGGTCGAAGTCCGTATCCATGGTCATATGCACGCCCTGGAACACGAAACGGCGCTCCGATCCCGACAGGTCGACAATCCCTTTGGCCCGTAGCAGATCCTGCCCTTGCTCGACCACCAGTTGCTGCAACCACGAAAGAAAACGGCTGCGTTCCAGCGGTTTCTCAACACGCAGCGACACGCAATCTATGCCATGACTATGCCGGCCGGGACCAACGGATATATGGCGGAAGGGCCGCTCGTCTGCATCGTCGGAAGAGTTTGAAAGATGCAGGCGCTTGAGATCGAACGCGCCCCGATCAAGCAGCGAAGCCAGCGGCACCGCGCAGCGGACGCTGTGCAGCAACTCCGCAGTGGGGTTGATGCCTCGGATAGCCGTCTCTACCGAAACCAGGCCGTTCGCATCGACGAGATCGGTTTTGTTCAGGAGTACGATGTCTGCCTGTGCCAGTTGCTCCGCGGCCTCACGGCTGTCGGCCAGACATGCCTGGAGGTGCAGCGCGTCGGTTACGCAAATCACGCTGTCGAGCCGCGTGCGCTGGCGAATGGCATCGTCAATAAAGAATGTCTGGACCACGGGCGCCGGGTCCGCCAGCCCTGACATCTCGATCAGGATGCCGTCGAAACCGCCCTTGCGCTTGATCAGTCCGGACACTACGCGGATCAGGTCGCCGCGCACTTTGCAGCATACGCAGCCGTTATTTAACTCGATCACCTCATCTTCGGCGCTCACCACCAGCGCACCGTCGATGCCGAGCTCGCCGTATTCGTTGACGATCACCGCATAGCGCCGGCCATGCTGCTCACTCAGGATGCGATTGAGCAGCGTGGTTTTGCCTGCGCCGAGAAACCCGGTAAGCACAGTGACCGGAATTCGATTCATTGCCACTCCCCGGGTTTCTTGTTGGGCTCTGCCGTGTCGAAATTCGCGAGCTCGTTTTCAAGCCAGTCGCGCTCGGCTTCAATGGCCAGCAATTCGTTTTGTGATGCGTCCAGCCGCGCTCGCAGTTGCACGATGTCCCGCGTCCGGTCGGGCGTTACGCCTTCGCGCTTCTCGCACGCCAGCGCACATGCCAACTCGATCTCCGCGCCGGCACAGCGATTTTCGCCCCGCAAATACCGGGAATTCACCTCGGTCAATGCAATGACCAGGCGCACGCGTTCAGGAATCGGCAATGAATTTTGCTGCGGCGTCACAGCGCCCTCCCTAGTCCGGTTAAATTACGTCACTCACTAGGGAATCAGCACCGCGCGGCCCCTGATCTTGCCGTGATGCAAGTCCTTGAGCGCCTGGTTCGCATCGCTCAAGCGATATTCCTTCGTCGCCAGATGCACCAGTCCGCGATCGGCGAGCGCCATCAACTCGACCAGCTCCGGATAAGTGCCGACCAGGTTGCCGACGATTGTTTTCTCGCTGGTGATCATGTCGATGGTCGGCAATTCGATCTTCCCGCCATATCCGACGATGTAATAGAACCCGCCGTTACGCGTCATGGCGAGCCCCTTGGCGATCGCGTCACCTTCACCGACGAAATCGATGACCGCTTCCGCGCCGTTGCCGCCGGTCATCGCGAGCACGCTCTCCACTTCGTCGCCACCGCCCTTGACCGTATGGTCCGCGCCGCATTCCTTCGCCAGACTCAGCGCGGTGTCCGAGCGGTCGACCACGATGATTTCCGCAGCGCACAAGGCCTTCAGCACCTGGATGCCGATGTGTCCCAAGCCGCCGGCGCCGATCACGACCGCAAACTGGCCGGGCAGCAAATGGCGAGAGGCCTTCTTGGCAGCGCGGTACGCGGTCAATCCGGCATCGGTATAAGGCGCGACGTCCTTGGGCGCCAGCGACTTCGGCAGCTTGATCAGAGAACGCTCACCCGTCAGGAGATATTCGGCGTATCCGCCATTGGCGTTGATGCCCGGGAAACTACTGTCGGTTGCATGCATGTCGTCGCCGCGCCGGCATGCCAGGCAGTGACCGCTAGTCACGAGCGGATGGCAGATCACCGCGTCGCCCACCTTGACGCTCTCCACGGCGGAGCCCACCGCTTCGACCCAGCCCGCGTTTTCGTGGCCCATGATGTAGGGCAACGCCACGTCAACCTTGCTGCGCCAAATGCCTTCGACCACGTGCAGGTCGGTACGGCAAACACCCGCGCCGCCAATCCGCACGATCACGTCGGTGGCCTTTCCGATCTTCGGATCAGCGACATCCTCGTAACGCACGAACTCGTCACGGCTCAATGATTCATCGTATTCATGCAGCACTGCAGCTTTCACGTTTCGTCTCCTTTTAAAGGCTTGACCGCTTGCATGGGAACTTGCCGGCCCTGGACGCTGCAGGCAGGCTTGCCGGTTCTTCCTACGCGTTTTTTTATCGCTTACATTATCGCTGACCGTTATGCAATCTCCATGCCGATGACACGGACTTCCCATAAACAGAGGCTTGGCGCCTACAGGCAAAAGGAATCTGCTGCGTGGACAGCCAGCGTGGTGAGCGTGAGGAATTCGACCACTGTCGCAGAATCGGACGCTTGGTCTGGCGGCGGCTAAAGAACCTGTCGCGAAATGAGACAGATGCGCTGAGCGAGGATGCCAGCGTCTTACCGTTGGCATTCTCGCGAGGGCTTAAGTGTGATGGATTAGAACGCTGCGTCAGTAGGCAGTTTGTGTCGACTGCTAACCTTCGCGCCGCTTTTAGCGGATCTCTCTGGCAACGCTCTGCAACTGCTTGAACGCTTGATACCGTGCTTCGTGCAGTGCCGCAATATCGCCTATAGCCGGCTCGTAGGTCTTGCTGATATGCGACATCCGGGTCATCGCCGAGCGCACGTTATCGAACAAGCCGCCAGCCACGCCGCCTAGCATCGCGGCGCCTAGCAAAACCGGCTCTTCCGCTTGCGTTGCCAGCACGGGCTTTCCCGTCGCGTCCGCGAGCAATTGCCGGACGAGATCGAGCCGCCCCGCACCGCCGCTGATGACCACGCGCTCGATCGGAGCGCCCGCTACGGTCTGCGCTTCGATGATCTGACGAAGGCCGTATCCAATACTGCAAATGCCGGCGATATAAAACGCGACCAGACTGTCCAGATCGCTCTCCATCCCAAGGCCCGCGATCACGGCGCGTGCGTGAGGGTCGGCGAACGGCGCACGGTTTCCCAGGAACTCCGGGACGACATGCAAGCCCTTCGCCAGCAACACGGCTTCCGACAAACTATCGGCAGCCTGCTCCGCGAGCGTAGCGAGCATCACCGGCAAGGACTGACCCGCCTGCTCAGCTTGTTGCCGGGCATCGGGCGTCGCGGGGTGCATCGAAAGAAGATGTTCGATCGCGGCGCCCGCCACCGATTGACCGCCTTCGTTAAGCCATGCATCCGGCACCATCGCCGAGAAATAGGGACCCCATACGCCGGGTACGAAGACCGGGCTGCGAGTCGTGGTCATCGTGCACGAAGAGGTGCCGAAGACATAGCCAAGGTTGGCTTCGGACTTACCGTCAGCGCCCACTGTGCCGATCCCGCCGGCGTGGGCATCGATCACGCCTGTTGCAACCGGCGTTCCGGTTCGGAGGCCGAGTTCCGCGGCGGCATTCGCGGTTAGCCCGCTTCCCAATGGCGTTCCCGGGTCGACAACGCTCTGGCCGATGCGAGCAAAGGCTTCGTTCGCCAGCACGTCCAGGCCAACGCTACGGAAGTAACTTTCGTCCCAGCGCCGTTCGTGCGCGAGGTAGGTCCATTTGCAGGTCACCGTGCAGGTGGATCGGGACAGGTCCCCGGTCGCGCGCCACGTCAGGAAGTCGGTCAGGTCGAAAAATTGCCATGCCGCAGCAAAGACGCTCGGCCTGTTCTCAAGGAGCCACAGCAGCTTGGGTGTCTCCATTTCCGGCGATATCTTGCCGCCAACAAATTTCAGCACCTCATGTCCTGTCGCATTGATGCGCTCTGCCTGCGCCACGGCCCTGTGATCCATCCAGACGATGATGTCGCGCTCAGCTTGCTCGGAGGGACCCACGGCCAGGGGCTGGCCGCCCTCGCCCAGCACGACGAGCGAACAGGTGGCGTCGAAGCCGATGCCGGCGACTTGATCCGCTGACACCGCGGCTTGCGACAGCGCATCCTTCACGGCATCGCAGACGGCATTCCAGATCTCGCCGCTCGATTGCTCGACGATGGAACCACTCGCCTGATACAGGGTGATGTCACGCTTGGCCGTGGCCATCATGTGGCCGGCAAGGTCGAAGATTCCGGCCCGGGCGCTGCCGGTGCCGACGTCCACGCCAACGACATATTTCGCATCGCGCGTGCTGTCTGTCGCTTTGGCGGTCGGGTTTTCTGCTGTCATGGCTCACTGCCTGCTAGATGCTTGTTACGGTGCGTCCAAGGTGGATGGCGAGCCGCACCGCACACAAACCGGGCTCGCCTCTTTTGCGCGTCCTTCAACGCGTTTCAGAGATCAACGCTGTTTGGAAGGATCACGAGATCGCGGATAGTCACGTTGCGCGGCCGCGTCAACATGAAGAGTACCGCGTCGGCGACCTCCTTGGGCTGCATCAGGCTGCCCGAGGCAAGCGCCTCGTCCATCTTCGCCTTCGGCCAATCGTCGAGCAGCGCCGTGACAACCGGGCCGGGAGCCACCGCGCCTACCCGCACACCATGCTTGGAAAGCTGACGCCGGATCGTATGGACAAATGCCTGCACCGCGAATTTGGAGGCGGTGTAGATCGGCTCCCACACAACCGGGACAATCCCGGCGATAGAGCTTGTGAAGATGATGTCGCCCGATTTCTGCGCGACCATGTGCGGCAGCACGGCGTGGACCGATCGGAACGCAGCGTTGATATTGAGGTTCAACATGCGATCCCACTCGTCCGGATTTCCGTCGATCACTTCACCACCAACGTACGCGCCGGCGTTGGCATGGAAGACATCGAGGCCGCCGGCAAGATCGAGGATCTTCGGCAGCATTCCGGAAACCTCCGACGGCTGCAGCAGATCCACGACCAGCGGGAACGCGTTCGGCCCCAGTTCCGCGCACAGTTGCGCGAGCCTGTCTCCGGCGCGGTCGACCAGCACCACCTTCGCCCCTTCCGCGATCAGCGTGCGCGCGCACTCCAGTCCGATACCCGACGCCGCTCCCGTGATGGCGGCAACCTTTCCCTTCATCATGTCAGTCATTTACTGCTCTCCAAGTTTGCGGATTTTACGCACGGCCATGCGAGACGCGAGACTGCCGGGCAAGCGAGTCGACGATCACCGCAATCGCCAGCACCGCGCCGGTGATCATGAAGCGCAGCGAGGACGACAGATTAAGCAGCGTCAGGCCGCTTGCGATCGACTGGATCACGATAATGCCCAGCACTGCTGAATAGGCGCTGCCGCGGCCGCCGAAAAGACTCGTACCGCCAATCACCGCTGCTGCAATGGCGTTGAGGTTCACGTCGCCACTGCCGGCCTGCTGGCTGGCCGAGGCGAGCCGTGCCGCGGTCAGCACGCCGCCAAGCGCGGCGAAACTGGCACACAGCACGAAGGCGCTCATATAGATGCCGCTGACATTGATGCCGGCCCGCCTCGCGGCCTCGTGATTGCCGCCGACTGCGTTCATCGACCGGCCCCATCGTGTCCTCTTGAGCGCGTAGTCCATCGCCACCGCGAGGCCGAGGAAGACGCCAAACATAAGCGGCACGCCTCGTCCCTGGTTAAGGTACACGACCACAGCCTCAAGCAAAACGGTAAGCGCCACGCTGCGCACGAGCAGGCTGCCCACCGAGGGTGCAGAGAGGTTGGACGCGCGGCGGCGCTCACGGGTACGTAATCCAAGCAGCATCATCACGACGCCAGGCGCCAGCGCGAGAAGGTACGAAATGGCGGCGGGGATGATGATGAGTTGCCCGAGATTCACCAGCGCGGAGTCGTAGGGCAGGTTGATCGATCCGGTGGCGCCCAGCACGTATAACTGCATGCCGAGGATCGCGAGCAGCCCTGCCAGCGTTGCGACGAAACTCGGCATGCCGAGCCGGTTCAGAAGCACCGCGTAGATAGCGCCAACGAACGCGCCCACCGCGATGGCCGCGACAATGGCCAACAGCACGGGCCAGCCATGATTGACCCAGAGCATGCCTACGAGCGCCGAAGCGAAACCGCTCATCGAACCCACCGAGAGGTCGATCTGCCCCACCATCAACACGCAGACAATACCCAGTGAAATCACGCCGACTGTCGAGCAGTCGAACAGCAAATTCACGAGGTTGTTAGCGGAGAGAAATACCGGGTTCAGGCTCGTGAACACGGTCCAGATAATGACGAGGCCCGCGATGACGGGCAGAGACCCCAGATCGCCCGAGCGCACGCGTTCGACGAAGGCGGAAACGGCGCCGCCGACCCCGGTCGCGTGTTTGACGCGGACATCGCTGCGGTCGAGGAGCGTGGCCGGCTTAGGCGCGTCTTGCGTTTCACGCGGCGGAGTGCCTTGCATTTCGTTGCTCATGATCGTTCCTTGGGTCTAGACGCTCTGTTCGGCTTGACGACGGCCGGCGCGGCGCGACACGGCGTTCTCGGTGGCGCCGGTAATCGCGGCCACCAGCTCTTGGTTCGAGGAGTCGGGATAGAAAACGCCGTTATTACGGCCAAGCCGCAGCACCACGATCCGGTCGGCCACGGCGCGCACGTCTTCCATGTTGTGACTGATCATGATGACGGCGTGGCCGCGGTCACGCACCCGCTCAATCAGGTTCAGCACCTCGGCGGTCTGGGCTACGCCAAGCGCTGCCGTTGGCTCGTCGAGCATGATCAGCTTTGGATCGAGCAACAGCGAACGTGCGATCGCCACCGTCTGACGCTGCCCGCCCGATAGCGACGCAACCACGTCGCGCACGCTCGGAATGCGGGCCGATAACTCGTTCAGCAGCGTCCACGCCTTCACCTCCATGGCGACCTCGTCGAGACGCATCGGGTTCAGTTCGCGTCCGAGGTAAATATTCGCGACGACATCGAGGTTCTCGCAGAGCGCGAGGTCCTGAAACACCGTGGCAATGCCGAGATCGAGCGCCGCGCCCGGATTGGACAGCGTGACCTCCTTGCCGCCGAACGTGATCGTACCGGCGCTCGGTTGATGTACACCGGCAAGCACCTTGACGAGTGTCGATTTCCCGGCGCCGTTGTCGCCTACGAGGGCGACCACCTCGCCCGCATGCACGTCGAGCTCGATGTCCGTCAGGGCCGAGACCGCTCCGAAGTGCTTCGAGACGCTGCGCAGACTGAGCACCAGCTCACCGCGCCTGGATCGTGTTGTGGAGTCGTCAGTCATGGGACGGATACCTCATTAAGAGTAGAGGGACCCGGCACGAGCCGGATCCCGCCCGGCGTCGCGCCGGATCAGTTTGCGCAGTTCAGTTCAAGACAGCTCAGTTCGTGATGCCAAGCTTCTTGCAGCCGTCGGCATAACGGTCGGTGCACAGGTCCTTGGCGCTCGCGAAGCCCTTGTCGACGACCTCCGCCTTGATGTTTTTCGACGTGATGACCGCGGGCTTGAAGAGCTGGGACGGCGTGTTAAAGAGCGTGGTTTCGCCCTTCGGGGTTTGGCCGGACAGGAAGCCGACAGCCACCTTCGCCGCCGCAGCCGCCACGATCTCGCTCGGCTTCAGAATGGTGTTGTACTCATCGCCTGCAATGATCAGTTGCAGTCCAGCAAGCGTCGCGTCGTTACCAGTCACCGGCGGCACCGGATTCACGCCTGCTGCCTTGAAAGCCGCGACGGCGCCGCCTCCCGTGCCATCGTTCGCAGCGACAACACCCACGATCTGCGAGCCGAAGCGGGTGATCTGGCCGCTAACCCACTGCTGGGCCTTGGGCGGCGCCCAGTCCGGCGTGTCGTATTCAGCCAGCGTCTTGTAACCGCTGCCCGCCAGGCCGGCATGGATGCCCTTCTTGATCAGTCCCGCCGCCGCGTCGGTCGGCGAACCATTGACCTCGAGCACGCCGCCTTTAGATGTCGGTACGCCCGTGTCTTTCAGGTGCTGGACGAGCGACTCGGCGATCGACTTGCCGATGCCTTCATTGTCGAAGGATACGTAGTAGTTGGCCGGCGTCGATGGCACAGGCCGGTCATAGGCAATAACCTTGATCCCCTGACCCTGTGCCATATGAACCAACGATGCGGCAGCCGTGGAATCCACCGGGTCAAGGACAATTACCTTCGCGCCTTGCGCGATCACCGAGTTGAATTGCTGCTGCTGCGTCGCGACGTCGGCATTGGCGTTCTGGTAGAGCACCTTGCAGTCGGGACAGAGCTTCGCCATCTCGGCCTTGAAACCGGGGAAGTCATGCTGTTCGTAGCGTGTCGATGCCTGGTCGGGCATCAGGAAGGCGACCGTGCCACTGGGCGCGGCCAACGCGGCGGTACTGCCTATAAAGCTGAGGCCAAGGCTCAGCACGCCGGCGCCGATCAGTTGGTTCGAAAGTCTGGTCATCGAATGTCTCCATTTTTTTAAAAATGACGGCGCAGATGCTGCCGTGCCTGGAACTTGCTGCGGTGTTGCTGCGGTCTTGCTGGGAAATTCAGTTACTCCGTAGTACAAATTAGTTTCTCTTTGTTTTTGCCAACACCCTCACCCGCAAAAACATGCGCTAACCAAGCTCTTCCAGAGCCTCCGCCGCGTCCGATGATTCAGTCGCGCTCGCCGCGTTAAGCTGCTGATACGCGCGCCATTTCGACGGCGACATGTCCTTCAGCAACAGGAACTGACGGTTAAAATTCGAGAGATTATTAAAGCCGACCTGATAACAGATATCGGTAATAGTCAGTTCACCCGACATCAACAACTGGCATGCAAGGTTGATGCGCAACCGGTTCACGTATTGCACGAACGGCACGCCGGTATGGCGGCGGAAATATCGCGAAAAAGCGCTGGCGCTTTGTCCCGCGAGTTCGGCCAGTTCGGTCTCGCGCAACTCTTGCGACAGGTTCTTGCCAATGTAGGAAAGCACGTGATTGATGCGCGTCTCGGCATAGCGCGCCGGGTCCGCACGATACGCGGCACTGGCGAGCTTGGTTTGTTCTGCGCTGTGCACGAGCAAGTCAAGCAACTCGATGAACAGCGTGATGCGCCGCATGCCTTGCGCGCCCAGCATCTCGCGCATGATGGGTTCGGCGGCCGCTCCTGTTTTCCGTGTGAACAGCACACCCCAGCGCGATGCATCGAGTAAGGACTCCACGCACTTAAGTTCCGGAAACACCTTGATGGCGTTAGCGACGACCTCGGCATCGAATTGGAGGATGAGACAGCGCTCATCCACGCGCTCGCCCGGCGACACATTGCTGACCCAGTTGTGCGGCAGATTCGTGCCTGTCATGACCAGATTGCCGGGCGCGAAGTTGCCGATGTAATCGCCTACAAAGTATTTTCCCGTCGTCGATGTAACGACCTGGATTTCGTATTCGGGATGAAAGTGCCAGCGCACCGTTCGATACGGATAACCGTGCGACCACACCTTGAACGACTCGTCGCGCGGCACGGCGACCAGTTCCAGATCCGGCTGGACAATGTTGGCGCGCCGGGCGTCCGTACGAGCGGCGCGGCAATCACCGCACGTTCCGCATTGACACGCCGCAGCACTCGCAATGGTGTCCATCTGTCTTCCTCCTGACCCGCTATTTTTTGGGGCGGTTCGCATAGACCACATTGCGCCACGCCATGTGTGCAAGTTAGCCCTGTGACGACTATTTCACCACTGAAATTGAAACCGAAAACTGATACTAATTTGCATTCGGGTAAGTCCGTAGTGGCTCAAGAGTCAACTTTTGTGCAACGCAACAGCTTTAGGGGCGGATCAAGCGATCTCTGTTGAAGATGCGCTTGGATGCCTGCAACAGGCGCTCATTGCCGCGCTGAATAAGGCATCCGAGCGCAAGGTCGGCAAGCGTCGGACCGGCTAGGAATGGGGTTAACAGCACCAAAGGACGAAACGTTCCGGCCAGGCCCGCAAATTGCGCATACCGCTGACCCTAATGATATGAGAACTCGATATGAAAATTTGGCAAAGCCTGACGGTTGCAACCCTGATTGGCGCGGCAAGCATGGGTGCGCAAGCACAAGTGGCCGGCACCCAGCCGCTGTCCGTGACGGTTCAACAGTCGCAAGCATTGCTGCAGGGCTGGAGCGCCAAGAAGAGCATTCTTGGGAAATCGGTCTACAACGATAAGAACGAGAAGATCGGCTCCATCATCGACCTGGTCATTTCGCCGGATACGACAGTCTCGGCAGCCGTCATCGGAACTGGCGGCTTCCTGGGTGTCGCCACGCATGACGTCGCCGTTCCCATTGCGTCGCTCGACATCCGCAATGGCAACTTCTATCTGGCAGGCGCAACGAAGGAAGCACTGAAGGACACACCGGAGTTCCAGTACAGCAAGGTACAAACGCCGCCGAAGCCACGGAAAATTCAGGCTCAGTAAAGCTGGCGACAAAGGGTGCACTTAGTCTTATTGCGAGCCCCCCGCCAGCCTTGGATAAAAAAACCGCGCTTAGCAACTAGCGCGGTTTTTTTCTTGGGCGTAGCGACGACCATTACCAGCAAAGTTTGCTTACGCGCCAAAGACCGGATACGAGGCCTCATGAATGGCCGCCAGCGTATCGTCTTTGGCCAGCAGCCCGGACTCGTCCAGTATGCTGCGCAGCGGGCGACCTTCCGCGACGGACTGGCGAGCCAGTTTGCTCACGCGAGCGTATCCAAGCTTGGGCACGAGCGCGGTTGCCATGGCCATCGAATCCATCAGGTGCTGCTCGTTTCGCGCGACATCGGCTGTAATACCCGCTACGCACTTCTGCGCGAATCGTTGGATGCCGTTGGTCAGCAGCATGATGCTGTCGAACACGCGAGACGCCACGACGGGCTCGAAGTGATTGATCTCGAGTTGCCCATACTGAACCGCCTGAGCGACCGCAACGTCATTCCCGATAACAGCGAAACTCAACTGGATCATGGCCATTGGCAAGACCGGATTGACCTTGCCCGGCATGATGGACGAGCCCGCTTGAGCCTCAGGAAGATGCAGTTCCCCAAGGCCCCCTACCGGGCCGGATGACAGCACGGTCAGATCCGACGCGACCTTCGCGAGAGACGCGGCGCAGGTGCGCAGTTCGGCTGAAACGCGAGAAAACACGTCCATATTCTGCATCGCGTCGAAGGGATTTGACGGCGCCGTATAGTCCACGCCAGTGATGCTGGACAGATGCCGATAGACAGCCGATCGATATCCTGCCGGTGCGCCAAACCCCGTGCCGATCGCAGTACCGCCAAGCGGAAGCGTGCGGAGTTTGTCGCGTACGGCCGCGAGTTCTTCCGCCAGACGCCGCGTAAGCGATGCGTAGCCGCCGAAGACTTGTCCCAGCCGCATCGGCTGCGCATCTTGCAGACAGGTTCGGCCGAGATGGAGGATGTCGGCAAATTCCGTTGCCTTGGTGTCGAAGTGCGCAGCAAGCTGCACTATCTCCGCGATGAGCGGCTCAAGCATCGCGTGCGTTGCTATCTTCAGCGCCGCCGGATAAACGTCATTGGTCGATTGCGAACGATTGACGTGGTCATTGGGGTGGATAACATCGTATGACCCGGACGGTTGTCCCAGATGCTGCTGCGCCCGATTGGCGATGACCTCGTTGAAATTCATATTCGTCGACGTACCGCCGGACCCTTCCAGCAGATCAACGATAAGCGAATCATCGAACCGCCCCGCTATGACGTCCCGACACGCGAGCATGATCGCTTCGCACTGCTGGGTAGTCAGCACGTCATTGTCACGATTCGCCAACGCGGCGGCCCACTTGCATTGTGCAAACGCGTCCCGGAACTGTGGATAGTGCGCGATGCCGAGCGGCGAGACGCTGAGATTTTCAACGCCTCTTACCGTGTTGACGCCATACAGCTTGTCGCCGGGTATGGTGACTTCGCCAACGTAGTCGCGTTCGGTCCGTGAATCGTTTCGTGATTCGGTTTGTGATTCGGTTTGTGATTCGTTATAAACAAGCTTATTCATGTGAGTTCCTTTCAACATTGCTTTCACCAACAACAATCAGTTCTTCAATCCCGCTGCCCAACGCTTTCAGCCTGGGCAGGAAAAACGTTTCGATCACCTCGCGTGCCGTCTCGCACGCGTCCTCGAAAAACGCGCTGTATTCGTCACGACGCGCGACCAGGTAAAGCGACCGCTCGAGTCCCAGGTTGTCCACCACATGAGTTACCACCTGACTCGCATGCGCTGCGCCCTGCAGCAGGCACATTGGCGAGGTCACTGCCCATCCGATCCCTTCAGCGACCATCGACGTCAGCGCATCGGCGTTATCGAGTTCCAGACGGATCGGCATGCGCAGTTCGATCCGGCGCAGGTATCGCTCGATCTGCATCCCAACCTGCGAGGTCCGGTTGAAACGTACGATCGGCAGCGAGTTTGCCAGCGCCCGAACATCGTCGACGGTCCGCACGGACATGTGCGCGTCCCTTGGCGTGATGACAAGATATCGCTCTGAAAAGAGCCGGTACCGCACTACGTCGTTGGCATCCATCAGCGCGTCGCTCGTGACGACAAGATCCAGATCCCGGCGTAACAATGCCTCGCCCTGTTGCGGACTCAACCCAGTGCGTATGGACAGCCTTGAAACCTTCCCCAGCAGGCGCTTGGTGAAGACCGACCCGCATGTCGCCGCAAACGAGTCGACCAGCCCAATACGCAGGTCCGGCTTGATCCCTTGCCCTGCTTCAACGACCTGTGCCTTCAGGTTCGCGATTTCCTCACTCAATATCGCACCGCGGTTTCGCAGCGCGATGCCGAAGGGCGTCAGCGCCAGCGGGCGAGTGGTTCGATTGACGAGCACGACGCCGAGTTCTTCCTCGAGTTGCCGGATGATCTGGGAGACACCCGATTGAGAAATGCCCATCCGCGCCGCCGCCCCGGACATGCTGCCCTCTTCCGCGACGGCAACGAAGACTTGTACCGCGTGCATATCGATTGGCTTGTTCAGCGACATGATGGGCCCGGTTAAATGTTGTCCTTGCATGACACCGCAGGATAAGTCATCTGGCGCGTCGCTTCTTCGGAGCATCAAGGGTAGTCACTTCCTGTTGCCGTCTGAAAAAGCCGCAAGCGCGGCGCCCTGCTCGTCGCCCATTGCAGATTCGCTTTCAGTACCTTGCCCGGACCTCATGTCCGATAGATTTTCGGTGCCCGTTTCGGGCGCAAATACGTGGCAAAAGACACCCCCGAACACTAATACGCCGACGCATACACCGAGTGCCGAATGAATGCCCACGTGCTGCATCGCTAACGGAAGAAGGAACGTGCTGATGGCCGAACCAAACCGGCTGGAGGCAACTGCCAGCCCAACCCCCGATGCGCGCAGGTCAGTCGGAAAGAGTTCGGGCGGATACACGAACTCAAGATTCGCGGCCGCTGAAAGAATGCAGGCGAAGAGACCAAACGCGATCATGGTTCCTATCGGCCCGAATCCCGCGTAAGCAAGGATCGCCAGGGCGACCGCTGCGAGGTAGAACGTGCCAATGAGGAAGGCGCGACGCGACAGCTTGTCGACGATCAGAAGACCGACGATCGCTCCCGCGAAGAGCAAGACGTTATAAATCAGCCCTCCTACGAAGTTGTCCTTGACCTGCAAGGCCTGGAGCACCTTTGGGGAGAACGTGCCCAGCGCGAAATACGGCACGACCTGACAGGTGTAGAACACACAACCAACCAGCGTGTTCTTGCGCCAGCGCGGTGAGAACAATTGCGACCACGCCCCGCGTCGTTGCTGAGACGCTGCTGACGAAGACACGCGTGACGAGTCAGGAAGGATGACTTCAGGTCCGAATTTGCGACGAATGATTGCAAGCGCCTCGTCGCGCCGCTCGCGTTTCATCAACCACATAGGCGACTCGGGCACACCCAGGCGGAACGGAAGAATGAGGAGTGCCGGGATCCCGCTTGCGGCCAGCATGATTCGCCATGCGTCAGGGCCAATGTCACGGATGACAAAGCCGATAAGGTAGGCGCCGACGTAGCCCGCAGCCCATGCGGCGGCAAGTACGCTAAGCAAGCGGCCGCGGTAACGGCGTGGCGAAAACTCGGTCACGAGCGATTTGCTTACTACGTAGTCCGCACCAAGAATCAAGCCCAGCAGCAGGCGCAGGACCAACAGCTGTGCCGGCGAAGTCACGAAATATTGCGCCGCCGAGATGATGGCGAACAACAACATGTCGAAGGCGAAGATGGTGCGTCGGCCGTACTTGTCCGCAATCGGACCGGCGAACATGCTCCCGAGAAACAGGCCCGCGAGGGACGCAGCGCCAAGCAACCCCATCCAGAGCGGAGTCAAATGAAGCGACACGGATGCCATGCTCACCGCAATGCCGATGATCCCCAGCACGAAGCCATCGCTGAACTGGCCACCGGTGCCGCTGAACGCAACGCGCAGATGGAAGCGGCGTAGAGGGAGATCCTCCAGCAATATCTGTTTGCTCACTTTTGTCTCCTGAAACCTTTGTTATCGCGGCGCGGTTCGTCGCCTTGAAAACAAGTGTACGGAGTCAAATTCAAGAAAACAGCATGTCTGGCGGCAGTATCAAGAAAGCTAATACTCTGTCACGCGGCGGCTGAAGTTGAGCGCGCGCATTGCCTTATGCCCTCCATTGCATCACAAAGGCAAACGCTCACGGCATACAGCCAGCGTCAGTTGTCGAAGCCATCGGTGGACAGGATCGACCTCTAACCGCGGATGCCACATCTGCGATACCGTAATCTCTTCGGTCGCAATGGGAAGCTCGAAGGCGGACGTGAGCAACCTTTGCTGTTCGGGCTGCTTGCTTACCTGAGACGCAGGCACGAGCGCGATCAGGTCGGAGGCTCGCGCTACAGCGAGCGCGGCGGGAAAACTCGGAACCACGGCGACGATCATTCGCTCGAACCCTAAAGCCGCTAGCGCTTCATCAACCGGTCCAGTTGTTCGACCGCGTCGTGAAGCGACGACATGACCGAAGGCGATGTACCGTTCGACTGTCACCTCACGCTCCATCGCGAGCGGATGACCCTGCCTGACAACGCCGATAAACCGATCGCGGAATAACGCTTGCACACGAACTTCCGGCCCCATGTCGCTCAATACACCGATCTCAAGATCAGCGGAGCCGTCGCGCAAATATGCCGCTGTCTTCTCGGGCTTGGGCGCAAAACGCAAACGCACGCGCGGCGCAACCGCGGTCGCCGCCGCGATCAGGGCGGCACCGAAAGCCTCCACGAAACCGTCGCTCGCGCGAATGGTGAAGGTCCGCTGCAACGTTGAAAAATCCGGTTCCGTTGTTGAGGGACGAAGTACGGCACGTGCTTCATGAACCGCATTCTGAGTGCGTTGACGCAGTGCCTCTGCATGGGGAGTCAATACCATGCCGCGCCCCGCTCGAACTAATAACGGGTCACCGGTCACCTCGCGAAGCCGGGTCAAGGTTCGGCTCATTGCCGAGGCACTCAATCCCAGCCGACGCGCGGCACCGACCACGCTGCCATCGGTGAGCAATGCATCGAGCGCGATGAGTAGATTCAGATCGGGTTCTGTCATGCCTCATCGTAGCATCATCAACTTGAGACATGGCGTCTGCTGCACGTTATAAATGCAACTGCTGCGCCTTCCGCCATGTATCTCTGATCGCTATATTCGATGTCTCGACTCATGACTTAAGGAACGATCAATGCAAGACACATCTCCGAAGAAAACTGTCCTCCTCGTTGGCGCATCCCGGGGTCTCGGATTCGCGATGGTCGAGGAATATCTGAAGCGCGGCTGGCAAGTCATCGCCACTGGCCGCGAGGGTTCAATGGACAAGCTGCGCCAACTCTCGGCAAGCAGCCAGGGTGCGCTGGAAGTTGAAACAGTCGATATCACGATTCCTGAGCAGGTCACCGCGTTGCATAGCCGCCTTAAGGATCGACGACTGGATTTATTCTTCGTGAACGCGGGCGTCAAAAACAATGATGGTGAAACGATCGCCGATGTCTCGACCGAGGAATTCGTACGCGTGATGGTGACGAACGCGTTGAGTCCGATGAGGGCGATAGAGGCGTTTCAGGATCTCGTGCAGCCGGCCGGAACGATCGGCTTGATGTCATCCGGGCAAGGCAGCCTGACTAACAATACTAACGGCAACTATGAGGTCTACCGGGGCAGTAAGGCTGCGCTCAACATGTTCATGCGTAGCTTCGCTGCACGTCACCCGGACGGCGCGAGAACCTTGTTACTGATGGCGCCTGGATGGGTGCGAACAGACATGGGCGGTCCTGAGGGGCGTCTGAGTATCGAGGAAAGTATCCCGAACTTGCTGAACACGATGGAGGCTTACGAAGGGCGCTCCGGGCTGCATTACCTGGACTACCTGGGACGCGTCGTTCCCTGGTGAGCGCGGCCGAAAATTACACGTTACGGCATCCTCTGGTTGCTGAGGCTCGGATGCTAGCGGCTCCGCTCACCCTATTTCAGATCCCCTCGTTAATCGCCGGTTCCGGCATAAGCGGCTCTCAGCGTGGCGGCATCGAACTTCACCATTTTCATCATGGCTTCTGCAACGCGCGTGGCCCTTACCGGATCAGGATCCGACATCATCGGGATGAGATCGGAGGGAATGATCTGCCATGACACCCCGAAGCGATCTTTCAGCCAGCCGCATGCCTCAGGCGAACCGCCGCCCTCGAGAAGGGCGTTCCAATAGCGGTCGAGTTCTTCCTGATCGTCACAGTTGACCACTAGAGACACCGAATGGTTAAACGCGTCGCCTCCCCCAGAACTCATGGCGAAAAAAGGCTGCCCGAAGAGCACGAATTCGACAAGCTTCGTTGAACCGGCACTCGTCACCGCAGTGACCCGGACGACACGCGAGTCCGGGAAAATATCTGCATAGAAAGCAGAGGCCTCCTCAGCTTCCTCGGCATACCAGAGAAACGGCGTGATCTTTTGAATCGTCATGGCAAAGCTCCTGTCAGTGTCTGATTGAACGGGCATGAATGGGCAGGCAAATCGCATGCTGCTATTGAGGCGACGAACGAAGACCGTCCAATTCGACACGGCAGGGAAAAAAGATTCATTTTTTTACCAGGCCGATGCGATGCGATGCGGTGTCCACCCCGGATATCGCGGATCGTATCCGTGAACGCCGAAGTGGCGCCCACCATACTAGAAGGACACATCGGGTGCGAATGGAATTTATCGATGCCCAGGGGTTTTTACCGACCTTGATTCATGTCGATACGGACGCCGCCGAATCGTCGTAGGGTTATGCCCCACTTCTTCACTCCACTTCTCCACCGAAAGGCATTCACACCATGACTACTGGAACCGTCCGTCTGCACCGCGTCTTGCGCGCGACTCCCGAACGCATCTATCGGGCCTTTCTCGAAGTCGATGCAATAGAGAAGTGGCTTCCTCCTTACGGGTTCACCTGTCAGGTCCACCACCTGGATGCCCGCGTAGGCGGCACACACAAGATGTCCTTCCGCAACTTCACCACCGGCAACAGCCACTCGTTCGGCGGCGAGTACGCTGAGTTGGTGCCGTTCGAGAAGATCCGCTATTCGGACCGATTCGACAACTCAAGCCTGCCCGGCCAGATGGACGTCACTGTTTCATTGCGGCAAGTGTCCTGCGGCACCGAGCTCAACATCGTCCAGGAGGGCATACCCGAAGTCATTCCCGTGGAGATGTGCTACCTCGGCTGGCAGGAGTCGCTTCTCCAACTGGCAAAGCTGGTCGAGCCCGATATCCCGGATTGATGAAGTGACGGATTGAGGACGCTTGGGCGCCTGCATCGCCATGAGCCTCTGCAACCTTACAAAATGCCCGACTTCCAGATCATCTGACACGCCGCGGCAAGTACAAAAAGCAGCACCAACATGCGGAATGCGCCCGGCGGCAGTTTGTCGCGAAGCGGCCGCACAAGCAGGATGCCGATAATCACAGGAACACTTGCCGCCGTCGAAATAGCAATATCGCTAAGACTCGTATGAGCGCCTCCGCTGAACGTGAGGATCAGGGTGAGGATGGATACAACAAGGATGATTGCGATCTGTTTCGTAAATGCCCTGCCTGTTGCGCCTGTCGCGATCAGGTACATCGCAAGCAAAGGGCCGGGAACCGACGCAATGCTTTCCATCACGGCCGCACCAAATCCGAACACAAGGCCCGCGGGCTTGGCCGAGCGAGGCGATAGCGTGAGCTTAGGCGCCGCGAGCAACAACAGCGCGGCAAGCATCAGCAAACAACCGGCCGCGGCTTGCGCGCGATGCGGTGCGAGTGAAATCAAGACCGTTACGCCGACGATATTTCCCAGGACGGTACCAATCAGCGGAGTCGCAATACGGCGAACCGTCGGCAGCATTTCACCGCCTTCCAGTGCTTGCGGGATATTGCCGAGAATGATGGGCATTGAAAGAAGCAGTACTGCCTGCTTGATCGGCAAGAACTGACTCAATATGGGCATGGCGACAAGCGGCACGCCGATACTGACAATCCCTTTGACCATGCCGCCAAGCACGAGTGCGACAACGACCCCGAGCACTTCGGGCATAGTGAGCGCATGAAGGCTAGCGCCGAGAACGCCGTCAGTGAAATTGATTTGAGCCGCCGTGTGAATGAAAGATGTCGCGTGAGAAGTGCCGCAGCCGCCCTGCAATATGCAGCGACCCCATTTTATGGCTTAGCGTTTTGAAGCGCCGTTATTTTAGCGCGGCTGCGTGGATGCATCGCCTAAGTGGTTCGGCTCACTGGTTGCGCAAACGTTAGCGCGATCGTTGCCTCGCTGACGCCGAAACCATGCCGGCATGCGCTCGCTTGTTTCTTTGCGCTCTAGCTGGAAAATCCCGTCGGCGGCCGCGGTCGAAAGCCCGCAATCACGGCGTTGGCATCCGCGAAAAACACGTCCGGGAAAACCGTTGAGATTTGTGTGAGCGCAGTGCGAGCCGCCGTTAGCATCAGCGACAACTGCTGGTCCGACGCCGACTCACCGAACAGCAAGCGCTGCACGAGTGCAACGCCGCCGCCCCTTGCAAAGACGCGCAAAACGTAGCCAAGGGAGGAATTGGTCAGCATCTCGGCGCCGTAGGTGTCGGCAAGCGCCGTGAGGATAGCGAGTTCCACCTTGTTCGGCCGACGAGGCACACGACGCTCTCCCAGACCCGACCCGCTTGCTGGCATATTGCCGCTCGACGATGACGAGAGTTGCGAGTCAATCGGGCTCGCTGCATCGAGTGCTTGCACCCCCGACTTTAGCCCAGCCCTGAATGCTGAAATGGCGGCATCCATACGAAGCACGAGACGAGCGGTCTCCTGGCTGGCTTGATCGGGCGTAGGTTTGGACATGGGGGGACTCAAGTCGATGATGCTCAACTCTACACCGGAAATGCGTATCCCATTCCACCGCGTGAGCGAGCTTTCTCAGAGCCGGATCTAGCTCCCATTGTTGCGGACAAATGAGCATGAACCCGGCAACCCTGTAAGCGCTTAGGCATGCTTTTGCACGAGGCGAACAATGGTGTTCCAACTGCGTGTGGTAACAGGAACGCCTAGGCGCTTTTCGAGAAATGCGTTCGGACTTCCTGTCGAATTTCCGACCTTGATACTGACACTAAATGCCTCGGAATCAGTCAATTGAAGCACCTTTACGTCGCGACGTCCGGACTCAAGGGGTAGCTGTGCAACGGACAAGCCATCTGTTGCATGAAGGAAGGACGCACAACAGGCGTGGACGCTACCGGGATCGATTTCCACGAAGGGCTCCAGAGCGATGAGCTGAGTCAGGTACTCGATGGTGCGCATGAAGCCCGGCTCTTCAAGCCCACACGTCCCATGAAGAATCTCGCAAGCATCATTGAACACCCTAAGCGCTTGTCTGCCAGAGCCTGTTGTGAAAACCATCGTGCCATTGGTCAGGAACGAAGACGCTGACGCTGCGCCGGCGGCCACGAACGCTTCTTCGAACTGGACCTTGGTCGGGCAATTCGGTCGTCCGAGATTCAAGTTACGAAAGAAGGCGACGTGTTTATTCACTTTGTCTAAACGACGCGAGAAGAGAGCGAAAACAATTTTGATCGAACTTGGACGTTGCTCAATCTTTATTTAGTTTGCAAAGCAAGTATGAGGAAATCGACGAACGACTTAACGCGTGACGTTGTTTGCAGATGTTGCGGAACGACCGCATAAATATCGGCATCGGGCGTCCGGTAAGCCGGCAATACGTGTATCAATCGGCCGTCGCGCAAATACTCGGCGATGTCCCACTCTGCACGCATCAGGATGCCGTGACCATCGAGCGCCCATTTCACAGCGATCTCGCCATCGTTCGTAGTGAGGTTGCCCCGGACGCGTATAACCTCGGCTTTCTCCTCCCCGCCCCGCCCCGTCGTCAGCCGCCAGATACCGTAGCCATCGTCGCCCTGGCGTATGCCTATGCAATTGTGCTGCGCAAGATCCTGAGGATGCCGGGGCAGTGGATGATCAGCGAAATAAGCCGGTGCTGCACAGAGCAGGCGCCGGTTTGGCGCGACCAGCCGGGCAATGACACGCGAGTCCGGCGCCTGGCCGAAACGCACGCATACGTCGAAGGCGTTTTCGCTAAGGGGAGGAGGATCGACCGATAGCTGCAACTGCACGTCGACCTCAGGGTACAGCTTCACAAATCGCGATATAGCGGGAGCAATGTGACTGCGTCCGAAACCCAGCGTGGCGTTGACGCGCAACAGCCCGCTTGGCGCAACGGCCGCCCTGCCAAGAAGCTGCGCAAGCTCATCCATTTCAGTCAGGATTCTCCGCGCTCGGGCCGCGTAAAGGTCGCCCTCGGGCGTGAGGCTCATGCGGCGGGTCGTCCGGCTCACCAGCGCGACGCCTGTGCGCGCTTCCATCTGGGAGAGGTGCTTGCTGACTGCCGCCGTGCTTAATCCCAACTCGCGCGCAGCAGCTGTCAGGCTGCCACAACCCGCCAGGATGGAGAAAAAACTCAAGTCTTCTGCCTGAATTGGAGAGGTCATTGCGAGGTCGCCGGCAACTTCATTATTAACTCAAAGTTAAAGACAGTTTAACTCCCGCAGCGTTTCGCGGCGCCATTGCGCTTTAGCATGCCCAGATGTTTTCCAATTCCAGAGACCAGAGATGAAGAGTTATCGGATCGCGACTATTCCCGGAGACGGCATTGGCAAGGAAGTCGTGCCAGCAGGACAGGAAGTGCTGGAAGCGCTGGCCGCGCAAACGGGCCAATTCAAGTTCGAGTTCGAAAACTTCGCCTGGGGTGGTGACTACTATCGTGAGCACGGGGTGATGATGCCCGCTGACGGCCTCGATGCGATCCGGGACAAGGACGCGATTCTGTTCGGCTCGGCAGGCGACCCTGCGATCCCCGACCACGTCACGCTCTGGGGTCTGCGGCTCAAGATCTGTCAGGGCTTCGACCAGTACGCCAATGTGCGTCCCACGAGAATCCTGCCGGGTATCGATGTCCCGCTTAAACGCTGTGGTCCGACTGATCTCGACTGGGTCATCGTCAGGGAAAATTCAGAGGGCGAATATTCAGGGGTGGGCGGCCGGGCGCATCAAGGCCATCCTATCGAAGTCGCAACCGACGTTTCGATCATGACGCGAGCAGGCGTCGAACGAATCCTGCGCTTCGCTTTTCGCCTGGCGGCGTCGCGTCCGCGCAAGCTGCTGACCGTTATCACCAAGAGCAATGCGCAGCGTCACGCAATGGTGATGTGGGACGAAATCGCCCTCGAAATTTCGAAGGAGTTTCCCGATGTCATGTGGGACAAGGAACTCGTCGATGCCGCCACTGCACGCATGGTGAACCGCCCTGCAACGCTCGACACGATTGTCGCGACCAACCTGCATGCCGACATCCTGAGCGACCTGGCTGCTGCGCTGGCCGGAAGTCTCGGCATCGCGCCGACAGCCAATCTCGATCCCGAGCGCCGCTATCCGTCCATGTTCGAGCCGATTCATGGTTCAGCCTTCGACATCATGGGCATGGGCCTGGCGAATCCTATCGGTACGTTCTGGTCGGTCGTCATGATGCTGGAGCATCTTGGCGAAATGGACGCAGCACGCGCAGTCATGGCGGCTATTGAACACGTGACGGCGAATCCCGCAACGCATACAGCCGACCTGGGTGGCACGGCGACGACCCGGCAAGTCACCGACGCGGTTTGTGCATTTCTTGCAGCGCATGCGCCGCAGGTTGCCTGAACCTGCGTGGCGGAAATGTGTGTCCGGTGTATGCGTTGCATGCAATGTTGGAAGCGATGGTTCGACCTCACGGGTAAAGCAAATCATGGCGAACGCATGTATAGAAACGGCTCCTGCCCCTTCCCGGTTCAGGAGCCAAGGTTCAAGGAGACTTCCAATGTGGTTTGTCGGAAAAAGCGAGCTTCTCTCGCTAATCGAACGTCATTGCCTCGATGAGGTCATGCCCGCATTCAGCGATCACCGGACGGTTCGAAAAAATACAACGATCTACAGACCTGAAGACCTGAGCAATCATGTCTATTTGCTCAAAAGCGGAAGCGTCCGGCTCTTCAGGCTGACCGAAGACGGGCAAGAGATCACGCTGTCGTTTATCAAGGCGGGCATGCTGTTCGGCGACGGCGACGTTCTGAACGAGGCCAATTATTCCCATCATGCGCAGACGCTTGCTCCCAGCATGATTTGCTACATTCGCAAGGCTGATTTCAAACAACTGCTCGCCCGCTACGACGTAATCAACGACTTCGTCTTGCGAAGCCATTACCTCCGATGGCAGGAAGCTCAGCAGCTGATCGAAAACCTGTCCCTGCACGACGTGCGCAAACGCCTGACGAACATTCTCGTGATGTTCGCCGGTCAGATAGGCGTCGAATTCGACTGCTTAAGTCAAGCAGATGCAGTCCTTATCGATCTGCCTATTCCGCAAGACAAGCTCGCCGAATTCATTGGTACATCGCGCGAATCCGTCAACCGGCACTTCAACGACTTGAAAACTGAAGGGCTGACAGCCATGCACGAACGCAAGATCGTTCTGACGCCCCTCTTCGTTGCGAAATTCCTGCGCAACAAGCAGCCGCCAAAACAGATCATGTTACCGGCATCGTTCACTGCGCCCTCCTTGAACGTTCGGGCCGTCAAAGCGCCGCTAGCGCGCGTTTAACCGCTTCGACGCCGCTGCGCGGGCTGGACAGCACCGGAACACGCAGCGTGCCAAGCGTGGGGATGAGACGCGCCATCGACACTTGCGCGAGCACGACGACGTCGACTTGATCGGCGAGCGCGACGATTGTCTGCTTGAGAATCTCGTCGTGCAGCGCACCCTCCCCGCGAAGCAGCGCTTCGAACGCCCCCTCCGCGATCCGCTCGGTCACCTCGACCATGCGGCCGAGCTCACCCGCCTTGCGCCGGATCAGCCGCACCGTGGGGTCCAGCGTAGTGGCTACGGTTGCGACCACGCCGATACGCGGGCCGATCGCGCTGGCCTCTTCCGCCATCGACTCGTCGATCTTTACAATCGGCGTGCGGATCAATTCTTTTAACGAGTCCGTCGCCTCGCCGACCGAAGAACACGCATTGACGATGATGTCCGCGCCCATTGCCTGCGCATTCAACATGTAGCTATAAATGCGGCTGGCGACTTCCGGTGTCAGATGCCCCGCTGTACGGACGTCATTCAGCAGGCTGTCATCCATGATGTTGATCACGCGCGCGTGCGCGATCAACTCGCTGAGTTGTTCCTTGATCGGTAGAACCGTCACGGGTCCCGTATGAATCACAGCTATCGTTGTCATGGTTTTCCGTTCAATGTGTAAAATCAAAAATCAAGCGGTCGCTGCGGCCATCACTCGTTCCTGGGTCGCTTGCTCACGCGTCATCTCGCCATTCAACTGTCCTTCACGAACAATCAGGATCCTGTCGCTGACTGCAAGCACCTCCAGCAAATCGGACGAAATGACAATGATCCCAATGCCTTGCGAAGCGAGCCGCGCCAGCAATGCGTGCACTTCCGCCTTAGCGCCAATGTCAATGCCACGTGTTGGCTCGTCAACAATCAGGACCTTGGGATTTCGCGCGACCCATTTAGCGATCACGATCTTTTGCTGATTTCCCCCGCTAAGATTGACGACCTTCTGTTCATTGTCAGGCGTCTTGATGCCGAGGCTGCGCACGAATTGTTTGCAGCTATTCTCTTCTTTAGCGCGTTGCAGGAACTGGAAGGGTGAATAGCGCTTCAAGTGGGTCAGGCTGAAATTTTCCCGCACGCTCATTCCGAGCACGAGCCCCTGCGCCTTGCGGTCTTCGGTGACGAAGCCAATACCCTGTTCAATTGCATCGTGGGGACTGCGGATGGTCACCGGCTTGCCGTCGATGGCGATACTTCCCGTGCAAGGACGCATGCCGAAAATCATCTCCATGATCTCCGTACGCCCTGAACCGACCAGTCCCGCAACGCCCAGGATTTCGCCGCGGTGCAACGTGAAGCTGATGTCCCGTATCCGCGCTTGCGCGCCCTTCACCGCCCGCAACGACAAGTCCCGGACTTCCAGTACAGCCTCCTTGCTTGCGTGCGACACGGCGGACCCCGGGTATAGATCGCTTAACTCACGATCGACCATCATGCGAACCAGCGAATTGCGGGTTACGTCTGCAATCGGCGAGGTATTGACGGTACGACCATCACGAAGCACCGTCACCTGGTCGGCAAGCTCGAAAATTTCCTCCAGCCTGTGCGAGATGTAGACCACCGCGATGTTGCGCTCACGCAAGCGCTTGATCAATCGAAGCAGCGTGCGCGTTTCATGATGGCTGAGCGAAGCAGTCGGCTCGTCCATGATGATGACCTTTGACTGATACGCAAGCGCCTTGGCGATCTCGATCATCTGCTGCTGCCCGACGCTCAATTCGCTCACGCGCACGGATGGGTCGAGATCGAGTTCGATCGTTTCAAGCATCTGTCTCGCTTCGCGGTCCATGCGTGCCCGGTCGAGCAAACCAACGCGATTGCGTGGCTCCCTGGCGAGAAACAAGTTTTCTGCCACGCTAAGATTTTCGACTACCGACAACTCCTGATAAATGATGCCGATACCCAACGCGCGTGCATGATTGCTATCGCGCAGCGCGATTTCCTTACCCTCGATGAGGATGCTTCCACCTGAATCCGGGCTATAAACACCCGTCAATATTTTCATCAACGTGCTCTTGCCAGCCCCATTCTCCCCGGCAAGTGCTAACACCTCGCCTTGCCGGATCTGAAGGTTGACGCCGTCGAGCGCCTTGACGCCGGGGAACGTTTTGGAAATGTTCCTCATCTCCAGGAATGGCGCTGCCATGGCTCTCCCTTGCTCGTACCGAGCTTACTTGGTGTAGCTTCCAAGATTATCTTTAGTCACGACCGTCACGCCCGTATCGATGTCCTTAGGCGCTTCTCCCGTACCCTGGATCTGCGCCACCAGATTGTTCACCGCAAGCGAACCCATGGTGACAGGCCGCTGAACCATGATCCCTTGAATCGAGCCATCCTTAAGCGCCTTTAGCGTGTCGGGAAGATCGTCAAACGCAAGCACTTCGAGCTTGCCTTTCATAGCGCCGAACTCTTTCGTGTTGAGCACCTTTGACACGGCTGGTCCACCGACCTGGCTTACCCCAAAAATGCCCTTCAGTTGCGGATGGGCCCGCAGGGTTGTCTCGACAACCGAAACACCTCTGGCGAGGTCATCGTCCGTGCCCTGTGTTTCCACAATCTTGATGCCCGGGTATTTCGCCAGCCCCTTCTTGATACCGGCGATACGTTCATTGAGATTCACCGCACCGAGCTGCCCGGTCACTATCGCAACGTCACCGGATCCGCCAAGTGCCTTGCCCATCGTCTCGGCCATGGTCTCCCCCGCCGACTCGTTGTTCGTACCGATGTACATCGACCGGCCGCTCTTGGGCGAGTCAGAGTCGAACGTCAGTACTTTTATGCCGCTCTGTTCGGCGCGCTTCATCACGCTCTCGACAGACTTGGGTTCGTTGACCGAGATAGCAATGCCGTCTACGTGCTTCGATATCAGGTCTTCAATGATCTTTACCTGCGTCGAACCCTGGGTGTTTTGCGGCACCACCCATTGATACTTGACACCCGTCTTGTCGGCGGCCTGTTGTGCGCCCTTGTTGCAGTCGTCGAAGAACGGCACAGCCACCTTTGGAATGACGGCGACAGAAATATCCTTTGCGTCCTTGGCCTGAGCCGACACGCTCAGACATAGTGCCGCGGTGGCCACGCCGACGCTCATTACGGTGCGAAATGTCATATCCATTTTTGTCTCCGGTTTTGTTTTAGTGGTGTTAAAAAATCAGCGAGAGGCGGGTTTCAATGTCCTTCTCCTCAACGTCCCTTTCGGCGGACACGCCAGATGTCGATACTGACCGCGATCAGAATGACGCAACCGGTGATGGCTTGCTGTGCGTAGGTATCAATGTTCAACAGCACGACCCCGTTAGCGATGATTCCCGCCAACGCCGCGCCAATAATCGCGCCCTCTACGCTGCCAGCGCCTCCCGAAAGACTTGCGCCGCCGATCGCAGCTGCCGCAATAACATCGAGTTCTGCTCCGAAACCTGAGGCCGGCTCCGCCGAGACAAAGCGCGAGAAACTGACAATGCCGGCGATAGAAGCAATGAGCCCTGAAAGGGCATAGACAATGAACTTGACGCGAAAGGTGCGCACGCCGCTCAGGCGTGCCGCCATCTCGTTGCCTCCCGTGGCATACACGTGCCGGCCGAAACGGGTCTGACGCATCAATACGGAAAAACATATGGTCATGAAGATCATGATGACCACGGGAAACGGCACTAACCCGAGATACCCTTGTCCGATGAACGTGAAGCTATCCGGAACATCAGGCGTAACCGGAACGCCTTTGGTGATCATGTACATCAGGCCCCGTCCAATGCTCAATGTGCCCAGCGTGGCAATGAAGGGCGGCAACTGGATCCAGGTGACCAGGAATCCGTTGAAACAGCCGACGGCGAGTCCCACGAATAGTCCTGCAAACACAGCCGTGACAGGACCGGCACCATGCTGGAAAGCAAGCGCCGTCACGAGCGACGATAAGCCCATCACGGAGCCCACCGACAGATCGATACCGCCCGTGATAATGACTAGCATCATCCCGATGGACATGATCGCAATCAGCGAAAATGACCTGAACACGCCCATCAGGTTGTTCGTCGTCAGGAAATAAGGAGAAAAAATGCTGATCAGGATTCCGACCAGCAGCAATACCGAAAAAATATTCAATTCCCGGATCTTGAGCCAGCCACGCAGCGTGTCGGAGAGACGCGTCTGGACAGGTTGCGAATCCTCTTTGGACGATATTGCAGCCACCGATGTCTCCTTGATTTAATTCTCGTTGAGGCAGATCGTAGGTTGCCGTCCGCCATCGTGTCTGTGACGAGCGTCATACATTGGTGTCGGGGTTGTCCCTGATGCGTGTGGCCGCGCAACTATGAAGTTCGTCACAGAACCTGTCCCTGCCCGGAGGTAACATCTGGTTCTAACGTCGAGCCCCAACAATCAGACCAGGAGTACATCGTATGACGAAGAGAGTAATAGTGACCGGCGGCAGCGGGCTTGCCGGGAAATGGGTGGTCGAGGATCTCGTCTCGCATGGTTATGAAGTGTTGAATCTCGATCGCGTACCCATGGCAAAGCCCATAGCACGTACCTTGATTACCGACCTTACCGATGCAGGACAGGTTTTCAACGCGCTGGCTTCGACCACCGTGCTAAAAGAGTTCGACGATGATCTCGAGCCCAAGCCCATTGACGCGATCGTCCATTTTGCCGCTATTCCCAGGATCCTCATTACCACCGACAATGAGGTATTCCGCATCAACGTGATGTCGACCTACAACGTGCTCGACGCTGCATCGAAGCTGGGTATCAAGAAAGTAATCGTTGCCTCGAGCGAGACGACCTATGGCGTGGTGTTTGCACACCGGCACCGGGACCCGGAATACTTTCCGCTGGACGAGCAATATCCGGTCGATCCGATGGACAGCTATGCCATGTCGAAGGTGATCAACGAAGTCACCGCCAAGGCGTTTCATGCGCGCACGGGCGCGGATATTTATTGCTTCCGCATTGGCAACGTACTTGATCCTGTCGACTATCAAAAATTCCCGACGTGGTCCAAGGACCCGGGGCTGCGCAAGCGGATTGCGTGGAGTTATATCGATGGACGGGATCTGGCGACGGCATGCCGGCTTGGCATTGAAAAAGACGGGCTTGGTTTTGAGGTCATGAACGTCGCAGCTGACGACGTATCTTCTGACCAGCCGACGGCGGAGTTGTTGAAGCAGTTTTATCCCAACGTGCCCGTCAAGAAGCAGCTTGGCGAATTCGAGACCCTGCTGAGCAATGAGAAGCTGAAAAGGCTGTTAGGCTGGCAGCAGAAGTATCGATGGAGGGAACAGGTTGCTCAATAGGCTCGCGGCTACGTTTGCTTCAGGATCGCAGTTCTTTAGAACAACTTCCGAGCGCCCAAGCGTGCGATCGGAAGTCGTTCTCTGCTAGCTCATTTCGGAGTGCGTTCCGTATTAGAACTTGTGACGTATGCCAACGATCAGCGCCGTCTGCACATCGGTTGACGAATTGCTCAGGTTGCTGATTGCCGCGACCGCCGTTTTCCCGGTCGAATCCTTGCCGCTCGCGTGCTGGTAGATGCCGACCACATACAGGTCCGTACGCACGGAGAGCGCATAGTTCGCCGCGAGATTCACCTGACTGTAGCTCGCCCCGGAGATGCTGCCGATCGAACTGCCGCGTGTATAGGTGAACGCGGTGCCTAATTGCAAGGCCGGTGTCACCAGATAGGCCAGGTTGATTTCCCCGAGGTTGAAGGTCGCGGTCCCCGTCAGTTTCTGCGGATTGAGGCCTGCGCCCGCCTCGGCGCCGATGTCCTTGAACTGGACATTGCTATACACGCCGCCAATGGTCGCGTTGCCGATCTTGTACGCGGCGCCCGCCGAAACGACCTGCCATGTATGGGCCGACGCGAAGCCGCTATACACCGGGCTGGACATATTCAGCGCCGAGGTTGATGTAGGTGAGTTCGCGTTGGGATTCGAGCCGAAGACCGAGAAGTTCGGGTCGCGTGCGTTTTCGTATGACACGCCAAGCGCCAGCGGGCCGTTGTCGTAGCCCGCGCCGAACGCATAGATCTGGTTCTGCGTAAACTCTCCCGCCTTGCCGCCGAAGCTGTAGAAGCCGCCGAAGGTCAGGCCGCCATAGTTGGGACTGGCGTACTTGATCGAGTTGTTGATCCGGTTGGTGTTGTCGAGGTTGTCCATGTCGCCCGGGTGCGAGCCGTAGATGCTGCCCCATTCTTTCAGCGTCACCAGCTTTTCGGCGTTGCCCGATTCGAAGCTGCCGACATAGTCGCCGAGCAGGTCGTATTGGCGACCGAGCGTCACGGTGCCCATGGGACTCGCGAGTCCTACATACGCTTTGCGTCCGAACTCCGCGCCGCCTTGGCCTAGTGTGCCGTTGTCTATGTTGAAGCCGCCCTCAAGCCGGAAGATCGCCTTCAACCCGCCGCCCAGATCCTCGGAGCCGATCATGCCCCAACGATCGCCCTGCAGATTGCCGGAACCCAATTCGTATTGTCGGCTACCCTTTGAATTCGAATTGAACACGAAGCCGTTGTCGAGGAGCCCATAGAGAGTCACCGAACTTTGAGCGTGTGCAACGCCGCACACCGACATGCATGCGGCAATTCCCAGGATTTGTTTCTTCATCGCCCCACTCCGAAGATATCGTGAAATAGATCAAACAACGTGAAAACCAGGCCCTGTAAGCAGGATTACGAAGAATCGTAAGTGTGCAATTTCTGCTAAGTAAGACCAGTTTCCGAGATCACGATCGGTATTGGAGATCGGCGAGGTTTGGGGGCTACGGGGAAGTGATGGGGTCTTTCGTTCGCACTCGGGGTTAGTGGTCGGGGTTGGTCTTGGAGTTGGTCTTGGGGTTGGTCTTGGGGTTGGTCTTGGGGTTGGTCTTGGGGTTGGTCTTGGGGTTGG
>NZ_CAXUPU020000042.1:0-64314 GCF_964252755.1 Caballeronia sp. LjRoot29 | reverse complement strand
CGCGCCGCCACGCGCAGTGGCTAATAGTGATAAAGAAATCAGCCAACATAAAACGCGCGAAGACTTGGAAAGCAGCAACCCGGTAATGAACCAGACCGCCAACGCAGAACCTACCTCACCAAACCCCGAGTGCGAACGAAAACCAACGTCCTATTCGACTTCACGCTCCCAAGGCGGCACCGGCTGCCACGCATCAAACAAACAATCGATAAAGCGGCGAACCTTAGGCGCGAGATGTCGCCGCGTCGGATAGATCGCCCTGATGGGCAGCGCTTCGACCTCAAACCCCTGCAGGATAGTCTGCAATCGCCCTTGCGCGATGTCAGTTGCGAGCAAGTACAAAGGCATGCTGACAATGCCGGCGCCGTTAACCGCTGCGGCGACGATCGCTTCAGCGCTGTCCATTCTCAACCGGTCAGTCGAGTTCACGGTCTCCTGCCCAACACCGGCAAACGACCACGGCTGAAGACGTCCACCGCTCACGAAGTGAAGGCATTCATGATCTGCAAGGTCGGACGGCGTGGCCGGCACACCGCGCTTTGCCAAGTAACTCGGCGAAGCGCAGGTCACCAGCTTCTGTGTTGCCACCACGCGCGCAATCAATCGGGAATCCGGCTTGGGCTCACCAACCCGGACCGCGATATCGAACCCCTCATCAACCAGGTCGACAAATTTGTCCGTGAAGCTGACCTCGGCCGTCACCGCAGGCCAGCTATCAAGAAACGACTCAATGACGGGTAGCACGTGCCGATGCCCAAGCCCGATCGGCACGCTGATGCGCAGCGTTCCTGTCGGCGTTGCACTGCGTGCCGCCATCGCCGTTTCGGTCTCTTCGAGATCCTCCAGAATCTGTGTGCAACGCGCGAAGTACACCTCTCCGTCATCCGTGAGCCCCAGGCTTTGCGGAGTCCGGTGGAGCAGGCGAACCTGCAGGCGAGCCTCCAGACGCGCAATGATCTTGCCCACCGCAGACCGCGTGATACCGAGTTGCTGTGCAGCCGATGTAAAGCTGCCGGCCCTGACCACGGAGACGAACGTCGCGATATCGTTGAAATTTCCAGGAGCCAAGTCAATGTCCTCTCAAACAAGTTCCGGATAAGCACTCGCGAACCGGTGGCATCCATCGGGCAGCCTTTGCTCATACGTCTTTGGGTTCAACTGCCAAGCGTCGTAGTGGAGCAAAGCGCTTCGATCATATCCCGATGCCCGCGCGTCGCGCTCATGGGGAGACACATTCCCCATCGAAACTCCTATCCTTCGCTTCAGCAAGCAGTAGTGATCGGCAGTCGTGCACCTACTGTGCAACCAGACGCCGACACGTCGCTTTAGCCGAACCGGAGAACATCAAATGGATGCCCAGCAACTTATCAGCCCTCGCGGGGGCCCATCGATAGCAAGCGACAGCGCGTTGTCTACCGCGTCAATGCCCGTCATCGAACCCGTATCGCGCGGCCCGTCGTGGCTCGCGGTCTTGTCGGTCGCAGTAGGTTCGTTCGCATTCGTCGCGACGGAATACATGCCCGTCGGACTGCTGCCGCAGATCGCGCAGGACCTGGGAGTCACGCCCGGCACCGCCGGGCTCATGGTGACTACGCCAGGGATCATCGCCGCGATCTCGGCGCCTGTCTTGCTGCTCGCGGCAGGCCGCATCAACCGGCGCCTGATCCTGCTGACGCTGGCCGTCCTGTTGCTTGCATCGAACCTGATTTCCGCCATTGCACCGAGCTTTGCAGTGATGCTCATCGGTCGCGCATTGCTCGGCGCCAGCCTCGGCGGTTTCTGGACTGTTGCGCTCGGCGCATCCGGGCAACTGGTCCGCGAAGAGCAGGCCGCCCGTGCAAGCGCAACGATTTTCATGGGCATTACGCTGGCGACCGTGATCGGCGTGCCGCTCGGCACGTTGATCGCGAACCTGACATCGTGGCGCATGTCGTTTGTTGCAACCGCCATTCTTGCCGCTGTCGCGTTGGCTGCGCAGGCCGTGTTCTTGCCCTCGCTCGCACCGAAGGCCGCAATGCGCACGGACGACTTCCGGGCCATGCTGTCGCGCTCGAACGTGCGCCGCAGTTTAATGATGGTCGGCCTTCTGTTCGGCGCCCATTTCGCGGCCTATACGTATATTGCGCCGTTCCTTGAACGCAATGCATTGTTTGGCTCTTCATGGATCACAGCGGTTCTGCTCGGCTTCGGGGTAGTAGGTTTCGTTGCGAACTTTGCTGTTTCGGCCATCGTGACGCGCCATCTGAAACGCTCGTTGCTCGTGCTAGGCGCGCTCGTGGTGGTCTCCCTGTTCGCATTGCCGATGCTGCAAGCTTCCCGTGCAGGCGTGATTGCGATCGTGGCGTTGTGGGGACTTGCATATGGCGCGATCCCGCTTTGCTTGAGCGTCTGGATGCAACTGAGTTCGCCTGACCGCCCTGAAGCCGGTTCGTCGATGTTCGTCAGTACCGTGCAGATCGCAATTGCGCTCGGTTCGCTCGGCGGTGGTGCAGTGGTGGACCACCAGGGCATGGCAGCGACAATGCGCTTTGGCGCCTTGCTCGCCGCGCTTAGCGTGATCGTGATGATGACGTTCAACACCAGCCGCGCGACGCTCAAGGAAGTGCTCGAAAAGTGACGTGGGCAGTGCCGCAAACATGATTTGCCGCACAGCAGAGTTATTCGCGACTTAACAATGGCCGAAAAAGTGGGATCTTCGACCTCACGATACTGTCCGCCAAACCGAGAATGAACCCTGGTCTTTTCAACATACACCGCGACAGCAGTCGCATGACAAGGGCAATTAATCATGGCGAAGGTATCGAATATTCTTTTTGTTCACGGCGCCTGGGCCAATTCGTCGGCGTGGGATAAAGTCCTGCCGCTTATCGATGCCGCCGGTCTCACAGGCTCTGCCGTTTCGCTTTCACTGACGTCGCTGGCAGACGATGTGGCGACCGTGAAGCGGGCAATAGCGTTAGTGGACGGTTCGGTATTGCTGGTAGGTCACTCTTACGGCGGCACTGTCATTACCGAAGCCGGTTCCGATCCGAAAGTCGCTGGACTTGTTTACGTCGCGGCATTCGGGCCCGATGTTGGCGAGTCGGCCGCATCCCTTGGCGCCGGTGGGCCGCCCACCCGTTTGCTTGAAGTCGTCCGCCCCGACGAGCATCATTTCTTCAAACTCACGCGTGAAGGTGTTGATGAAGTATTTGCTCAGGACCTGACAGCCGCCGAGCGCGCGCTGATCTTTGCAACGCAGAATCCGCTGGCGGGCGCCGCACTCGGCGGTGAAGTCACCGCGCCTGCGTGGAAGGAAAAGCCCAGCTGGTATTTGCTCGCCAGCGAGGATCGCACCATCCATCCCGAACTTCAGAAGACGATGGCATCCCGGATGGAAGCCACGACGGTCACCGTCGCGGCCAGTCATGTGGCCATGCTTTCCCAACCGGATGCGGTCGCAAAACTGATCGTGCAAGCCGCAGGCTGAATTTGATGCGTTTCAGGCGGTTGAAAATTCCGCCCTCGCATTGTTTCGTATGACCTGCGGAGGATGACCAAACGCCCGCACGAATGCGCGGCGCATCCGCTCGGAGTCTGCAAAGCCCGTCTCTGTCGCGACCACGTCGACCGGATGACGGCTTTGCTCTATCAAGAGGCGCGCGGCCTCCAGCCTTAGATTTGCCACTGCCTGCGCGGGAGACTGACCCGTCTCCGCGCGAAACGCCCGGCTGAACTGGCGCAGGCTCAAACATGCCGCATCGGCAAGTTCCTGGACCGAGAGCTGGGACTTCAGGTTTCGACGCGCATAGTCGAGCGCGGTCTGGATCCGGTCAGACTTGGCGTCCATCTTGAGCAACTCGGAGTGCTGCGATTGACCACCACCGCGACGATGATTGACCACCAGCTTTTGCGCAATCGAGTGTGCGAGGTCCGCGCCGTAATCCTGTTCGACCATGGCAAGCGCCAAGTCGATACACGCCGTCATGCCGGCCGACGTCCAGATTGATCCATCGATGATGAAGATGCGATCAGGCTGCATCTTGACGAGAGGAAAGCGCTCTTTGAGCTCGTTCGCGGCGATCCAATGCGTGGTCACACGCTTGCCATCAAGGATGCCGGCTTGCGCCAAAACGAACGCACCGGTGCAGATGGACGCAATCCTGCGCGATGCACGATATCCACGCTGCACGAAATCCACAACGGCAGGCGATGCAGTCACGCTCGCAGTTCCGCCGCCGACCAGCATTGTGTCGAAGCTGGGGTCTCCAAAGGGCATTGTCGCGATCATCGTACCGAGCGAACTACGCACCATGTCCCCCGATTCCGATAGCAGCTCAATGCCGTACAGCTGCTTTCCCGCGCTGATGTTGGCGAACTCGAACACTGACAGGGCAGCGAAATACAGCATCTGGAAATCCGGCAGGATCACGAAACCAATTCGCTGCATCACACACTCCTCGATGGGTCGAAACGGGAGCTCAGGTTTCCCCGAGCGGAATTAAATCGGAACGTCGTTGCAGCAGCCCGAAAAAAACGGCTCGCTCCATGTACGCCTCACATTAATCATAAGAATGACGCAGGCATTCCGGTCCGCGTCTAATCGGCTTGAGGCAACGAATGGTACCGGGCCAAATCGATGCGGATTGATGCATTTGTTACATAAAACATAGCGGGAATCAAGGGCTACCGCAGCGGGCGGTGGAGGCCTATCTTTAGCTTCACGAACCGAAGCGATCCAAGGCAAACCGGTAAGCGGCCTGCCTCAAGTTCGATCAACGGTTTAACGCCTCGACTCTTCATCACTCATCCAATCCAGGACGTTTTCCATGAAACTCACAGGTAACACTATCTTCATCACCGGCGGCGGTTCGGGCATTGGCCGAGGCCTCGCCGAGGCGCTCCATAAACTGGGCAACAAGGTCATCATTGCGGGCCGGCGGCGCAGTCATCTCGACGCAGTCATCGCGGCCAACCAGGGGATGGAAGCGGTCGAACTCGACATCTCCGATCCCGCGAGTATTGAACGCGTGGCAGCCAAGCTGATCGCCGGTCATCCCGAGCTCAATGTGCTGATCAATAACGCGGGTGTCATGCAACCCGATGCAGTGAACGGGAAGATCGACGACGCGTTGATGATCTCCCACGTGACCACTAACCTGATTGGCCCGATCCGCATGACGTCCGCGTTGATCGACCATCTAAAGACCCGGAACGACGCCGTCGTGGCGTACACGAGTTCCGTCCTGGCCTTCGTGCCAATGGCGATGACTGCAGTCTATTCGTCGACCAAGGCCGCGTTGCACTCCTACGCGCTGTCCCAACGTTTCATGCTGCAGGAAACGACGGTTCGCGTGCTGGAGATCGCGCCACCTTGGGTACGTACTGAACTAATGAACAGCGAAGAAGCCGAAATGGCGATGCCGCTCGATCAATTCATCGACGAAACGATCAAGGTCCTGGGCACGGATGCAAACGAGATCCTGGTCGAAGCCGCCAAACCGATGCGCGCAAACGTAGGGCCGGGCGAGCACGACTTCGTCAATGGCTTTAATACACAAGTGAAGGCGATGTTCGGAGGTTGATTCATGCGGCCAGGACAAATCTGGCCGCAACATGTCCGCTCGCGTTGACCTGCCAATTTGGAGTCAACGCGAGCGGATTTTTTTTGAGCTGCGCAATGCGCTTCTGCTTCTGCAAAACGAATGTCGACGGCGAGGCTCTGCGCTTCGCCGTCGATGCCTGATGCTTTGGCTAGCCTTGAGGATTAACTCGGCGTGCTGAAAGAGAGCTGAACCCGCTTGCCGGAATCATTCGATTCCACGATCTGCTCAATCAGTTCATGCATGCGGATCGCGTCTCCAAAAGTGGGCGCAAGCGTCGAACCGGTCTTTACGTCGCGTGCATGGGCGGCATACAGGTTCGCCAATTCAACCACGCTCGCCCCGAGTTTCCCCTGAGGCACCCATTCATATTCCGCCGGAATAGTCACGTCAGTGAACGGTTGCGCGTCACCCCGTGCAATTTCGATGCGGTTGAAGGTATCGCCGAAACTGGTGGTGTTCGAGATCTTCAAGTCACCCTTGCTGCCGGTGATATCAATCTGGATGCCGAAGTTGTTTCGTTTCCCTGCCTCGAGATGGACCGTCAGCACTGCGCCATTGGCGAAGGTCCCAGCCAGCACGACCTGGTCCGCGCTGGTGTGGGGCAGCGTTTCCCCGGTTTCCACCAGCGTGACTTCCTTGAACTGATTGACCGTCAGCGCCGACAGGCTCTGCGGATAGCCGACCATTGTCGTGAACAAGGCGTCCAGGAAATGGCCGCCATAGATCGACAAAAGGCTGGAGAAATTCTCTTCGGGAATCGTGTAGTAAAGCGACGCAGGCCGTTCGCGCTGGAAGTACTCGACGCTCACATGCAGCCGCACCGACCGTATTTCGCCGATCTCGCCTTGCTCCAGCAAATCGCGCACATGACGGTAGCCGGGATTGAGGCGCCGTTGCAGACCGACGAGGGTGCGCACGCCCGCCTTATCAGCCAACGCGAGCAGCTCGTTGGACAACGCCGTGCTTGGCGTCAGCGGCCATTCGCAATAGACGTCTTTACCTGCCTTGATGGCGGCGCGAATACCTTCTTCGTGCTGGAACGCGGGCGTCAGAACGAGTACGAGATCGACTTCCGGATGCGAGACCAGCTCCTGCAGCGAGGTTGCGGCGTGCTTGAATCCATGGCGCTCGACCAGCGCCGCTGCCTTTTCCAGGCTGCGGCTGTACACCGCGGTCAGTTCATAGTCCGGCAGTAGTTTGAGTGAGGGGAGGTGCCCATATTCCGACCAATGGCCGAGGCCGATGACGCCCACCCTTATTTTTCCGGAGCCCGTAGCTCGCGTCGCGATGCTGTTCAAGAGAATTCTCCAATGTAAGGCTGAGCGGATCAATCTTGCCCAGCGGCATCGGAATAATAGGGTTCAGCGCAATGAAGATAAATGGTTCTGGATTCCGATCAATTCGGACATCTGAGTCCGCTAGCCGGATATGAAGTGTGATCCATCATGCGGGCTCCGTGACAATGGAGGACCGCAACTGGACTAAGCCCGGAACGTTTTACCTAGTTCCTCTCCTGCTAGCCGGAAGTAGTGACGGAAGTTGTAGATCAGCGGCGACCACTTTTCCGCATCGATATATTTGCCTTCCTTCACGAAGGTCTCGTCAGCATGCAGCCGGACAATCTCCACTTCCACCGCAACACCACCACCGAGTGCCTCGAGTTTCTCACCACCCATGCGATGAACATGACGGACGCGCGCTTCGAGTTGCATGGGACATTCAGCGACGCGGGCCGGCTTGACAAGCTCACCCGGTAGCGACGTAAAGTCACCCGCTTCAAACTTGTCCTTCTCGAAGGTGAACTGTTTCGCCTTGAGTTCCGGTACAGGATCCTTGCCCGTGAGCGGCGCGAGCTTCTCGACCTGCTGCCACAGTTGCGGGGAAGGCACGTTGACCACGCACTCGGCATGGCGAGCCAGATTGTCTGCTGTCTTGGTTTCATCGAGCAGTCCCAGCATCATGGTCCAGCCAAGTGCCCAGAAAGACGATATAGGCGCAATGTTGGTCGTCCCATCTTCATTGACCGAGCTGACTAGCGCCACGGGGGTGCCGAAATACAGGATCTTGGGTTCGATGGTTTGAAACGAAGTCTCTTTCATAGCGGTTCCTCGTCATGTAAAACGCGTTCAACAGACGTTGCTGGACGGCATGCCAAAGTATGGTTGATTAGCAGTTGAAAAAGTTTCGGCCTAAGTTGAAGTGTCGAACGCAAGCGGAATTATCGACCGGTCCGGGTCCACGTCCGCGGAGCATATTTGCCCGGCGGGCCGCTATTCAAACCTATGCTAGCGCCCTGATAATCGCAAGATATCCGGCTATTTCCTCAAGTGCCATCCGCTGTTGCCGTAAAGTCCTATACCAGTCCTAAATCAGCTTGCATCCTTTGAGGTCGACCAGTGGCAAAACAGCATTCGCTCGCATTCCGGATGACTGCATTTATCGTCGTGGTCTGTGTGTTGCTCGTAGGCACGGATCTCTGGCGCAGCGCGGCTGCCCGTCATGTGCAGGTGAAGGAAATGACATCGGCCACGACGAATCTCGCCCGCGCGATGGCGCAGCACGCGAACGATACGATCAAAGAGTCCGACATAGCGATCATGGGTATCACCGAGCGTGTAGAACACGACGGCACCAGCCCGGCTTCCCTGGAACGGCTCCGCCACGTATTTTTGTCCCGATTGACCGAGCTGCCGCAACTCAACGGCTTGTTTGTTTTTGATCGGACCGGTCAGTTGATCGCGAGCGCGGATTCCGGGAAATTGCGCAGCTATAACAACGCTGACAGGGATTACTTTATCTTTCATCGGAGCAACCCGGATCGCGGCGCTCGCGTGGGTATGCCGCTGCTCAGCCGTGCAACCGGAAAGTGGGTCGTGCCCGTGTCGCGGCGAATTGCTGATGCGAATGGTAATTTCGCCGGCGTCGTGGTGGCAACTATCGACATCGATTTCTTCTTGCGGTTTTATAGCAGCCTGGATATTGGGCATGGCGGCGCCGCGGCGCTGATACTCGGCAACGGGCGCATGGTCGTGCGGAGACCGTTCGAGACCCGCTTTCAGGGCGCGGATGTGTCGGAGACGGTTCTTTTTCGCGCTCACGAACAGGCCAGATCAGGCACCTTCTTAACGAAGTCATCACAAGACGGCGTCGTACGCCTCAATAGCTTTCGAAGCTTGCAGGACTATCCGCTCTTCGTTGCTGCCGCGTTGTCGCAGCAGGAAATATTGGCGGGCTGGTGGTCCGACACGCTTTGGCATTCGGCGGGTGTAGGCGCGCTGGTTATCGCGCTGGCGCTGTTTGGCTGGCGTCTCATCCGCCTCATCGCGCTAAGGACCGCAGCGGAAGAACGGCTGGCGGCAAGCCTCGATATGATGCGTGCCATTCTCGATACAGCCATTAACCCGATCATCACTATCGACGGCACGGGTGTTGTGCGCTCGTTAAATCCAGCGGGTGAAAAGACCTTCGGCTACGTGTCGTATGAACTGGTCGGGCAGAACATCAGGACGCTCGTTCCCGATAACTTCGTCGATGCCTATAACGAATACGTCGCACTGTTTGCACAACAAGGCAGGACCGGCGCCGGCAGCGGACGCGAATTAGCGGGACTGCGACAGGACGGCTCCGTTTTTCCGGCGCACGTTTCCACGGCCCCGATGGTTGTCGCGGGCGAAGTGTGTTTCGTCTGCGTCATTACCGATCTCACTGAACAGCACGGACAACGCGAGGCGCTGGCCGCCGCGCGGGATCAATTGTTGCTGGCCGCCCAAGCTGCGGAGCTTGGCATCTGGTCTTGGAACCTGGCGGACAACGCGCTCCACTGGAACGCGCGCATGTTTGAAATCTACGAGCAACCGAAGGCGTTGCTTGGCCACGGTTTGAATTTCGATCACTGGCGCACGCGCGTGCATCCTGAGGATATCGACGCCACCATGAAGTCGCTCAACGCGGCGATCGATGGACACGGCGGCGAGCTCCCGCTCTTTCGAATCGTGCTGCCAGGCGGGGAGATTCGTTATATCCAGTCGCGCATCCGGCTCGAACGGTATGCCAACGGCCTGCCGGCCATCATGACGGGAATCAACCGCGACATTACCGACCAGCATCAACTGGAACTCCGGTTGCGTGAGGCCAAGGAGCAGGCTGATGCGGCGAGCGCGGCCAAGTCGTCGTTCCTCGCAAACATGAGCCACGAGATCCGCACTCCGATGAACGCGGTATTGGGCATGCTGCATCTCGTACAGCTAAGCAATCTCAATCTGCGTCAACGCGATTACGTCAGCAAGGCACAGACAGCGGCGAAGTCCTTGCTTAGCCTGCTCAACGACATCCTCGACTATTCGAAGATCGATGCGGACAAGCTGCAACTCGACGTGCATCCGTTCGAGCTGGAACCGTTGATGCAGGACCTGGGCGTCGTCCTGTCCGGTAATCAGGGCGACAGGAATGTCGAAGTTTTGTTTGACCTGGACTCGGCGCTTCCCAATGGCTTGATCGGCGATAGCCTGCGGTTGCAGCAGGTCCTGATCAATCTGGCCGGCAATGCGCTCAAGTTCACGTTGACCGGACAAGTGATCGTCAGCGTCCAGCTGTTGCAACGCATGGATGCCGCGGCGCGCGTACGGATTGCGGTGACCGATAGCGGCATCGGCATTAGCAGTGAGCAGATTGGGCGTATTTTCGAGGGCTTTACTCAGGCCGAGACGTCGACAACACGTCGTTTCGGCGGCTCGGGTCTGGGACTGGTCATTTGCAAGCGACTAGTCGGATTAATGGGCGGTGACCTTCAGGTCGAAAGCGAAGTAGGCGTGGGCAGCCGGTTCTGGTTCGACATCACGCTTGGCGTCGATGGCGCGAACACTCCCGCTATTTCACCTGTGATCGATCGGCCTCTACGCTTGCTGGTTGCCGACGACAATCAGATGGCAGCAGAGTTGTTGGTCCGAACAGTCGCGACGCTCGGATGGCAGGCGGACTTTGTTTGTGGGGGTATCGACGCTGTCAGGAAGATCAGCGAGTCGGTCCGCGAAGGAACGCCTTATGACGTGGTACTCATGGATTGGCGCATGCCGGACCTGGATGGGTTGAATGCGGCAAAGCTTATTCGCGACGCGAAAGACAGCCTGCCGCTTCCCGTCGTCGTCATGGTCACCGCATACGGCCGCGAAGTCCTGGCTGAGTCTCACGATAGCGGCGATGCGCCGTTCGCGGGCTTCCTGACCAAACCGATTACGCCAAAGCAACTGAGCGACGTCGTGCTTAGCGCACTGAGGACGGCCGATACGCCGCAGCCTGTGCTTCACGCACCGGTTTTCAAACCCGCTGCTCGCCTGGCCGGGCTTAATCTGCTCGTGGTTGAAGATAACGCCGTGAACCGTCAGGTTGCCGAGGGCGTGCTAAGAGCGGAGGGCGCTCAGGTACACCTCGCCGAGGGCGGGATCGAAGGCGTGAGAAGGGCGACAACAGCAGGCATTCCGTTCGATGCAGTGTTGATGGATATCCAGATGCCGGATATCGACGGGTTCGAAGCAACACGCCGGATTCGAAAGGATCCTCGCTGCGCCGCGCTACCCATTATCGCGATGACGGCCAATGCATCGAGCGCCGATCGGCAAGCGTGTCTCGATGCCGGCATGAATGATCACGTAGGCAAACCGATCGATGTCGAGCGGCTGGTGTCAGTGCTGCACGCGCAAATCGACGGGACAAAAATCGCGTCCGCTTCCGCGTTTGAATCGGATCAAGCGTCGTCCGGAGTGGAAGATATTGCCGACTCTGTTGTTGAACTGAAAGCTTCAATTGTTGCCCGGTTTGGTGGCAATATTGCGCTGATCAACAGCGTCCTGGATAACTTCGGGCCCCAGACAGAAAAGCAACTCGCGTTGCTTAGCCAGCAAATCGCAAAGGGCGAGCCGCTTGGCGCCGCATCCGTGCTGCATGCAATCAAAGGGACTGCGGGAACGGTGGGGGCCCGCGCTCTTGCCGCGCGGGCCGGCAAGCTTGAATACGATCTACGCCACGCTGATTTGCCGGCAACGAACGTTGTCATCACTGAGGAAGGCGTCGCTGATCTGAGAAGTTTGCTGAGGGACAGCGTTGCTGCATTGGCGCGCGAATTTGGAGGTGACACAATCGAGGCGCCGGCATTCGAGGCCGAATTGCCGCTAGCGGAATGGAAGCAGCGCCTGAACGAGATAGTGGCATTTCTTGAGTCGTCGAATTTACAGGCCGTGGCGCTTGCCGAGGCATTGGTTGTTCACACGGGTCCGGAACAGCGGGTCCGATTCGATCAGTTCCTGGCGCAGGTGAGGGAATTGAATTTCGCGGTCGCGGCGCTTAGCGCACGTGACATGCTGAAGTGATCGTGACAATGGAGCATATTCTGGAAAGCTGGTTACTTCACACGAATCGCCGTCCCAAGATCCTGATTGCCGACGATCAGCCCACGAACATTCGTGTTCTGTACGAGCTGTTTCGCGACGAGTGCGACGTGTTCATGGCAACGAGCGGAACGCAAACCATACAAATCTGCCGCGCTGAACTGCCCGATCTCATCCTGCTGGATGTGGTGATGGATGACATCGATGGTCACGAGGTATGCCGCCGACTTAAAGCTGACCCATTGACCGGCGCCATTCCGATTATCTTCGTGACCTCGCAGAATCAGGAGGCCGACGAAGTCATCGCTTTGGGTTTAGGTGCGGTCGACTTCATCACGAAACCCATCAACCCGGTCATTGTGAGTGCGCGCGTGCGCACACACCTGACCCTGAAGTTGCAAGGTGATTTGCTGCGCGCAAGCGCGTTGCTTGACGGATTGACCGGCGTGGCGAATCGTCGAAAATTTGACGAGGATGTGCAGACTGACTGGCGCCAGTGTCTTAGAGAAAGCGCACCCCTCTCGCTCATCTTGATCGATATCGACTATTTCAAGCTCTATAACGATCGCTATGGTCATCAAGCCGGTGACAATTGCTTGAAACTTGTCGCAAGGACGCTATTTGAAGCGCTTCGCCGACCTTATGACAAGCTGGCCAGATATGGGGGTGAAGAGTTCGCTTGTCTCTTGCCAAAGACTGAACTTGCGGGCGCGAGTGCAATTGCGGAAAGAATGCGAGCGCGCGTGAGCGAATTGAATGTGGAGCATCTTGGCTCCGAGGTCGATCAGGTCGTGACCATTTCCCTGGGCGTTGCTTCCATGGTGCCAACGCCCTCCGTCACGCCTGAGCTATTGTTGAAGGCCGCTGATCAACAGCTCTATGAAGCGAAGCGCACGGGCCGTGCGCGCGTCTGTACGTTGACAGTACCCTGAGCCGGGCGTGCGCTGCTCACAGATAAATAACATGACTGCAAGACGCAGTTCCGGCCCGGCCTTTTACTTCTACAACGAATGTTTCCTTCCGCCTGCCGTCTGCCAGTATTGAATGATGTCGTGAATTTCTGCTTCGATGTGTCGCACTGTATTAATGATGCTTTGAATGCGGGCTTGCAGGACAACACCCTTGAACGGTTTGGCGATGACATCCGCTGCGCCCAGGTCGAGAGCGCGCTGTTCAGCCTCGATGTCGGCCGCCGGCGCCATAAAAACGATAGGCACATGTTCGAGCGCGGTCTCGGCTTTAAGTGCCGCGAAAATCTCGAATCCGTTGTTCTGCGCGGAATGGTTGTCGAGAATAATAAGGGTCGGCGCATGACTACGCGCTTGCTGTAATGCTTCTTCGCGAGAGGCCGCAAAATATAAGGCGCCTACACTTTCCAGTGTTCGACGCATTTGCTGGATGGTGGCAAGATCATCTTCGATGATCAGCACGTTAGGCCTTGCCGGCGTCTCCGCCCATGTTCTTAGCTTGCCCGCTCGACAATCACGATCGATATCATTCACGATCTGCCTCACGCGGAGTTGAGCGCGCACGCGGGCTTTGAGTTGCGCGGCGACAAGCGGCTTCGTGACGTAATCGGCCGCACCCAGTCTCAGCGCATCGACTTCCAGCGCAGGCGCGTCATGGCTCGTTACGAAAATGACCGGGACGTGTGCCAGATTTGCGTCGGCCTTAATGATTTCGCATACGTCAAATCCAGTCATGCCCGGCATATCGGCATCGAGGAGAATGAGGTCGGGTGGCGATTCCTTTGCAAGCAGAATGGCAGCTTCACCTGAGGTGGCGAACTGTTGATCAGGGTAGGCGGCAAGCATTTGACTCATGATCCGAATCGTCATCGGATCGTCGTCTACTAAAAGAAGTCGCTCACTGTTTACTGACATTCGGTTCTTCCTCAGGATTTTTAATGTGTTTCGCCATGATGCGGCATTCCGATGCAATCTAATCGGGGGAACTGCGACGGTATTGGACCTTAAATCGAATCTTGAAGCGCATCGCTAAGCGGCCGTGAAAGTTGGAGCCTTGCCGCATTCTAATATATGGCGATCTGACGGTCTGTTGGTTAAGTGTGAAAGTCGATATGACTTTAGCCAGTTTGGCCGCCAGTATTTGTTAGCGTGAGCTGCTTAGGTCGGACTGTCTGCTGCCGGTTCGCAGCGTGCTTCGGATGCATGCGAGTCTGGATGAACGTGGTCTGCCTTCCTGAGCGCGGGAAATGCTGCCGTCCATATCGCTGCAACACATAGGGTTCCAACGCCACCTAAGACAACGCTTTCAACCGTCCCAAATAATGAAGCGGCGACGCCCGACTCGAATGCACCGAGTTCGGCTGACGCGCCGATGAACGGCATGTTGACCGCCGAGACGCGTCCGCGCATGGCATCAGGGGTCACGGCCATGGCGTGCAAACATGAAAAAGGGTGAGCCCAAGGAAAGCGTCAGCAGCTTCATCGGGATGAATTGCGCCATGCCAACGATACCGAGATAATCCGGAGTCCAGATAAATCAACATGGCGACAAAAAATAAATAAGCACTATTCGATTGCCATGCCCCTTGCTTACGTGTCTTCTATAACCGGCTGCTCCTCGCGCGCGTACTGTGAAGGCGGCCGCCCAACGTGCCGCGTGAAAGCGACGCTGAAGGTGCTGGCGGAGCTGTAGCCGACTCGCAGCGCAACGTCGGCGACGCGGCCTTCATTGCGGCGCAGCAGATCCTTGGCGAGCGCCATGCGCCACGTGAGCAAATATTCCATAGGCGCCATGCCGACCGCGTGATTGAAGCGTTCAAAGAAGGTCGAGCGCGATAGCGCGGCTTCTTTCGCGAGGTCAGCCACCGTCCACGCACGCGTAGGGTGTTCGTGCATCCCTCGGATTGCGGCCGCGAGGCGGTGATCGGACAGCCCGCGAACCAGGCCAGGCGACGCGCCTGTTTCCGCTGTGGACCGCAGCGCCTCGATGAGCAGCACTTCCAGCAGCCGTGACAGCACGACCTCGCGCGCAGGACGCTGCGCGCGCGATTCATCGCGTACAAGCTGGACGAGCGTGGCGAGCCGCTCTTCACCGCGGACATGCACGAATTGCGGCAGCAACGAGACCAGCAAGGCTGCATCAGGCGAACCGAAGCTGCAGTGGCCGACCATCATTCGCAGATCGACCGGGCCATCCGGTGTCCCAATTCTGAATTCATTGTTGCCAAGCGCGATGGGTGTAAGCGTCTGAACGCCGGGCGGCGGCGGTACGAGGCTGGTCGTGGTGATGTCGTAGGCTGCGGGAATCAGCACGAAATCCCCAGAGACGATTTCGATAGGTTCATGCCCGTCGATCGTCATGCGGCACCCGCCCTCGAGAACCACGTAATAGAGCGATTGACCGACATCCGAGCGGGTCACGCGCCAGGGGCTGGCGCCCAGAACCAGTTTGGAAAACCGGGCGCCCGGCTGCAACAGCGTCACGACTTCGGCTAAAGGATCGATCATTGCCGGACTCTCGCACATGAAATTCGGATTATCGATTGTAGCGAGTACGGTCGCGGCGGTCTATCGTGTGGACAGGCACAAACCACCCCACACAGGAACTCCCATGAAAACCGTTTTGATCACCGGCTGCTCTTCCGGATTTGGCCTTGAGATTGCCCGCTATTTTCTGACCCGCGACTGGCAAGTCATCGCCACAATGCGCACGCCGCGCGCCGACATCCTGCCGCCTTCGGAGCGCTTGCGCGTGCTGGCGCTCGACGTCACAAATCCGGAAAGCATCCGTCAGGCTGTCGAGGCAGCCGGTCCGATCGACGTCCTCGTCAACAACGCCGGCTTCGGCGCGGCGTCCCCTGCGGAACTGGTCCCGATTGCAACGGTGCGCGAAATTTTCGAGACCAATACCTTCGGCACGATCGCATTGACGCAGGCGGTGCTGCCCCAGTTCCGGCAGCGTAAAGCTGGCGTTGTCGTGAATGTCACGTCGAGCGTCACGCTGAGGGCGTTGCCTTTGATTGCGGCTTATCGGGCGAGCAAGGCTGCAGTTAACGCATTCACCGAGTCGATGGCGATGGAGCTCGAGCAGTTTGGCGTGCGAGCACATTTGGTGCTGCCGGGCCGTGCACCCGACACGCGGTTCGCAGAGAACGCCCACGCCCACATGCATGGTCTCGACAACGAGGCCTACGCGGAGACCGTCAAGGCTGTCTTCGCGCAGTTCCAGGACACCTCCGGCCCCGTCACCCATGCACAGGACGTGGCTGAAGCCGTGTGGCTCGCGGCAACGGATCCGTCGTCCCCAATGCGCATCCCGGCCGGCGCCGATGCCAAAGCGTGGGCGGCCGAAATTCGCTGAACGCACGGTATGGATTGAACATGGCGTAGATACGCCACACCTATCGAAAAGGAGATTGTTATGCACGACAAACCCGTTGCTCTCGTCACCGGGGCGAATCAAGGAATCGGTCTTCAAATAGCGAAGGAACTCGCTGCACGCGGCTTGACTGTGCTGGTCGGGTCGCGCAGCTTCGAACGCGGTGAAACTGCGGCCAGCGAAATTGGGTTGGACAGCGTCGCGCTTCAACTCGACGTGACGGATCAGGCTTCGATCGCATCGGCGGCGGAGCGAGTCCGAAACGAGTTTGGCCGCCTTGATGTCCTCATCCAGAATGCGGCTATTTCGAATACGAAAAAGCAGCCCGGTCAGTCGGTCGAGGAGTACGCAAAGACGACGCGCCCAAGCAACGTGGCCCTCGATGAAATGCGCGCGGTGTGGGACACCAATGTGTTCGGTGTGCTTGCTGTGTACCAGGCCATGTTGCCGCTTTTACGCGCGACGCCGGGTGCGCGCATCGTCAACGTGTCGAGCGGCGTTGGATCGTTGACGACGAACCTGGACCCGGCCTTCCCGTACCGCGGGATTTTCGGCCCCGTCTACCCGGCATCCAAGACGGCGCTTAACGCGTTGACGGTCGCAATGGCCATCGAACTCGAGCCGGAAGGGATCAAGGTCAATGCCGTCTCCCCGGGTTACACCAAGACTGCGCTCAACGGATATTCGGGCACCGAGACCGTCGAGGAAGGCGCGCGCGAGGCGGTGCGCGTTGCGATGCTCGGCCCGGACAGCCCCACAGGAACGTTCACGCGCTGGGAAGGGCGAACGATACCGTGGTGACTTAAGTCCGTTGACGCGTAGCGTGAACTCACTTGCGATGCACTCGCGCGAGCCTGATCACCTCGCGTGGGCGCACCCAATCCACATGCTCCGGCAATTCCCATGCAGCACGCAACTGGCGAAGAAAACGGGCTTCTCCCTCCGAGATATGCTTGTCCGCATGAATGGCTTCCTTGCAGAGCCAGATGATGTCGCGCTGCATTTGCGGGTCCTGCGCATCGGCCGCGAGTTGCGTGACGACGGCGGAGTCGAGCCTGCACGCGTCGGCCCAATTCAGGTAGGCGGCCGACGTCAGGTCTTCGCACAGCGTCTGCACGACGGCCAGAAATTGATGCGGGCGCAATGACAATCGCTGTTCGATGCCGTGGCGATCGAGCACGTCGAGCTCTTCATTCCCTATGTGTCCATCCGATAGTAAGCAGGCCGCGACGATGCGCGCTGCGGCTTCAGGGCTGTCGCATTGATAGTGACGCATATCGATTCTCCTTGTCTGTTGATTGTTCACAGTTCGCGGTCGCGCGGCACGGTGCTCGAATGCAGACTGAACGGATAACCGCCGCGGTCGAGATGACGCATGCGGCGTTCGAGATCCTCGAGATCGGACGAGGATGCCAGATACTCTTCGCGCTGGTCATAGTGAGAAGGTGAGAACAACGACCCCAGTTGTTTGGACAGTGCGGCAAACATGATGTGCTCCTTGAGTGGTGCGACGCATGTCGGGCCGGCGGTCCGCATCGTCGCTTCAATCCGATGCGTGCCAAACGCGTTTTTCGCATCTGAATGAGGGTTCGAACTTGAACCTGTGCATCGACGAACGAATCGTAGGCGCGGTGAATTAGCTGGGAATGAGAGTCGCGTGCAGCACTCCAAAATGAATCACGTGGTATGGCACTGAGTTAGTTTTATGTATCTGTTGAAAGAATGGTCTCTTCATACCGGCAAGGTATGAAGTAGTCGGAAGCGGTGTTGGACTTGCCGGAACGTTTGTTCCTACCATGTGTGCTCACTTGGCCTGCGTGCCGATCATGGCCGACGAAACACTGCATGGCGCCACCAATGCAATCGCTTTTAGCAAGCAACCATTGCGCCGATGTTTTCGCCGTCAAGATTGCCGGTCCGGTGGACGGACGGGCGCGGCGAGTGTTGCATCAATCGCGCTTCGCATCTGCCACAAGGTCCGAGCGTGGGCATCACGCTCGGACGGGAACGAGTCGAGCGACTGCAGCGCTGAAGCGTAGTGATCCGAATTAATGATCCGAAGCAATGATCCGAAATAATCTGCATTAACCTGAACCTATCTCACGACGGGCTTGTGCCCGAGCTTGAAAAGGCTGAAGCGGCGGAAGAGTTCAGTTCGTGCTGATCGATTTCGACTTTACGCTTTTCAAGCAACGCGATGATGTGAAGAGCACGGAGGTTGAACGCGTGCGCGCGGGAGCCTGATAGTCGCGAAGGCGACGTGAAGATCGTTCGAGAGAGGTCCGGACCAGCAGACCTCTCAATTCCCCAGCGCCGGTTTTGCTCGCCGTTTTGCAGGCCTCTGTTTGCGTGGCACGCGTGAAGGAAGTTCGGATAAACGCATCAGATGGCGCAAGGCCATCATGGCGCCGATCGCCTCAAGGACGCCGGCCGGTACCCACATGATGAGTCCGCCCAGACTCTGGTCGAGCGTCGCCGGAACTGACGTGAACGCGCGGCCGCAAAGTGAAAAAATCGGATAGAGGTCATGCGTCGAGAAGGTGATGATCGCGCCGACAAGAATTTGCGGGGTCATGGTGATGACCGGCGACAGCACTCGCAAGCCGGGCCGGGTACGGCTCGGCGGATGTGGCCGATGATCGAGCAGCATCCACCAATACAGCAGTCCGCTCACCGCGACCGACCAGTTCATGAACGTGTAGATGCGCCAGTCGAGCATGGCGACGAACTGTACAGATGGAATCAGCCAGAAGACGACGGAGATGACAAACGCCGCCGATATGAACGTTGGATTCAGTACGACAGCCGCAAGCACACGCGCTGGCCTGCGGTATTGCCAACGCCGCAGCGCACTGCGCCAACGCAACGGCAGGCCGGCACGCAGCACGCTGCCTGGATAAGACGCCATCAGGATCAGCGGCGCAAGATGATGCAGCACCAGATGCTGGAGCCGATGCACGAAGAATTCATGCTCGGCGTAATAGTCGAGGCGTGTGTGAAGCGCTATGTAGAAGAATGCGAGCCCCACCCAAAACGCAATTCGCCGCGCCATGCTGATACGAACGAGGCGTGATCCTCGCACATACAGTAAGGCTGTAATGACGAACACTGCCACGAGCCCGAAAGAAGGTTCCCATGGGACGAGCAGGTTGAGCAGAGACATGAAAGGCCGGCGTAGGTAATGGGGTCTTAAAGCAGCGATTTGAAGCAGAGACTTCGTGCAGGGGATTGACGCGCCCGCATCGTCGCCTTGGCGATCCGCATGTTAGCAGGTGCGTGCAAGGCTTGCTTTCGTCAGGAACGTCGAAGAAAACCGTAAGGTGCCCAGTTGCTGGGTGAGGTAAGCGCCGCTAGCCGACACTAAAGGCGACCGTAGACTTACGCAGGGCCACCCACAGCGAGTCCCCGTGTTCTGCTTCCAGAACGCTGTGGACTTGGAGTCACGTGTGATGGAGTGGGGACTCTTTCAATGCGGGCTCTTTGGCGCTGCTCCCAGGCGATGTATCGGCTGAGTGCTGCGTCGAATTCGATCAGATAGTCGTGATCCTTGATCGCGCCCAATTCGTTTTCTTCGCGTAGGTCAACCGCCATCAGCCAGGCCCGTCGCCCGAATTCAGCGCAATGTCCTTTAATGGTTGCGGCGAACTCGTCAACATTCGAGCATCGATCGTTCGACTGAATCCGCTCGGCGTTATGCGTTTGATCGGCGCTGAAGGCCCGAAGATACGATGCCTTTCCGGCGTCGATGTCACGCCATTGAATGTCATCGGGAAATGCAAAGGGCGGTATTTCTATGTCGCCTAACTGTACGTGCCGCTGCTCCGACAAGTCCCTGCGTTCCGCTCGATCGATTGTCATCTGACAGCGGTGAGCAAACTCTTCGAGGGTGATGGCCGCGGTCAATGCAGTATGGCGACCGGCGTGAATACGCTCGGTGGCGCTGCGTGCCGAGTTGCGCTTGCGGGCAACCGCATTGCAGGTCACGTTCACGACTGCGCTGAAAACTCCAGCGCCTAAGGCGACGGCTAACCAAGGCGGCATAGTGCTCTCGCTAGATTTGACCGGTGCGTCTCCGGCCGATCTTCACAGACGCCAATCCACAACGACATGACTTCGTGCGTGCGGTGCAAGTCCGGTCACATCGGAATCAGCGTGGTCAATTTAATCATTTAGATATGACCGATGTCACTTTATTTCACGAAGGACGCACGCAGTGTTGTGAAGATTTGACACAGTGAAAACCCGCTCCTGCAGACACGATAAATGACTCACCGGCTGTCCCGTTCACGCCCTTTTTAATCGCGGCACGGGGTCCGCTTCGCCAGCTTTCAGGCGCTCGAGGCGCTCGCTTGCTGCGGCGAGTACGCCCAGCGGAGCGTTGTGGAGTTGCGCATCGTGTACGCACACGATGCTGGCAAGTTGCTCGCAACTCGCATCGTCCAGTTTCCAGACACCCGTGACCTGGCCTTGCGCGAACGCCGCGTTGAGCGCTGTCTCGCTCTGAAGCCACGCTTCGCGTGAGATTTGTCCATAGCCTGCCTCGACGACGCACGCCGTCAGGATCAGGATTTCTGCAAGGGACTGCGTCCCCGCCATCCATCCATTACCGTCACGCAGCGCCTGCAGTGCGCAATGAGCATGCAACGAGAGTGTGTCCGCCTCCATCCTGGGCATCGGGAGAAGCAGCATTTTGGACAGGCGGACTCGCGTTGCTTGTGCGCTGCGGTTAAACGGTAGGGTACGGGCCATGGAGTCGTCGGGGAGAGTTGTCCTCAGGTTAACGTACAGGTCGCGGTTATTCTGAAGGGGTAGCAGCTCTGCGATTTTGTTCGAATTGTTCAATTACATGCACCGCCGCCTTGCATTGCTCCAGATCCAGCAAATTGATGTTGCAAGCTTTCGGTTCGATCTTGAGTTCCCCGGCCAGCCACTTATAGCCCTTCGATCTTGCCTCGAAGATGCTTACGCCGTCGCGCCTGGCCTTTGTTTCAGCCATGGGTTCCAGCGCAGCGTGGAGTTTTGCTTTCCATTCCCGCAATTCGGCGTTCGCGAGCCGGCCGAGAGGAAGGTTGCGGGTACTGCGTGAAAATATGCCTATCCAAGCCTCACACAGCGCGCACAGCCACAGCGGGCCGTGCCCGTCCTGATACGGGTAAGCGGCCTCTCCGGGCCGCACAAGCGTTGCCTTTGCACCGCAATAGTCGCAATTTGGATGAGGCAGGGCTTGAACGGGACGGCCGACTCGCATGACGTAAGGTTGCCAGAGAAAACCCGGAATATAGCAAAAGCCATGTGTTCAGTGGTTTGGCGGGCTCCGGGAGTGTCGTTCCCGTGGATTTTCACCGGTTCTTGCGATCGGCAAGAGACGCGGTTGGTGCAGTGCCATGAAGTGCTTTGCGGCATCGAACCGCCTCAACAGCAGAAGCGATACCGCAAGCCACCGCGTCTGGCTCAGGCAACCGTGATGACGATGTCGATGTTGCCGCTTAAAGCCTTGGAATAGGGACAGGTCTGGTGCGCAGCGTCCGCGAGAGATCGGGCGACTTCACGGTTCAGGCCGGGAAGGCTAACACTCAGGCGTGCTTGCAGGAAATAAGCGCCCGCAGTCGTGCCCAGGTCCACTTCGGCGTCGACTGCCGTGTCGGCGGGTAAAGCAATCTTCAGTTTGGCAGCCGCGAGCCCCATTGCACCGATAAAGCAGGCAGACCAGCCTGCGGCGAGCAGTTGCTCGGGATTCGTGCCGCCGCCTTTGCTGCCAGGAGCGGAAAGGGAGATATCCAGACGACCGTCATCGCTGTGGGACGCGCCGTCGCGGCCACCTGTCGTGTGGGTCTTGCCGGTATAAAGTACTTTTTCAAGCTGTGCCATCGTTGACTCCTTGTTTGCTTACGTTGCGTTCGGAAAGGTCGTTCAGTGATGCAAATAGGGCGAGCGGGTATCGTCTGTCAGCCTGCGAACGCCCGATTGCGAACGGGTTTCGCTTACGCCGCCAAACGACTGGGCGGCCGTGTTCACGTCGGCTTCTGCGCTGGCGAGTTCCGCGTGGATCGTCTGAGCACTTTGACCGCGTTGCGACGTGGGTGCGCCCACGATCGGGTTGTAGTGAGGCGCCGGGTCGTAGCCGCTGCTGGCAAACACGGGGGCGGCGATCGCCGCGCTGATCGCGTTAAGTGCCGCGCCGATGAAATGTTTGTTCATGATGAAAGTTCCGGTAGGAACAAAGCTTTAGATAGGGTGTACTAACTGAATTTTCTCGATGACGAATGCCTGGTTACATGCCTCCGCGATACAGCGTGCGGTTAAGGTAAGCGGCCTGTCCGTCGCGTTGCGCTTGAACCAGTTCCTGACGAACTTCCGCGCGGGTCTTGGGAGCAATGCTGTTGCGCGCCGGCGACCATTGCGGTGTCTGGACGCTGCTGGCCGTATCGCTGGCCAAGCTGACTGTGCCGGCTGCATGAGCCAAACCTGAGACTGCGCTTGCAACAAAAGCCAAAATAATCATTGAGCGTTTCATATCATTCTCCTGAGAGGGTTTGATCAGTACCGGTGAATCCGGCGTTGATGCATTAGAACGCCGGCAGGTATCGAGTTTGTGTCGGGAAAACCGGGAAAATCCACGGTTTTGTATCGATGAAATGCCTGGATACGATGAGATACAAATTCGTGATGTGACGCATGACGAGGAGGGCTCGCACGGCATGACCGCTTCCGAGCGCTCGAGAATGTCCCGCGGTTGAACAAGACAACACACGTACAAACAGGGCCTTAGCCATCGGAGTTCGCACTCCGATGGCTAAGGCCCTGCTGATTTCTTTACTGCGAAATCGCGTTCACGCGGCGCCGTTAAAGACGGAATCTTTTAAGGGCGTGCGTAGATCGAGCTCAAGCCGATCACATCTGACTCCGTCGCGCGGGAACCTGCCGCAGCCGTGCCGCTGGTCGACGAGCCGTGCGATTTTGCTGACACGCCGTTCGCGGCGTTGACGCGCGCTTGCGCCGCTTGAATGTTCTGCGGATATTGCGTCTGGTCGCTCGCCGGGTTATAGCCGGCTTTTTCCAGTTGGACCAGTTGGGCACGCACATCGGCTCGGGTAAGGGTTTCGTTCGATTGAGCGAACGAGACGGCCGGGATGGCAACAACAGCGGCAAGGATCAGCGATTGGACGAGTTTCATGATGTCTACCTCTTGAAAGTGGGTTTCCGCAAACACCGGTTTGCGCGTTGAGTGGTTAAAGCTGAATCGAGTCGGACTGGCTTGGGACTGGATTCGAATGCGCCGTGATGCAGGGCTGGCGTGAATGAATTAGACCGCCCCGACGTATCTGGCTTGTGTCCGGCAGGCACCTCAGGCGAAACGTTGTGTGTCCCTGCGCCCCGCAGATACATTGCGATACAAACAATCAGGTTCTTTAGCGAGTTCGCGGTCGTAAATAAGGCTGCAGTGAGGCGCGCGGACATACCCCCAGCCCCACATCCCGTGACTTATCGCCGCAGCGATATGACGTGCATATCTCCCCTGCTATGGGTTCTGAATATTGACGGTGATACTTTGCGAACCGTCACTGTGGCGGCGCTCAGCCCGGCCGAAAAAGCGCAGAACGATGCTTCGACGCCACCACAGCAACGCTAAAAAGACGCGACGACAGCCCTAAAAGCAGCAGCGCAAACCAACGCGAGCAACGAGACATGAGCCAGCCCATCCGCTTCTACCACCGCAACGCGATCCGCGAGGTCAGCGACGCAGCCGTGACCCGCACCGTCCTCCAGTACCTGCGCGAAGACGCGCTCTGCACCGGCACGAAAGAGGGCTGCGCCGAAGGCGATTGCGGCGCGTGCACGGTCGTTCTGGGCGAACGCGACGAAGCGGGCGGGGTCAAGTTCAAGACGGTCAACGCGTGCATCCAGTTCCTGCCAACGCTCGACGGCAAAGCGTTATTCACCGTCGAAGACTTACGCCAGCCCGACGGTTCGCTGCATCCGGTGCAGGAAGCGATGGTCGAATGCCACGGCTCGCAGTGCGGCTTCTGCACGCCGGGCTTCGTGATGTCGATGTGGTCCTTGTACGAAAAGCACGGGCACGAACACGCATGCGCGAACAAGACCGTTCCGTCACGCGCCGATATCTCCGACGCGTTGACCGGTAATCTGTGCCGCTGCACCGGCTACCGGCCGATCGTTGACGCGGCGGAGCGGATGTTCGAAATCCCCGCGCCAAAAGCCCCGGTCGATATCGCCGCGCTGTCCCGCACGCTCGCCACGCTCGAACGCGAAGACACATTCCACTACGAACATGGGGGCCAGCGCTTCGATGCACCGCGCACCGTGGAAGAACTTGCGCTGATCAAGGCGGCCAAGCCATCGACGCGCATTCTGTCCGGCAGCACCGACATCGGCCTGTGGGTCACGAAGCTGATGCGCGATCTTGGCGACATCGTCTATGTCGGGCGAATCGACGCATTGCAGAAGATCGAAACGTCGAGCGACTGGATTGAAATTGGCGCGGGCGTCACGGTCGAACGAGCTTACGAAGAACTCGCCAAGCACTATCCCGAGCTGAAGGAAATGTGGAAGCGCTTTGCGTCGCTGCCAATTCGCAATGCCGGCACGCTTGGCGGCAACATCGCGAACGGTTCGCCGATTGGCGACTCCATGCCCGGACTGATCGCGCTCGGCGCGCACGTGATCGTTCGCGGCAATGATATCGAGCGCGTCATGCCGCTCGAAGACCTCTACCTCGCGTATCAGAAGAAGGACATGGCCGAGCACGAGTTTGTCCTCGGCTTGAAAGTGCCCACGCGGACCGGCGTGCGCGCAAACCTGAAGTTCCGCACCTACAAGTTATCGAAGCGTTTCGACTCGGATATCTCGGCAGTGTGCGCGGCGCTTTCGTTTATCGCCGATGGCGACGTGATACGTGACCCGCGCATCGCGTTCGGCGGAATGGCCGCAACACCCAAGCGCGCGACCCACGTGGAAGACGTGCTGCGCGACGCCGACTGGCACGAAGCCACTGCGCAGGCCGCGATGCTCGCGCTCGCGAAAGACTACGCGCCGTTGTCCGATATGCGCGCGTCGAGCGACTATCGGCTCGAAGCCGCGAAGAACACGTTGCATCGATTCTGGCTTGAGACACGCCCAAATAATCCGTTGCCGAAAGCGGCGCTCGATGTACGCGCAGTGACTGCTTCCTGAACTTCAACGGACACGGAGAACAACAGAATGAATCAGCAAGCTGAACCGTTCCTGAGGGACATGAAGGAAGCCAAAGATCTCCTTGAAGCTGACTTCACGCAGGTCCACGTTTCGCGTCCGCACGAATCGGCGCATCTGCATGTCAGCGGCCGCGCGAGTTACACCGACGACATTCCGGTGGTCGCCGGCACGCTGCACGCGGCGCTCGGAATGTCCGCGAAGGCGCACGCAAAAATTGTATCGATGTCATTTGACGCCGTGCGGGCAACGCCTGGCGTTGTCGCTGTCTTCACGGCCGCTGATATCCCCGGCGTGAACGATGTCGGCCCGATCATTCACGGTGATGACCCGATCCTCGCCGATGGCATCGTGCAGTTCGTCGGTCAGCCGATGTTCATTGTCGTCGCGATGTCCCACGACATTGCCCGCCGCGCCGCGCGCCGGGCCGAGGTCGTGTATGAAGAGTTGCCTGCAATCCTGACACCGCAACAGGCGCGCGCCGCTAACTCGCACGTGCTCCCGCCAATGAAGCTCGCGCGCGGCGACGCCGGCGCGAAGATCGCGTGGGCCGCCCATCGCGAAACGGGCGAAATGCTGCTCGGCGGCCAGGAACAGTTCTACCTCGAAGGTCAGATTTCTTACGCCGTGCCGAAAGACGACGACGGCATGCACGTGTGGTGCTCGACGCAGCATCCGTCGGAAATGCAGCACATGGTCGCCCATATGCTCAACCTGGCGTCGCATAACGTGCTGGTCGAATGCAGGCGGATGGGCGGGGGCTTCGGCGGCAAGGAGTCGCAATCGGGACTGTTCGCGTGTTGCGCGGCGCTCGCTGCATGGAAGCTGCTGTGTCCCGTGAAGCTGCGTCCGGATCGCGACGACGACATGATGATCACCGGCAAGCGGCACGATTTTCACTACACGTACGAAGTGGGTTATGACGACACCGGACTGATCGATGGCGTGACCGTCGACATGACGTCGCGCTGCGGTTTTTCGGCTGATCTTTCGGGCCCTGTGATGACCCGCGCGCTGTGCCATTTCGACAATGCGTACTGGCTGCCGCACGTTTCTATCGATGGATTCTGCGGCAAGACCAATACGCAGTCGAACACGGCGTTTCGCGGCTTTGGCGGACCGCAGGGCGCGTTCGCGATCGAATACATCATGGATAACGTCGCGCGTTCGGTAGGGCTCGATTCGCTCGATGTACGCCGCCGGAATTTGTACGGCAAGACCGAGCAGAACGTCACGCCATACGGACAGGCGGTTGAAGACAACGTGATTCACGAACTGCTCGACGAGCTCGAAGCGACCAGCAATTACCGCGCTCGTCGCGAGGCTGTGCGCGAATTCAATGCGAACAACGATGTGCTTAAAAAGGGACTCGCACTGACGCCGGTGAAATTCGGCATTGCGTTCAATGTGACTCACTTTAACCAGGCCGGCGCGCTGGTGCATATCTATACCGACGGCTCGGTGCTCGTGAATCATGGCGGCACGGAGATGGGGCAGGGGCTAAACACGAAGGTCGCGCAGGTCGTCGCGCACGAGCTCGGCATTCGTTTTAACCGCGTGCGCGTGACGGCGACCGACACGAGCAAAGTCGCGAACACATCGGCGACCGCGGCGTCGACCGGCAGCGATCTGAACGGCAAGGCCGCGCAAGATGCTGCGCGTCAATTGCGCGAACGGCTTGCCGCGCTTGCTGCCGAGCACTATGGCGCGGGCGAAGTCGACGCGCGCGACGTACGGTTCATCGACGACCGGATTGTGGTCGGTGACAAGGCAATTCCTTTCGATGAAGTGATCATGCAGGCGTACCGCGCGCGGGTGCAGTTATGGTCCGATGGTTTCTACAAGACTCCTAAGCTTTACTGGGATCAGGGAAAGATGCAGGGACGGCCGTTCTCTTACTACTCCTATGGCGCAGCAGTTTCCGAAGTCGTGATCGACACGCTGACCGGTGAGATGCGTGTGCTGCGTGCCGATGCGTTGCACGACGTGGGCGCGTCGCTCAATCCGGCTTTGGATGTGGGACAGGTCGAAGGCGGTTTCATCCAGGGCATGGGTTGGCTGACGACCGAGGAATTGTGGTGGAACGCGGGCGGCAAGCTGATGACCCACGCGCCGTCCACGTACAAGATCCCGACCGTCAACGATTGCCCGCCCGTATTCGACGTCCGGCTGTTCAAGAACCGCAATGCGGAGGACAGCATCCACCGGTCGAAGGCTGTTGGCGAACCGCCCTTGCTGCTGCCGTTTTCAGTGTTCTTTGCGATCCGCGACGCAGTGGCGAGTGTCGGCAATAACACGGTGAATCCGCCGCTGAACGCGCCCGCGACGAGCGAGGAAATCTTGAAGGCCGTGAATGCGGTTCGCGCGGCAGTAGCTGCCGCTACTGCCGTTGCTGCGCCCTCAGCCGCTTATTGATTCGAGGCTTGCTATGGAAATGCTCCAGGAACGCGTGCTGATCGGCCGTCGTAGCGGGGTGTCCGTACCGCCGGCCGCACCGCCGACGCATATCGTGCTGTTCGGCGCCGGGCACGTCGGCCACGCGCTGGTCAAGTTGCTGGGCATGCTGCCTTGCGTGGTTCAATGGGTCGATGCACGCGACGAACCATTCCCCGATGAAGTGCCCCACAACGTGCAGATCGAAGCAACGGATACACCGGATGTGATCGTTGATTCGGCGCCTTCCGGCGCGTGCTTCCTGGTGATGACGCATGACCATTCGCTCGATTTTTCGCTAGCAGTTCGAATCATGCGACGTAACGATTTCGCTTACTTTGGCATGATCGGGTCGAAGACGAAGCGCGTGAAATTCGAGCGGCGATTGGTTGATCGAGGTGTTGAGCCGGCGCGCTTGACGGAGATGACCTGTCCGATTGGCGTGGAAGGGATTGTGGACAAGGCGCCGGCTTCCATTGCTGTCGCCGTTTGTGCGCAGTTGATGCAGGTCAGGGCTTTGGCGCAGTACGGCGCTCAACTATGCTCGGGGCGCGAAGGCAGCAATTTTTATCGATGAAGGGAGCTGTCGGCGACTCCCTGTTCGTCATGCAGGGTGATCTAGCGCCGGCAAAAACGGATCGTTGCAGCATCCAGGTTCCCCTTCAGCAAGGCAGTTTCCCCAAACCGGATTGTTCCGAATCGGGCTTCCTTGGGCGAGCGGAAGGCGCATTCGGAGTTTGGAAGCTTGCAATATCCTGACAAACACGCTTTAATGAAGTCATGTGCTTCTGTTGTCCTTCCCCAGCGCTCTTGACTTAGGTAACCGCCGTGTTTCTCATTTCGCTCCATTCATTCGCAGTGTTCCATTTTCCGGTTGTGACCGGAAGGTGCCTGCGTGCGAGCGAAAAATCGAGGGGCACGCAGCTCAATCGGAGCCGCGCACGTCCGGCGGACATGTCGGCACTTCCTTGTGCCCGGCTCCTGCGTAACGACTGATGGTCAGTTAACGCGCGAACCGGGCCTTCTCCTCCCGCACATCTCACATCACCGCATCGGCGTCGATCCCTACCAGGAACCGACGTCGGAAACGCACGTGTGCGCGTCTGTTCGGCGATGTGACCAATCATTTTCGTCCGCGATTTAAACCGCCAGGAAAGCTTTTATCCACCGGTTCTCCGGGACCGTGGACAGCGATGCAGCCGCACGCAACGTCTTTTACGGATCAACGGCATGGCCTGGTTTATCGCACAGGATAACTAACAGTAGAACAAGTGATTTGATGGCGGTTGCATTAGCCCATTTGATTCTTAATTCACCCACGAGGTACCCTATGTCACTCAATAAAATTCAATCATCGCCATTAACGAGATCCAGAACCAAGAGCATGCCCAAAGGTATGCCCATCCTGTCCGAACTCGATATGGAACGGCTCAAGCGTTGCGCGCGCGCGTCGGGTGCTTCATCCGAGCACCGTATGCTCGTGGAGGAACTCGAGGGTACCGCCATGCTGCTTGATGCCGCCGAGGTGCCGGCAGATGTCGTCATGGTGAACACCCGAATCGAATGCACGGTTGTTGCCAGCGGGGAAGCGCATCAATGGACGCTCGTCTATCCCGATGAAGCGGACTATGAACGGGGATGTATATCGGTTCTTTCGCCCACGGGTTTCGCGCTTCTCGGCACACGGGTGGGGCAGAAAGTGGAGTGTCGACCGCCAAGCGGCGTGCCGGTTCAATACATCGTTAAAAGCATTTTGTTCCGTCCAGAACAGCTGGCCTTAGCCGATTGACTTCCAAAGGCGTGCGTCAAGATCAAGGCGTGCACGGACGAGCGGGGCGATGCGCAAGGCATCGCACTCAACTGCTGTGTCCGTCATGCCGGTAACAAAATTCGCGCTGAGGGCCGCCGCCAAAACCGTCTTCCAAGGCCAGTAGATTTGTCGGCTTACCTCTGCCTCTCCCCCCAAACACACATCGAAGATCCTGCCTTGGCTGGCCTTGCGATCCATCACGCGCACTGGCAACGCTCTCAAGGCTTTCTGCCGATGAGACTGGAACATTCCCACCTCCCTTCGTACACCGCCGCAGAAAGACCAACGGCGTCGGCCTGCAAATTCGACCCTTTTTCCGATGATCTTCACGTAAGCATAGACCTCACGCGGATTGCTGCAAGCCGTTGCCCACCTGTTGCCGGTTAACCAGTTGCGCATAGACCGAGTTGTTCGCCAGCAGTTGCGCGTGCGGACCCGCTTCAATCACCGAGCCGTGGTCCAGCACGATGATCAGGTCGGCCTCGCGCACGGTAGCCAGCCGGTGCGCAATGATCAGCGTCGTGCGATTGGTCATGAGCGTCTTCAGCGCGGCATGTACCTGTGCTTCGCTGATGGCGTCCAGGTGTGACGTTGCTTCATCCAGGACCAGCACCGGTGCATCCTTGAGAAAAGCACGCGCAATGGCCACACGCTGACGCTGCCCGCCCGACAACTGCACGCCCCGTTCACCCACCCGCGTGGCGAGCCCCTGCGGCAGCGTTGCCACGAAGTCCCCAAGCGATGCCTGCGCAAGCGCGAGTTGTAGCGCTTCCGCGCTGGCGTCGGGCCGCGCGAGGCGGATGTTTGCCTCAAGGGTGTCGTTGAAGAGATACGTGTCCTGTGACACGAGGGCAACGTGCGAGCGCAGCGAGTCGAGCCGCAGGCGCCGCAAGTCGACGCCATCGAGTTGAACCGAACCTGTGTCCGGGTCCCAGAAACGCAGCAGCAGATTCGCAATCGTGCTCTTGCCGGCGCCCGAGGCGCCAACAAGCGCCGCAGTAGAACCCGCACGCACGCAGAAAGACACGCCATTCAACACAGGTTGCGCGCGCTCGGCGTAAGCAAAGCGGGCGTCGTCAAAGCGGACTTCCGATCCACCCGGCGATGGTTGCAAGTCGCGTTCTCCGTCGAGCACGGCAACGGGCTCGTCATGGACGACTCTCAAGCGCCGAGCCGACGCGATGGTATCGGCCAGTTGCCTGCCCACCTGCGCAATTTCAGCCACCGGCATGAAGGCTGCCACGGCGAGGAGGATCAGCATCGGCAGCCACCCCGCGGAGAGTTGCCCGGCCGAGACCAGGAACGCACCTATCACGGCAACAGCCAAGCCGCCGAGTCCGGTCGCGACATCCAGCAGCGCAGTTTGACGAGCCAGATCCGCCAGCAGCGAGAGCCGCGTCACACTATAGTCGCGTGCCAGCGCCATGAACGCATCGCGCCGTCGCCCGGTTGCCTGGAACGCGAGCAGATCGGACAAACCCTGAATGGTCTCCGTCATATGCGCGCCGAGCAGACCTAGGGATTCGCGCGCCTTGCTGCCTAATACATCGATACGGTTGCGCCCGCGCACCGGCGAGAGCATCGCGTACACCAGGAACGGCAGCAGTCCGAGTGCAAGCGGCCAGGCCGCCGTTGCGAGGACGCCTATGACCGCGGCCGGCACCAGCACCGCGACTATTGCCGGGGCGACCGTATGCGCATAAAAATATTCGATGGTCTCAACGTCTTGCGTCGCCAACGTTACGAGATCGCCGGAGCGGCGGCGGAGGAGATAGCCGGGCGCCAGACGATCAAGCTGTCCGAACAAGCGGATTCGAAGATCCGCCAGCAGCCGGTACGCCATGTCGTGGGCAAGCCAGGATTCAAGCCAGTGCAACACTGCTGCGAGCGGCGCAACGAGCAACAGATACGCCGCGATCGCCTGATGCGGATTGCCGGCACGCAGCGCGGAAACCAGCCATGCACCCAGCACACCTACACCGATGAAAGCCGTCACTCTTCCAACGCCCAAAAGAATGGTCAACACAAGCCGCACTCGCCACGGGTGGATTGCCGCGATCAGGGACCCCAGCGTGGCCTTCCAACCCAGGGTTCTTGCATCGGCATCGAGCTCGCGCGGACCTTGCGCAGTGTCTTCTTCCGTCTCACCGGCTTGCGCGGTCTTCGTTCCAAGCACGGCTGTTTGAAGAGCCGTTGTATCTGAGCGTAATGCCGACACACTGCGAGGCGTCACTTGCGCCGCCATCAAGCGGTGATACAGCCCGCTTCGCTTCATTAGTTCGTCATGCGTACCACTTTCCGCGACAAGGCCATCGTCCAGAACCAGGATGCGATCAGCACCGATCACGCTCGACAGTCTATGCGCGAGAATCAGCGTGGTGCGGCCTTGCATCAGGCGGTCCAGCGCCCGCTGAATCAGCGCCTCGTTTTCCGCATCGACGGCCGAGAGCGCTTCATCCAGTATCAGGATTGGGGCATCGCGCAGCAGTGCCCGTGCAATGGCAAGCCGTTGGCGCTGGCCGCCTGACAGTTGCACACCGCGTTCGCCAATCGAAGTCTGATAGCCATCAGGCAGGCTCGAAATAAAGTCGTGAGCGTAGGCTGCCCGCGCGGCGGCTTCCACTTCATCATGGGTGGCATCCGGCCTCCCGAGCCGAAGGTTTTCTTCGACGGTACCCGCGAACAGCATTGTGTCCTGCGCAACCACCGCGATCTTCGCGCGCAGTGCATCGGGGTCAAGCGTACGCACATCCTGACCTGCGATGCGGATACTGCCGGCCTGAGGATCGTACTGGCGCAAAAGCAGGCGAACGATCGACGACTTGCCTGCGCCGCTCGGCCCCACGATGCCAATGCGCTCGCCGGCCGCCACCGAGAACGTGAGTCCGCGGTGCGCGAGACCGCGGCCGCCGGCATAGGCAAAACGCACATCGTCGAAATCCAGCGATGCCGGCGCGTCGCGCAACGAGTCCGTACCGGCCTGCGGCATCGGCGGGTTGGCCTCGAGCAGTGAGCGAATGCCCGCCGTCGCGGCTTGCCCGAGCATGCCTTGATGCAGGACGCTGCGCAGCTCGCGCAACGGCCGGAAAATCTCCGTACCCGCCATCAATACGATCAGGAGCGTGGTCAGGTCCATCTGTCCATGAGTCACGCGCCACGCGCCAAGCACGAGCGCCAGAGCAGCGCCCAGGGCGGCTCCCAGATCGACGATGCCGCGTGTAAGAAGGCCTGCCGCGAGCACCCAGAAAGTGTTGTCGGATACAGCACGCGCCTGCGTGGCGAGGCGTTCGCCCCAGACGCGGCTTTGCCCGAACGCCTTGAGCGTTGGCAGGCCCTGGACTGCATCTAGAAAGGTTTCACCGAACTCCTTGAATGCCTGGGCGCGCGCGAGGCTGGTGCGGCGTTCATGCATGTGTACGGCGATCGGCCCGAACAACGCCACCAGGGCGGCGACCAGGAGCACGGTGGCCACGGGCAGGTCCCAGAATGCGATGATGCCGAAGATGGCAAACGGCGCGCAGAGGGCCACGGCCAGTTGCGGCAGATACTGCCCGAAGAAGGTCTGCAACTGCTCGACGCCATCGATGACCGACAACATCACGCCGCCCGTGCGTTGTTCGGCGAACCACGCCGGTCCGAGCGCCACGATACGGTCATACAACTGGCCACGCAGCGTTTCCTGGGCTCGCGCTGCGGTGCGGGAGGCGATGCTCGCGCGCCAGTGATCCAGCAGCGCACGCAGTACGATCGCGGCCGCTACAGCCACCGATGGCGCCACCCACGACTGCCAGGGATTGCCTCGCAACACCTGCGCGAGCAACTGGCCGAGAAACACAAACCGCGCGATGCCGGCCAGCAAGGCCAGCAATCCGACGACGATGCTGAGCACCATGTGCCCGCGTAGTCCCTTGGTCAATTGCCAAAGGCGAAGATCGAAATACATCCGGATAACTCCTCAAGGTATTGGATCATCGTGGCATGGACCTGCGCGGCGCGCGAGCGATGCTTTCTCAACCGGGGTTGAGCTAAACTTTACCCATGATGCCAAGACTCTCTCCCCACATTCCTCCGCTGGCCGCCCTGAAGGCGTTCGAAGCCGTAGCCCGACTCGGCAGCCTGAGCCGCGCGGCGGAAGAGCTCAACGTTACCAAGAGCGCCATCAGCCATCAATTGCGCGCGCTGGAATCGGCGTTGGGTACAACGTTGATGCACCGCGGCGGTACGACTTCACGCGCGCAACCCACGTCTGCGGGGCAGGAGTTGCTGCTGGCCATTGAAGCGAGTCTGATTCCGTTGGGCGAGGCCTGTGAGCGGTTAGCTGTGAGGCGGCGCAAGCGACGGCGCACGTTGACGGTTTCAGCGAATGCGCCATTTTCATCGCTGTGGCTTGCGCCTCACGTGGTTGAGTTCTCGACGCGCCATCCGGAAATCGCGGTGAACCTGAGGGTGTTTGACGATGAACCGGATTGGCAGAATGACACGATCGATATCGCGATTCTGCGCGTGCCATTGTCAAGCTCGACAACCGATACGCCGAACTCGCATCCCAGCGACCGGGCGCTGGTCCGGGAGACTGTGTTCCCCGTGTGCAGTCCGTTGTTGATCGACCCTCGGACCGCTACTCCGCAGATACTCGCCGAGCATCGCTTGCTGCAAGAGGAGCATCACGCATCGAGCCGTGAAATAGACTGGCAGACGTGGTTTGCACTGCTCGGTGCCGGCGTGCTTCCGGAGCAGAACCTGGTGCGCTTGAGCAGCTTTAATCCGATCATCGGCGCTGCGATTGCGGGGAAGGGTGTTGCACTCGGCCGGTCGCCGCTGATCGATTTCGACCTGGCCCACGGCCGTCTGGTGCGACTCTTTCCAGAGCATGAATTGCCGGGGTCGTGGCAGTTCGTGATTCGCCTGCATCCCGAGCGCTCATCCGATCCGACGCTGATCCAGTTTCAAACCTTCATGCTCGAGCGCTCGGCGATCTGACATGCATGGGAGGTCTCGCTTGGGCGCTGGCGGACGGGTTTGGTCATTGCCTAGTATAATAGGCATTAATGCGTTTAATGCCTATCTAAATGAGCAATCTTGTGATACCGCTGCAAGCTGCCGAGCGGGTTGTCCAGCTGGGTCAGCGTGTCCGGATCGCGCGCATCCGGCGCGGCTGGTCGGTCGCGGATCTTGCCAGCAAGGCCGGCATCAACCGCAATACCCTGACCGCACTGGAACTCGGCAGGCCAGGCACGGCAATCGGCGTCTGCTTTACCGTTCTCTGCGCGCTCGGTCTGGAGCAGGCCCTGGACGCTGTTGCCGATCCGGATGCCGACCTGCATGGCAAGGCCCTTGAAGCGACGCGTCGCCCAATGCGCGCAGGCAAGCCCAGGAAGGCGAGCGACGACTATGATTTCTGAACGCGAAGCGTGCGTCTGCTTGCAGCTTCCGGCGGGCTTTTTAGCCGTGGCAACGGAAAAAACGAGAGCGGTGAATGAGCGTCCGCCGTACAGCGGGAAACGGTTTCAAACGGCGTACCGCCGTGGGCATTAGAATGGACTGATCTATTCTCGGCCGGATTTATCGGCCTGAGACCTTGTGGCAAATTGATTAAGAACTGGGAGAGATGTGGATATTTTCTATCATTGGAAGGACTTCGCGCTCGATGTGAAAGAGGGCCGCATTGGTACGCTCGGATCTGACGGAGCCGTGCTCGAGCAACTAAAAGAACGCCTGCCGCGCAAGGTATGGACGTTTGCGACGCCGAAGGGAAAGAAGGGTCGGCTACAACTCATCGGCTCGTTCCTGATCACTGAGTCGAAACCAGTTTCGTTCGTGCCCAAATGGAAACACAACCTGTTTTACGATGCGGCGTCGCCGCGATCCGTCCTTTACACCGACTCGGCCAACCCGGAAAGAATCGATGAGGTGAGCGACTATTTCAACCGGCAATTCAACGCGACGGGTAAATTTACTGTGAGCGGAGAGAAGGGCATCCGGGAGATGGAAGCGGATGTCGTGCGCGGTTTCGAAAAGCTGGTGCAAGACTATCCGACCCTGCAGTTAATGGATGCCCTGGCCGCGATGTCCTGAGTTCAGGAGAAGCATCCGTTCTAGTGGTCACGCCTGCAGACTTCCGACGGAAAGCGATCGCCATGAAAAAGCGATATTGCATTCTTCGTGGTCCTGGCAGGCGTGAGCGCGACGCCATTACCCTGCCAGTATCTGTATCTGTACCTTCACCGCCCCCGTATTGATTATTCCGTCTGACGCTTAGCACAACACGAATTGATGGTTCGTCACAGCCCGGAGCGCTGCTACATTTCCGGCTGTGATGCACCCTTCGTGTGCTCGCTCTATCTACAACTGCGCAGACCAATACAAAATGAAAATCAATCTTCTCACTGCAGCCTTCATGGGGTCCATGCTGCTCATGTCGAGCCTGGCGCATGCCGATCGCCTCGACGATATCAAGAAGGCAGGCGTGCTACGCGTGGCGACTTTTGACAGTAATCCGCCCTTTGGCTTCGTCGATCCAAAGACGAACAAGATAGTCGGGTTGGATGTGGACTATGCGAAAGCGGTCGCTGACAAACTCGGCGTGAAACTTGATATTCAGCCGACCAATCCGGCCAACCGCATTGCGTTCCTGACATCGAAGAAAGTGGATCTCGTTTTTGCGAATTTCACCATTACCGATGAACGCAAGAAAGAGGTCGATTTCAGCACGCCGTACTTCGCCTCGGGTACGCAATTCATCGCGAAGAAGGGCACGCTGAAGTCGCCGGATCAACTGAACGATTTACGCATCGGCGCGGATAAAGGAACGACCAACGAGCAACAAGTTCGCGCTCAGTTTCCGCGAGCCACTATCGTGGCTTATGACGACACGCCTTTTGCATTTGCCGCCCTTCGGACGGGCAACGTCCAGGCGATCACGCAGGATGGTCCGAAGCTAGTCGGCTTGCTCGCTAACGTACCGGACCGCGACAAGTACGAAATTCCCGCTTTCACCATCTCGAACGACTATGAGGGCGTGGGTGTGCCCAAGGGCGAGCCGCGCCTGAGTGTCGTCAACGACACGCTGACGGGTCTCGAGGCAAACGGTACTGCGGGCCATATCTACGATCAGTGGTTCGGACCGAAAAGCCGCGCGCCATTGCCGCGTTTGTTCAAGATCGGCGACCCGCAGAAGAGCTGATCGCCGAGTGTCCGGCCAAGCCCGGTTCGACCGCAAACGGTCGAACCGGGCTTGGCATTTTAATTTCTCATTCGTGTTTAGCTGAATGATTCCAATGAACGGATGGCTTGCGCCGAAGTATCTGATCTGGCTGCTGCAGGGCTTCGGCATGACGCTGGCATTGTCGGCGTCAGTCATAGTTACGGCGACGTTATGCGGCTGCCTGCTTGCCCTTGCGCGCACTTCGCGCGCCGCGCCGGTGCGTCGCGCTGCTGCGCTCTATGTATTGGTGTTTCGCAATTCACCACTGATTGTGCAACTGCTGTTCTGGTATTTCGGCGTGGCGACGCTGTTGCCCGACGCGGTCATGACGTGGTTGAATACGCCGCATTTTGCGGACGTTGGCATGTTCAAAATGTATTGGCCATCGTTTGAATTCGTGGCCGGGTGGATCGGATTGACCTGTTATTCGACCACGTTCATTGGCGAAGAATTTCGCTCGGGGTTATCGGGTGTACCCGTGGGTCAGCACAACGCGGCAGCCGCTCTTGGACTCACGCCGTTGGCCGCATTCGTTCATGTGATCTTGCCGCAGGCGGTGCGGATCTCGACGCCGCCCTTGTTCGGGCAGTACATGAATATCGTCAAGAATTCGTCGCTGACCATGGCGATCGGGCTGGCTGAACTGTCGTATTCGTCGCGTCAGGTCGATACCGAGACCTTCAAGACGTTTCAGGCATTCGGCATGGCGACGGTGCTGTACATACTGACGATTGCTCTGCTGGAAGTTGTGCTCGTGGTAGTGCAGCGCAGCGGTTCGCGAGCGGCGGTGCGCCGATGAACGACGCCTTGTCCGCCATCCTGTCCAATCTACCGTACTTGCTCGTCGGCACGTTTCCCGATGGTCCGTTTGGCGGCGCCGCGCTCACGCTGGTGATGGCCTTGATCTCCGCTGTGTCGTCCGCGATCCTCGGGTTGGCGGGAGGCATTGGACTTGCGATGACGCGCGGCGTAGGTCACATGATCCTGCTCGCAGTAATCGGGTTCTTTCGCGCCATACCCGTGCTTATGCTGATCTTCTGGACCTTCTTCCTGCTGCCGGTACTGCTTCATGTCAACGTACCGGGTCTGGCAACGGTCGTAGCCGCGCTATCGCTGATCGGCGGGGCGTACCTGTCGCATTCGGTTCATGCGGGTATCGAAGCAGTGGGGCGAGGGCAGCGCCAAGCGGCGCTCTCGCTGGGGCTGACACGCTGGCAGGCGATGCGTCATGTACTGCTGCCGCAGGCTATCCGCATCATGGCGCCGTCGTTTATTAACCAGTGGGTATCGCTCGTCAAGGACACGTCGCTCGCTTATATCGTCGGCGTGCCGGAACTTGCGTTTCTCGCTAACCAGGTGAATAGCCGGTTGATGATTTATCCCGTGCAAATCTTCCTGTTTGTGGGGCTCGTCTATTTGATCCTGTGCACTTCGCTCGATGCGTTGGCGACCCGTCTGTTGCTGGGCCGCGCGCAACCTGCCGAATCGCGGGTGACGGCGTTCCCCGTGGCGATCGCGCCGTCGCGGGAGTAAGGCAAGAGGCCTTTTCTCAACAGTCCCAGGCGCGCGTTTGATTGGTATAGCGAAGAGATGTTGAAAGTCGCTTAGCCGCCGCGCTTCCTGGGCCACTTTGGAAACGGCCAGATGTCTGCTCTTGGCTCCGCCACTTGGACAGCTTTGGCAACCCGCCCGCGGCATCCGCACGACGTTCGCAAGCCGCTTCGCACGTAACTAGAGGCAAAGATCTTTCCGGTTCCGCAGTCACACTGGAAAAACCAGCGTGCGCCGTTCTTGCCGTGATTCACATAGTGAGACGCAGTGAGCTGGCCAAAACGATGGCCCGCTGCAATTTCAATCTGACGCAAGCAGCCGCACGATAGCGTCTTGCGATACTTGACGCTTTGAACCGCAAGAACCTTCTCGACGCCGCACGCGCACCTGAAAAGCCAGCGAGAACCGTCCTCGCGGGATATGGCGGTAAGCCTGCCAAACGTGCGGCCGGTAATATCGATTGCCATCTTGAGTCAGCTCAAAGCAAAACTGCTTGTCGTTAAAAGTCCAGGGTCTTCAGGATGCAGATCGTCTCGATGAACTGAGAAATCATACCAACATTGGATTCCGGGGCCTTGCAAGAACGAGGGCGTACATTTTATCGCAGGAGTTTTTCTAACTCGGACCGGCAGTTAATCTGCTTTGCCTTTGCATCATGCTGTAGTTATTCTTGTGTGCGTCGAGTGCCGGGATGGAATGGGGAATGCCACCCATGAGCTCGCCTGCATTCAGTCAGTCTCGGCACTCAATTCTTATCTCACTACCACAAGAAGGTTTGCTAAATGGATACCGACGCCCAAGCGCCGTTAATTCTGATAACGGGTGGAGGTCGTGGCGTAGGCGCGGCGACTGCACGTCTTGCTGCAGCACAAGGGTACGACGTAGCAATCAGCTTCATCTCCGACGAATCTGCCGCCCAGGCGGTAGCAACCGATGTAGAAGCGCTCGGGCGCCGCGCGTTAGCCATGCGTGCGGACAGCTCGGATCCAGAGCAGGTCGCTCAGCTATTCGCCGCGATCGACCGGGAGTTCGGCCGGATCGATGTACTGGTGAATAACGCCGCGGTACTCGCGCGGCAGTCCCGGATAGAGGATCTCGAATTCGAGCGGATGCAGCGTATTTTCGTGGTCAATTCGATCGGTCCTATCCTCTGTGCACAACAGGCAGTGAAGCGCATGTCGTATCGTCACAATGGGCGGGGCGGCGCCGTGATCAACATTTCGTCGGCATCGGCCCGGCTCGGCAGTCCTAACGAATATGTCGATTACGCTGCGTCGAAGGGTGCCGTTGAGACATTTACCACGGGTTTTGCAAAAGAAGTCGCGCGGGACGGGATACGCGTCAACTGTATTCGCCCTGGGCACATCTACACCGACATACACGCGAGCGGCGGCGAGCCGGGACGGGTGGACCGCGTCAAAGATTCGATCCCCATGGGACGCGGTGGTCAACCTGAAGAGGTTGCGCGGGCGATCCTCTGGCTAGCGAGCGCCGAGGCTTCTTTCATCACCGGCACGTTCCTCGATGTCACTGGCGGCAAGTGAGCAACAGCGTGCGGCATTGGACGCGTCGTCTTGGCTGAGCGCAGAGCTCTAGCTGTCCATATAACTTGGCACACGGCAGGGAAGATTTTCCCGTCCTAACCAACATGGAAATAGCCGCGGCTGGCTAAGACATCCCGTTGCAATACTGAGCGGTGCCCGTTTGCGCACAGGACAGCGTAGCCTGCATTTATTCTTTCGGTTTCTCGCCTGCTGCTACGAGCACCGGAGCCGCCGCCGTGCTCGCCAACTCTTCGCTTGACCAGCCGCCGCCCAACGCCTTGATCAACTGCACGTTCGCGCTTAGCTGGCGTGTCTGGATATCGAGCAGGCCGCGCTGAGCGTCGAGTGCGGCGGTCTGCGCCTGGACGACATCGAGATAACCCACCGCGCCTTGCCGATACCGGTGCAGCGCCAGATCAACGGAATACTGCGCCGAGTTGCTGGCATCGCGTTGCTGGTCGAGCGCCGTGCCAAGGTCCTGCAACAGAGAAAGATTGTCCTCGATTTGCTGGAACGCCGACAGCACGACACCGCGATAACGCGCACCGGCTTCATCGGTTGCCGCTTTCGCCGAATCGAGCTGTGCGCGGCGCAAGCCGCCATCGAAAACGTATTGCACGAGTTGCGGACCGATCGCCCAGAACAACGTCGGTGCACTAATCAAATTCGAATATGCGGTGCTTTGAAATCCGGCCTGCGCACTGAGCGTGATGGACGGGAAATACGCAGCACGCGCTACGCCGATCTTCGCATTGGCTTCAGCCACGCGACGCTCAGCCGCTGCAATGTCCGGGCGCCGCTGCAGCAACGTAGAGGGCAAGCCGGTGGGAATCACGGGCAGGGGAATCGCGGCGGTTTGCTGCGGCAATGTGAATTCGGACGCGGACGCGCCCACCAGTTCGGCGATCGCGTGTTCAATCAACGCGCGCTGTGCGAGGTTCTGCGACAACTGCGATTTCGCCGATGACAACTGCGTCTGCGCGCGCGATACGTCGAGCCCCGAAACCAGTCCTCCGCCGTGCAGCGTTTGCGTGAGTTGCAGCGCACGCGCGAATGCCGCGACGGTGTCGGTCAGCAACTGTGTCTGCTGATCGAGACCGCGCAGGCGGATATAGCTGTCGGCGAGTTGAATCTGCAGGCTCAGTTGCACCGATGCAAGATCGGCCTTCGATGCCTGTGCTTCGTCCTTGCCCGCTACCACGGAATCGCGCACGCGGCCCCACAGGTCAAGGTCGTAGTCGACCTCGCCGCCGAGCGTGGCGGAGTTGTAGTCGTTAGGGCCGCCCACACGCAATGGCCGCCTGTACGACTGCCGGTCGCGTTGTGGAACTGCATTCGCGGAGACCTTCGGGAACAGGCCGGCTGAGACCTGATCCACGAACGCCTGAGCCTGCCGGTAGTGTGCGAATGCCGCGGCAAGGTCCGTATTGTTCGCGAGCAGGCGCTGCTCGAGGTCATCGAGTTGAGCGTCGTTGTACATCTTCCACCAGCCGTTGCGGCTCAACTGGTCGGCGGGCTGCGCGCTGATCCACGGACCGACCGTGTGATATTGCGCGACGACGGGCGTTGGCGGCACCTTGTAATCCGGCGCAAGCGAGCAGGCGGCCAGCGCGAAGGTGCTTGCTACGGTTGTGGCGAACAAAGCCGGAGCGCGCAACGTACGTAACCTAGCCATTGGCGGCCACCTTCTTGTCGGCGCTGGCGACTTGCACGTGATCGCCGTCAACCAGACCATCCGGCGGCGTATCGATCACGCGGTCGTCTGCAACGAGCCCCGAGCCGATCTCGACCGAGTCGCCGAAATCGCGATTGATCGTCACCTTCTTGAACACGACCTGACCGTTCGCACCGAGCGTCGCGACCGTCAGGCCGCGCGCGTCGAAAACCAGTGCGCTGGCGGGAACCCGTACCGCGTTGGCCTGCACCGGCAGCTTGAAATGCAAGCTGGCAAAACCGCCTGGCAGGAGCTTGCCGTTGGAGTTGTCGACGAGTAATTGAACCAGCGTGGTGCCCGAACTTGCATTGACCGAATCCGCCGATGCAATCACGCGCGCAGTGAATTGCTGGCCGGGATATTCAGGTACGGAAAGCGTCGCTGTCGTTCCGCTGCGGACATCGGGGGCGTAACTCTGCGGGACCTGTACATACACGCGCAACTGCTTGACGTCGGACACTGTGAACAACTCCTGTCCGACGCCGCCGCTACCTGCATTGATGAGCGCGCCCACGTCAGTGTCACGAGCCGTCACCACGCCGTCAAACGGCGCCAGGATGCGCTCGAAGCCCTTGGTGGCGAGCAAACGATCCACATTGGCTTGCGCGGCCGCCACGGTCGCTTTCTTCGCGGTGTAGTCGCCCGTGCGTTCATCGACTTCCTGCTGGGCGACCGAGTCGGTGCCGAGCAGCGCCTGCCAGCGTTTCGCGGTCGTTCCCGCCAGCGCCGCGTTGGCTTGCGCGCTGGCCAGGTCCGCTCGTGCTTGCAGCAACTGCTGGTCGAGTTCCGGCGACTCGATCACCGCGAGCAATTGCCCGGCCTTCACCGGTCCCCCGATATCCACATTCCACGACTTCAGGTAACCGCTCACGCGCGCGAAGATCGGTGCACGCGAATACGCTTCGAGATGCGAGGGCAGGTCGAGCGTCGGACCGTTTGACGCGCTGACCGGATGGATCACGTTGACCGTCGGGACGACCTGCGCGTTGGTCCAGGTCTTGAGGTTGCGGGCATCGACGAAACGCAGCGTGACGCCGGCGGCGACCACGAGCAACGCCACCACCACAAGCACTACGCCGATCATGACGAGCCGCCGGCGCGGCACGGGTTGGTGGGTCACGGGTTGAGTGGTAATAGTAGGTTCAGATGACATGAGCAGGACCTCCCGTAACGGGTGTCGGGACAACCGCGCGGCCAAGGCGCGAGTGAATGATGCAGAAGATCACCGGGACCAGGAGCAGCGACGCGGTGGTAGCGAAAATCAGGCCGCCGATAACGGCGCGGCCAAGGGGTGCGTTCTGTTCGCCGCCTTCGCCCATCGCGAGGGCCATCGGCGCCATGCCGATGATCATCGAAAGGGCGGTCATGAGCACCGGGCGGAAACGGGTGAAGCCGGCCTCGAGCGCCGCCTTGAACGGGTCGCCGTGAACAGCCAGACGCTCGCGGCAGAAACTGACCACGAGGATGGAGTTGGCGGTCGCCACCCCCATGCACATGATCGCCCCCGTCAGCGCGGGCACGGACAGCGTGGTGTGGGTCGCGAACAGCATCCAGACGATGCCGGCGAGTGCGGCCGGCAACGCGGTGACGATCACGAACGGATCGGCCCACGACTGGAAGTTGACCACGACGATCAGGTAGATCAACACGACTGCGCCGAGCAGCCCGAACAACATGCCGGCGAAGGCGCTGTTCATGGTCTGCACCTGGCCGAGCAGCGCAACCGATGAACCCTTCGGCAATGTACCGGCATTACGCTGCACCACGCGCTGGATGTCGGACGCAACCGCGCCAAGATCGCGATCCTGCGTGGTGGCGAAAATCTCGACCATCGGCTGGATGTTGTACTGGCTCACGACCGCGTTGGTGTTCGTACGCTGGACGGTCGCGAGGCCGCCGAGGATCTGGCCGCTGCTTTGCAAGCTCGACGTGATCGGCAAGTTTTGCAACGAGGCCAGCGAATCGAGGTTGTATTGCGGCGTTTGCATCACGATCGGATACGACACGCCGTTCGCATTATTCAACCAGAACGTCGGTGCGACCTGGCTCGATCCCGCGAGGTTCACGACCAGGCTGTTGGTCACGTCCCGCTCGTTGATGCCGAGCAGTTGCGCGCGGGTGCGGTCGACGTCGACGTTGAAGGTGGGAGAGTTCTGCGCTTGCTGGATGCGCGCATCGACTACGCCGGGGATCTGGCGGATCTCGCGCAACAACCGGTTCGCATAAGCGAAGTTCCCGGACAGGTTGTTGCCGCGCACCTGCAGGTCGACCGGCGCCGGCGAGCCGAAGTTCAGGATCTGGCTGATGATGTCCGCCGGCGGGAACGAGAACGTCACGCCCGGATAAAGGCGCGGCAACTTCTCGCGCATCTGCCGCACGTACTCCGCGGTCGGACGATGATCTTCGTTCAGCGCGATCTGGATGTCGCCGTCCTGCGAGCCGATCGTGCCGGTGTTGTTATAGGCGAGATTGATACCGCTGACCGGCAGGCCGATGTTGTCGACCATGGTGGCGAGTTCAGCGGTTGGAATGATCTGTCGAATCGACCCTTCCACATCCGCAAAAATCTGCGCGGTCTTTTCGACCCGCACGCCGACCGGCGCGCGTACGTGCAACAGGATCTGCCCGGCGTCCACATCGGGGAAAAAGTTGCGGCCGAGCAAGGGCACCAGCGCGAACGAGACCAGCACGAAACCGAGGAAGCAACTGACGAACGGTGCGCGATGATTCAGCGCGAGTTCCAGCAGGCCGTGATAGCCCGCGCGAATCTTTTCGAAGCGCCGTTCGAAGCCTTGCTGGAATCGTCCAAGTGGTCCGGGGCGCTTCTTTTCGTGCGCATCTTCATCCAGGTTGTGAGGATGCAGCAGGTACTTCGCCATCGTGGGAACGAGCGTTCGCGACAGGATGAACGATGCCACCATCGCGAAGATCACGGCCTCGGCCATGGGCACGAAGAGGAAACGCGCGACGCCGTCGAGGAAGAACATCGGCACGAACACAATGCAGATACAGAGCAACGCCACGAACGCCGGCGTGACGATCTGCGCGGCGCCATCGAGAATGGCTTCCTCTACTTGCTTGCCTTGCTCCAGATGCCAGTTGATATTTTCGATGGTCACGGTCGCGTCATCGACCAGGATCCCCACCGCGAGCGCAAGGCCGCCGAGCGTCATGATGTTGAGCGTCTCGCCAAGCGCTGACAGGGTCGCTATTGAACCGAGAATGGCGAGCGGAATCGAGGTCGCAATGATGACCGTCGAACGCCAGCTGCCGAGGAACAACAGGATCATGAGGCTGGTCAGCGCGGCCGCGATCACGCCTTCGCGCGCCACGCCGCTAATGGCCGCGCGCACGAAGAGCGACTGGTCGCCGATAGGCGCAATCTGCAGCGCGTCGGGCAATGACGCCTTGGCGTCGAGCACGTGCTGCTTGATGCCGGCAATGATGCCGAGCGTGGACACCGAGCCGTTTTTCAGCACCGACATCAGCACCGAACGCTTGCCGTCCACATGCACGATGTTGGTTTGCGGCGGACTGCCGTCTCGGACGTTGGCGACATCGTGGATATAAACCGTAGTGCCGTTGACCGCCTTGATCGGCAGGTCGCCCAGCGCTTTAAGCGCGTAAGGCGCGTTGTTCAACTGCAGCGTGTATTCGTGATCGCCGATCTTTTCCGTACCAATCGGCGTCAGCAAGTTCTGGGCGGCGAGCGCGTTGGCGACGTCTTGCGCAGACAGTCCGCGCGCTTGCAACGCAGTCGGGTCAATATCGATTTGTATCTGGCGAGACTTGCCGCCGAAGGGATACGGGATCGACGCACCGGCCACTGTCACCAGCGCCGGACGCAACTGATTCAGCCCGAGGTCGCCCAGGTTTTGTTCGGTGAGACCCTTGCCCGAGAGCGCGAGCTGGATGATCGGCACCGTGGATGCGTTGTAGTTCAGGATCAGCGGCGGCGTGGTGCCCGGCGGCAACTGACGCAATTGCGTCTGCGAAACGGCGGTCACCTGCGCGTTCGCGTTACTGATGTTCACGCCCGGCTGAAAGAAGATCTTGATGATGCCGAAGCCGTTCACCGATTCAGCTTCGATGTGCTGGATGTCGTTGACTGTAGTGGTCAGCGATCGCTCGAACGGCGACGTGATTCGTCCGACCATTTGATCCGGCGGCAAGCCCGTGTATTGCCATACGACGCTGATCACGGGAATGCGGATATCGGGAAAGATATCGGTCGGCGTTCTGATCGCGGAAAGCGGTCCGATGATCAGGATGAGGATCGCGAGGACGACGAAGGTGTAGGGTCGTCGGAGGGCGATACGTACTAGGCCGAGCATGAGCGTTCCAATACTTGGGGTTGAACTGAACCGATGAATTCTTTCTAATTACTTTCGAAATCCGGATAAGCACCGATTTCAAATAGACATCGCCAAGCGTACGTGATTTTGTCTGAAACGAAGACAATCCGGGAATGTACACAAAGGAAAACAAAGCTGCAGCGCGCCATCGCATTTTTGGACGGGCTTTAGAAGGTTTCCGGCCCGTTTTTGGCAGCGGATTGAAGGCGGTAAATAAGCGCCTACCCCATTATTCACAAAGGTCTGAGGCTTTTATGCGTCGTCGGCGCCGGCTTGTGAAGCGGTGCTGAGAGACGCACGGATTCTTTTATTACCGGCTTTTACGGCGCGGATTGCTTAAGACGGGATTGGCTTGTAAGGAGCTGATTCGCGGCGGATTTTTTGACGTAACGAAAGCGCGGTGCATTGGAGTATTTGAGTTCGTCCCCCGCTGCACCGTGCTCCGCAACATTATGCAATCTTAAAACGCGTGCTTGATGCCGACCGTGATCGCGACCTGACTGTTTGTCGACGAGGGTGACAGCGTGTTGATGGTGGCGTTGTTCAGCGCCGAGCCATCCGTCCCGCCACTGACGTGTTGATACACCCCTTCCGCATACAAGTCCGTGCGCCTGCTGAGCGAGTAGTCGGTCTGCAGCGTCACTTCGTGCCACCGTGGCGATGACGACGTGCCGCCGGTGCTATAGGCGCCGTCGGTGAAGGTGTAGGCACCTGCCAGACTCAACGCGGGGGTCAACGCGTAACGCGCGTTGAACTCGTAGTTGTTCAATCGCAAGCCGCCGTTCAACGCCATATTGCCCGCACCGCCGGCGAACACGCTAGCCATGTTGTCGATTTGCGAATGGGTCCACAGCAAGCCAACGGTTGCCGGGCCAAACACATAGTTGCCGCCCACGCCCCAGATCCGCTGACGCGCTGCGACGAAGTCTGCGCTGCCATCGGCTAATGACACCGCGCCGTTGGGATTGGTGCCCAACACGCCACCGCCCGCGTTGTTTATCTGGAGGTAGGCTGCTGCGACGTTGAACGGCCCATGCGCATAGGTCGCGCCAAAACCATAGGCGCGATTGTTGGAGAAACTGTTTGCGTTGTTGCTGAACGAATAAGCGCCGCCGAACGTGATGCCCGCATAAGACGTGCTGACGTACTTGACCGTGTTGTTCAGGCTCAACGAGTCGGCCGCGAGGTTATCGTTGTTGAACGGATGCGCCGAAAGATTGCCGCCGTAACCGCTGCCCGCCGCCGATAACGGGCCAAGATAATCATTCGCCGAATCGAACTGGCGACCGAGCAGCACGGTGCCGAACTGACTGCTCTGCAGGCCCACGTACGCTTGTTCACCGAATGCATCGCCGCCATTGAACTGGGTACCGTTGTTCAGGTTGAAGCCGTTCTCGAGTTTGAATACAGCCTGAAGGCCGCCGCCCAGGTCCTCCGCGCCTTTGAGTCCGTAGACGGTGTTTTCGGTTGCGGCACTCGTTTCCTGCCAGGTGCCGTGGCCGCCCTGGTTGTCGGTGTAGATAAGTCCGGTATCGATTACGCCATACAGCGTCACGCTGCTTTGAGCATGCGCCGACACAGCGCAGCCCGCAGTCAAAGCGGTGGCCAGGAAAGAGGTGTTCAGGGATTTTTTCATTTTGACAGCTCCATGGTATTGCGGCGCCAAGCGCGCTTAAAACTGCTTGCTGCCCGGTCGATACTTCGACCAGGCAGCAAACAGAAACGGGGTATTTAAAGAGGGGAAGGGCCGTGTTTCAGGCCATGATCGCGAGCTGCCGGGTGCAGGCGTCGAGCGCGATCCGGAGCTGCTCTTTGAGCGTCGCCGACGCTTCCATGATCGGCAGGCGAGTCTCGCTTCTGATCGTGCCGTCAAGCGCCAGTGCTGCTTTCACGCCAGCCGGATTGGGTGCGCTGAACAGGAGTTTGATCACCGGCTTGAGCGCTTCGAAAAACGCAGCGGCGTCGTCCGTTCTCGCCGATAAAACCCGTTCGTGGATCTCGGCAAGAATATCGGCGAAGAGATGGGCGCTGGTCAGGATGCCGCCCGATCCACCCGCGATCAGGCAGTCGACATAGGCGTCGTCGTTGCCGCACAGCACGCTGATCGGCAGTTGGCAGAGCCTTTGGAAAGTCGCGGGCACGCAAGCCTTGATGGCGACAATATTGGCGTGTTCGACGAGGCGCTCAACCGTGTTCGTCTCGATGCAAACACCGGTGCGATGCGGCACGTCGTACAAGATGATGGGCCGCTCGGTGGCGCGCGCAACTTCGCTGAAGTGCCAGCGAATGCCGTTTTGATCGGGGCAAATATAGGCAGGCGCGGAGACCAGGTATCCACCGATATCCCAGTGGTCCAGTTCGCGGATTTCCTGCACCATGTCGCGCGTATTGAGACCTCCGACACCGACCACCACCGTCGGGCGTGTCCCGATGACTTCAAACAGGGAGCGCAGGACCTTATGCCGCTCGCTGTGGTCGAGCAACGCCGCTTCACCGGTCGTTCCCAGGGCGACGAAGCCGCTGATCTCCTGGCTCAGGTAGCGTTCGGCAAGCCGCTGCAGTGCATCCACGTCGACTTGTCCGTCCTTGAACGGCGTGACAATAGGCAACCATATTCCAGACACCATGCTCAACTCCGCTGCGCGCGGCGACCGGCTGCACGCGAAGGACCTGGAGGCTTTGCGGCGGTTGACACTGCTGCCGGGCGCGATCTTTGGCCGGCGCGAATGCTCGTTAATACATCGTCGAACGTCATGATGGTTTGCTTCGAATTCCATTCAATTGGATCAAGCGAAGCCTATCGGATCGAGCGTAAACGTCCTGTTAAAAAACGCGATTTTCGTATATAGAATGCGGGGTTATTGAGCGGGATGCGGGATGCTGGGTTGCGGGTTAAAGCAGGGGTGCGCCGCGAGAAATGACCGTGCAAGCCAGGGGTTGCACTCTTGTTGTATTTGCCGGTATCAAAGGCATGCAAATGCGGGCGTTCTGGCTTCTGGCATGCCCCCTTCACGCGGGGTGTCCGGTCGGATAGTATGGCGAATCATCGATGCTCGATCGAAGCTGTTCGAGCACGTCAATCAACCTCTATCGAGGTAATAAGTGAAAAAAACGAAGACTGCCCTCAAGGTTCTGTTGTTGTCCTCAGTAATGTGTCCGATTCTTGTCTGGGCGCAAGTGCGTGGCTGCGAAGCAAAGCGTGCTTCGGTGGAAAAGGAAATTACGTACGCTCAGGCGCATGGCAATGCACGTCGCGTCGATGGTCTGGAAACCGCGCTTGCCCGGTTGAATGCGAACTGCACCGATGAAGAATTGCGCAGCACGAGCCAGCGTAAAGTTGATGCGGCGCAGAAAAAGCTGGCGGAACGCGAACACGATTTGCAGGAAGCCAGGACTCAAGGGAAAAGTTCGAAGAAAATTGCAGAGCGCCAACGCAAGGTGGATGAAGCGCATGCCGACCTGGAGCGGGCACAGGCGGAAAGCATCGACTGAACCAGGCAGGATGGCTTTCTAGTCCGCCGGCAATCGCGCGGACTGGAAGTTGGAACAAAGCGGGTACGCGGTGCCCTTGGCATTGGTGCCCGCTATCAGTTGATTGCAGGTCGGGTAGCAATTGTTCCCACGAAACATCTCTCTTTCTAGCAGGAGCCGATCCATGCGACCGCGTGTTCATCTTCTCTTCATTACCTCATTCGCTGGCTTGTTGTTGAGCGCTTGCGCGCAGACCAGCCCCGTCGAGTTTTCCGTATCGGGAGCGGATGCGCCATCGCTCAATCAGTCGAGCGATGTGGACTTCGGCCCAATGGACAGGACGATCGCGCAATGCAAAACGGTCTCGAAGCAGGCGGGTCCGGATCAATGCTCGAAAGTTCGTGCATACGAGTCGTGTATGAAAACCAAAGGCTACATCACCGTACTTGGGCCGGAAAATCCGAAAGGTTGCGGCGATCCGGAGTGGGAGAAAGACGTGAGGAAGTGGCTTCAATGAGGGAATGGCCGGAACCGTTGCTTGGCTCAGGCGTGTCGCGAGTCGTCCGACCGTGCATCAAGCGCCTGACGGTCTTCTGACCGGCTTCCGGATCTGAGAAAGCAGGCGAGGAAGACTCAGCAATTTGTCGGGTCCGGCAAAAGTCGTATCTAAACACCTCGCCGGTGCACGAACTGCATCGCGAGTTTGATCAATAAGCGCGTGATACTGTGGCAGCAAATCGCCTCGGCGTCGGATGCACTCTTTCGCATTCCTTTCGCCAATCGTCGACAACCCAGAAAGGATTTGTACGATGGCCAAGGTCTCTGCAGGGGTGGGTCCACAGTTCCCACAAGTCGTGGTTCTATTCGGCGCCACTGGCGATCTGGCTCGACGCAAGCTCTTGCCGGGCTTGTTCCATCTGTCGAGCGCAGGATTCATTCCGGGCTGCAGGATCATTGCCGTCGCACTCGACGACATTCACGTTGACGACTTTCGTCGCACGGCGAAAGAAGCGCTTGACGAGTTTTCTTCTCGCAAGGTCGCCCAGACGGAGTGGGACACTTTCTGCGCCAATCTCGACTATGTGCCGCTGACAGCTGGTGCGGAGGCGCTCAAGTCGGCGGTGCAGACGGCCGAGTTGAGCTTTAACGGGGAGTGCCGGCGGCTGCACTACCTGAGCGTTCCACCTAATGCCGCGCTCTCCGCAGTCGGCATGCTCAAGGAAGCGGGCCTGGTGGATCGCTCACGGATCATCATGGAAAAGCCGTTCGGAACGGACCTGAAGAGTTCCGTCTCGCTGAATGCGCGCTTGCACGAAGTCTTCGAAGAAGAGCAGATCTTCCGGATCGATCATTTTCTGGGGAAGGAGCCCGCCCAGAACATTCTCGCTTTCCGCTTCGCGAACGGTCTGTTCGAGCCAATCTGGAATCGCAACTTCATCGACCATGTTCAGATCGATGTGCCTGAAACGCTGGGTCTCGGCAAGCGCGCGGGCTTCTATGAACAAACAGGCGCATTTCGCGACATGGTCGTCACGCACCTGTTCCAGATTCTCGCGTTCATGGCGATGGAGCCACCGACATCGCTTGAACCGTCGCCCATTAGCGAGGAGAAGAACAAGGTTTTTCGCAGCATGCTGCCGATACAGCCAACTGACGTTGTCCGGGGGCAGTACACCGGGTATCGGGCCGAGGAAGGAGTCAGTCCAGAATCGGAAACAGAAACATTCATTGCGTTGAAATGTTCGATCGATAACTGGCGCTGGGCCGGCGTTCCATTTTATCTGCGCACGGGAAAGCGGCTTGCTGAAGGGCAACGCATCATTTCCATCGCGTTTCGCGAGCCGCCGAAGAGCATGTTTCCGGCCGGATCAGGCGTTGGTTCTCAAGGACCGGACCATTTGACGTTCGATCTGGCGGACGCCTCGAAAATGTCGCTTTCTTTTTATGGCAAGCGCCCGGGTCCCGGGATGCGGCTGGACAAACTAAGCTTGCAGTTCGCCATGCGCGATACCGGTCTGATTGGCGAAGTGCTGGAAGCCTATGAGCGATTGATCCTGGATGCCATGCGGGGAGATCGCACGCTTTTCACGACTGCTGAGGGTATTGAGCGGCTGTGGGAAGTATCGACAGCCTTGCTCGAATCTCCTCCCCCGGTTCGCTTCTACGCACCGGGCTCGTGGGGGCCGAATGCTATCCATCAGCTTGTTGCACCCCGGGCGTGGCGGCTTCCATTCGAGCGAGCGTGGCGGGATCCGAACGCGCTGGGTAGCTGACTCGATTCGACGCCAGAGTGGGCGCCTGCTGTTTCTATCGCAAACAGCTCGCCGCACGTCTCGCGTCGCATCGTTTCATTGAGGCTGCCCAAGACAGTCCGCTTCCTGAGCAAGCGTGAGTCCGGTCTACTGGGCGGCGAGCTTTGCGCTTTGTCGCTTCATGCCCTTGAAGATTTTGTCCGACACGTCCTTCGGAAACCCGGCCGGCAACAGCGCCTCAACCTCCTCAATAACACCTTTCGTCATGTCGACCAGTGCCGTGATCATTTCCTCCACGTCTGCAGGGGCAAGCGTCACTCGTTGTCCCTGCGCAATCCAGTGGCGGCGCCTGATGTCATTGATCAGGCTGTGCGCATTCTTACTTCGCACTGCCATTGCGAGTCTCACTCGATGCGGAGAAATCAGGTTCGGCCCGTTTCCAATGATCGGGTGTGCGGAGAGAACATCATAGATGGGTGTAGCTTCGTAGCGATTCGACTTCAGGTGTGCAATGCTAAAGTTCTTTGCGTGACCGTCGGTTGCCGCGAGCATCCAGAAGACGATCTGCGTCATAAAGAAATTCCGCTGGTCGATCGCGGACCGCTCTGAACCGGCGAGCACTTCCATGACCTTATGTATTCCGGGTCCACCATCTGACTCATATTTGGCTGAAGCGGGCGTCCCGGTTGCCTGGCACATATCTTCCTGGGGTAGCCTCAGGATCCATGAACCGTCGCTCGCATACCGGCGATCGAATCGCTCGACGACGAGAACTTTTTGGTCCTCGAAGGTCGCCATGTCGCAGTGTGCAATGGGCAAACCATATGCTGCGACGATTTTCGAGCACAGCCACTCGTTCTCCACCGACGTGCGCATGTCAGCGCGCATGTTTCCAACCAGCCCAAGAGGCAGCTTCAGAATATGCGTGGTAGGGGTACTGCCTTCCGGGATGAACCACCGGCCGTCGTGCCGCAAAAGCGCAGTTTTCTCTTGTGCCCCGGCTATCGACAGGCGTAAGTCGTCGATAGGCTCATGTTGGCCCAACACGGGCGGGGCGGTTGTCTCCTGCAATAGCCGCGCGATTTCGGCCTCGTTGAGGGGACGCCCGTTGATCTGCTCGAGATTGGCCGGGGTTTCCTCCGGCGGTAGCAATTGGATCGCGCCTACGCAGTCGCGGCCTAGCTTGGCCAACAACTCGAAAGGCGACGTGCCGCCAGTTTTGTATCGGCTGGCAATACGTTCACGGATAGTCTGGCTATCTGGCAACAGGTTATCGAAATAGTCGGAGACAACCGCTCCTCGATAAGGCTGGTTGCCGGCTGTAAAGGGCAACGAGAGTGACAGTGGACGTCCCTGTTGATCAGCTAGCCATTCTTCGAAGTAGGTGAGTTTCTCGCCGTCCCGGGTGGTCTCCCACCTACCGACCGGCAACCCGTTCATCCAGAGGTTCAGGCTTTTAGCCTGTGCGCGGCGGCCCATTATTACCAGTCCTCGCGCTTCTTGGAGGCAGCGGCCGCCGGCTTGCGCCTGACCGGTTTTGGCGAGCCTTGCGCGTTGCCGCTTGCCGCTGTGACAACGGCGGACTTTCGTTTGCCCGCCGTCTTGGTTGCCACCGCAGTCGCACGGATTTTTGTCAGGCTCTTTTTCACCGGCACCGGCGGCTCCCCGGTTCGCATGCCTGCGGGCGTGCGCCCCTTGATGTTCGCCGGGCCCGACGTCTGGGTGAGAACGATACCGACCTTGAGCACGGTCAAAACCTGTAATAGCCGCTCCATGCTGGCGGATTCGGGTTTTGCCTCAAGTTGGGCGTAGGTCTGCTGGGTGACCCCCAAATGGCTCGCCATCTGGGCTTGCGTGAGCCCGGCGGCTTTGCGGAAACCAACAAGGAGTGGTCTTAGCTGGAAGGGGGTTTTGACGGGATAGTCCACAAGCGGCCTTGGTGGTCCGAACAGGGTTTGAACTGTAAATGACAGAAACAGTATATGTGCTGTTTTTGAAAATTACAATAAATAGGCTGTAAATGTCAAATACAGTAAATAACCTGTTAGACCGGCCTGCGCCACTCTCAACCAGGCTCGGCGGATCCGGATCGGATGAATGGCGATCCGCGCGCGCCGGGCATGAGCGCGGCGTCGCTGGCGAAGGTCACGGCCTCTCCACTTAAACCCGCAACGCCTCGCGCAACATGTCCGGTGACAGCGGCAAATTCCTGAAGCGTTTGCCGGTCGCGTCAGCGATGGCGTTCGCCAACGCCGCCGACATCGGTCCTTGCGACGCTTCGCCGACACCCAGGAACGGCGTCCCCGGCCGATCGATCAGATCGACATCGAGCACCTTCGGCGCCGACGAAAAACGCAAGATGGGGTACTGGCTCCAGTCGAAACTCGTAATGTTGTGCGCGTCGAAGGTGGTCGCCTCGAGGAGCGTCCAGCTGGCCGACTGCACAATGCCGCCTTCGACCTGATTGCGCACGCCGTCCGGATTCACGATCTGTCCGCAATCGATCGCGCACGCCACGCGCTCGATCGTTACGTAACCCGTTTCGCGTTCGACCGCGACTTCAACGGCCAGCGCGCAGTACGCCATCAGGTTCTTGTACATCGCGAACGCAAAGCCCACGCCGCGCGACGGCGCGCCGTCATGCACGCGATGTGGCCAGCCGAAACGCTGCGCTGCGCGTTCGATCACGTCACGCGCGCGCGGATCGTCGAGATGCTTCAGGCGGAACGCAACCGGATCGGACTGCGCGGCGAGCGCGAGTTCATCGATGAAACTCTCGATTGAAAAGATGTTGTGATACGCGCCGAGCGAACGCATGGCCGACACGCGGATCGGCATGTCCGGCAGGAAATGATGCTGCACGTAAAGATTCGGCAATCGATACAGCGGAATGCTGTTGCGATCCCCCCCGCCTTCGGGCATTGGAATCGGTTTCGGCGGCGCGGGCGTGAAGGGCTTCGACAGAAACCACGTCGGCATGAAGCGCCCGGCGTTTTCAATACGATTGTTGTGCGTGTTGCTCCACACCTCGAACTTCCAGTCGACGATCTGGCCGCTTGCATCCAGGGATGCCGTCACGTCGCTCGACATCGCCGGTCCGAACGGCTCCCATGTGTGCTCCTGATCGCGCATCCATTGCACGCGCACGGGCTTTCCAGGCACGGCGCGTGCGATCAACGCGGCGTCGGCGGCGACGTCGTCAGCGCCATTGTGTCCATAGCAACCGGACCCTTCGACGTGGATGCAATGCACGCGCTCGGGCGGCATCGACAACATTTCGGCGAGGCCTTTGCGCATCGGAAATACGCCTTGCGTGTGCGTCCAGACCGTCATAGTGCCGTCGTTGAGCCACGCGACGGCGCACGACGGGCCGATCGATCCGTGCGTCAGATACGGCTTCGTATAACGCGCGTGCAAGGTCTGCGTCGCGGGCGCGGCGGCGGCCGTTTTATTCGCGACGGAGATTTCCTGCGCGGGCAGTTTTTCGAGCGTTTCGTGGATTGTCGACTGTGCGGGCAACGGCGGACCACTGCGCCATTTCGCGGCGTCTGACAGCGCGCGCATTGCCACGATGGCGCGCCATTCATCGTCGGCGACGACTGCAAGATAGCTGCCGTCCTGCACGACCGCGATCACGCCGGGCATTGCGCGTACCGGCTTGATATCGACCGATTGCAGCGTTGCACCGTATGACGGCGGCCGTACAACGCGGGCATGCACCATGCCGGGCAACTTCAAGTCCTGCACATAACGCGGCGCGCCGGTTACCTTGCCCGGAATATCCACACGATGAAACGACTGCCCGATCACCTTGAACGTCTTTGGATCTTTGGTCGGTGCACCGGGCATGGCATTGCGATGCAAGTTGATGCCGCTCACCGCTTCGCCGAAGGTCAATCGACGGCCGTCGTTCGCGATAATTTCGCCGTCCTGCGTCGTCAGCGATGCAACATCGACGTTCAATCGTGTGGCCGCCGCTTCGAGCAACAACGAATGCACCTGCGCGGTCGCGTTGGCGATTGCGGTGCCGCTGTCGGCGGTCGAATGACTGCCGGCGGTGTAGCCTTCATCGGGCGTCGCGTTCGTGTCGGCAGTGACGAGGAGGATGCGTTCGGGCGTCACGCCGAGCTGTTCGGCGGCGATCTGCATGAACGCCGTGCGAATGCCGGTGCCGAGTTCCGCCTTGCCGGTGAACACCGTGATGCGGCCCGCCTCGTCGATCTTCACCCACGCATCGAGCATGGGCGATGTCTTCAAACTGCCCGGGAGCTGCGGCGCGGACACGGTGAACGTGCCGGCTTCGGTCGTCGTGGTCTGCGCGAGCGCGCGGACGGCAGGCAGCAGCGTGAAGCCGACCATGACGCTGCCGGCCGCAAGAAAGCGCCGGCGGTTGAGGTTGTCAGGCGGAATGCGCGGCTCGTTCATGCGGGTTGCCCCGCCTGACGAATCGCGGCAAGGATGCGCATGTGCGTACCGCAGCGGCACAGATTCGGTTCCATGTGCGCGCGAATCTCTTCGTCGGTGGGCGACGGTACGCGATCGAGCAGCGCCTGCGCGCGCATCACCATGCCTGCGATGCAGTAGCCGCACTGCGCCGCCTGTTTATCGATGAATGCCTGTTGCAGCTTGCCCGGCTCGTCCATGCTGCCGAGTCCTTCGATGGTACGCACAGGACGGGTGCCGACGACCGCGACCGGCATCAGGCACGAGAACACCGGCTTGTCACCGACGATCACCGTACACGCGCCGCATTGGCCCAGACCACAGCCGAATTTCGCGCCGTGCAGGCCGAGCTGATTGCGCAGGGCGTAGAGGAGCGGCGTCGACGGATCGATATCGAGTTGATGCGGCGTGCCGTTCACAATGAGCGTCATCATGGTTCGTGAGACTCCTTGCGCAGGCGTTCGATGTCGGCTTCGTCGAGCGTCCATGCGGGTTGGCTGCTGAAATTCGAGCGCAGGTAAGCGGCGAGATCGGCGATCTGCGCGTTGGTGAACGTGTCCGCGAAGCCGGGCATGAAGGCGGCGCGTGTGCTGCGATCGGTGGGAATGCCGTCGAGGATCATCCGCAGCGCGTTGCGTGGATCGTGCGCGTTGACTGCGGTGCCGAGGGCGAGCGATGGACGGCTGCCGAGCGTGGTCATCGGTGCGTTCGTTGCGTGGCATGAAGCGCATGCTGCTGAGAAAAGCACTGCGCCGTTGTGGATGTTGCTCGTGTTTGCCTCGGCCGCTTGCTGCGTTGCTTTCGGCGATGCTTCGGCTGGTTTTTGTAGCGAGAGCAGATACGCGGCCATTGCATCGATGTCGGCATCGGATGCGTTCGTCAGCGATTGCGTCACCGCCCGCATCGGTCCGGCCGCCGCACCATGTTGATTGGCGAAACCGGTGCGCAGATACGTGGAGAGTTGATCGCGCGTCCACGGTTCGGGCGCGCTCAGCAACGTCGTCAACGCGGGCGCCTCCCAGCCTTCGATCACGTTGCCGTCGAACGCGTCGCCGCGCTTTTCTGCGCCGAGCAGATTCATCGGCGTGTGGCAGGCGGCGCAATGCGCGGGGCCGTCGATCAGGTATTTGCCGCGTATGAGTTGTGCGCCATGCGTTGCGGTTTCTGCTGGCGCTTGAACATCCGCTTCGCCATCCGCTTCGACGCCGGGATGCAAGAAGAACAGATTCCATGCTGCCATCAGCGGACGGATACTCAGCGGGAATATCAAGCGGTTCGCGGGCGCGGTGGACTGCACGGCATCGCGCGACATCAGAAACGCATAGAGCGCGGCGATGTCGGTGTCCGTCATGTGCGTGAAGTGCGGATACGGAAACGCAGGGTAGAGCAGGTGGCCGTCGCGCGCGACGCCGCGACGCATTGAACGTGTGAAGTCGCCAAGCGTCCAGCCACCGATGCCGGTTGTGCGATCGGGCGTGATATTGGTCGAATAGATCGTGCCGAACGGCGTGTCGAGCGGACGGCCGCCTGCGAAAGGTGCACTGCGATTTGCTGTGTGACACACGACGCAATCGCCGATCGCGGCCAGGTTCGCGCCGTGTTTGAGCAGGGTGGTGTCGGTGAGCGATAGAGGGGACGTTTCTGCTGCGTTAGCCGTCGATGTGAAGTGCGGATGCGCGAGCGAGCCAAGCGTCACCGCGAAAAACGCGGCGCATAACAATGCGCTCAGCAATGCCGCCAGCCCGATCGACCTCTTCATCGCGTCTCCATCGATGCGTCCGATTCAGCCGTCATATATAGCACAGGATTTTGCGAATCGCGCTGCGCCAAAGGATTCAATTAAGGTATCGATAAGGCCGATGACATCAACGTGGCATGGAAATGGCGAAATGGTCAGCCAGTCCCGCCTACTTAGTCCTGCAATAAACGGGAATTAATATAAAAAAACGCGGCCCGCAAGCCGCGCTAAAAAGATGAAAAAGACTGCCCCTGTCCAAAGGGCGAATCACTCGGCGGTTTCAAACCGAAGCGCAACAGGAGGCTCTAGTGTTTAGAGCCTTGAGTTTGGCTGGCTGAGGCAAGTGTTGCAGCGAAGACCTCGAATGGAGAATGGAACGCGTGAGTTGCTCGGGGCCGACTGTTCAGACTGTCGGCAATGGCATCGAGTTCGTCCTGACTGTAGACCGAGAGGTCGGTGCCTTTGGGCAGATATTGGCGAAGCAATCCGTTGGTGTTCTCGCAGCTCCCGCGTTGCCAGGGGCTATGTGGATCACAGAAGTAGATGTTCACGCCGGTGGCGCAGGCAAGCTCCTTATGCCGCGACATCTCCTTACCCTGGTCGTACGTCAAGCTCTGCCGTAGCGGCGCGACAATCGAATTTAGTTTGGCAGAGAAGCCTGCTAACGCGGACTCGGCGCTCGCGTCTTCCATCTTGGCGAGCAGTACTAGGCGGCTGGTTTGTTCGACCAGCACGCCGACAGAAGATTGGTTGCCCGCGCCCTTGATGAAGTCACCTTCCCAGTGCCCCGGCAGCAGTCGGTCTTCAATTTCGGGCGGCCGCACGTGGATACTGACCATGTCGGGAATCTGTCCGCGCCGGTCTGTGCCCCGTGTACGTGGCATGCGCGTGCTGTGGCCGTGGCGCAGGCAGGCAATGAGCTGACGACGCAGTTCGCCGCGCGGCTGGGCGTAGATAGCCGTGTAAATGGTTTCGTGCGAAACGTGCTGGGTCGAGTCGGTCGGATACATACGTTTAAGTGTGCCCGATATCTGTTGGGGCGACCATTTCCACTCGAGCAGGGTGAGAACCACTCGCCAGCAAACGGTTTGCAGGCAAAGCTTATTGGGGCGGCGTCCCGCGCTGCGGCGTGCGACGCTCAGTGCTTGAGCCGGCTGTGATGAATAGCCAACCGCAGAGCTGTTTCGCGTCAGTTCACGGCTAACGGTGGCTGGCGAGCGCCCGAGTATCCGGGCCATGGCCCGGATACTCACATCCTGTAGCCGCAGGCTTGCGATGGCTAGGCGCTCTTCAGGTTGGAGTTGCTGGTACGAAGTTTTTTCGGGCATTGCGACACCTTATACGAGATAGGTGTTGCACTTCGCTTTTGAGGCCGCCCTCTAAAAGTTAAGCCTGTGCATGACAACAGTAGTGAGTGGAAGAGTCCATTGATTAAATGACGTGAAACTTTTTTCGCAGAGTTTGATCGGCGTAGATCTTACAAAGCCGTCCTGCAAAGTCCTTTAGCGACCACGTCGCATATGCACAACAAATAGGCCTTGACACCAACTTCACGCATCCAATGTGAAAGGTGTTTTTTCCTTAATCTACCTGCACTTATCTGCTTAAGCTTTCGCCATTGCGGCTTCAGAAAATACTATTGCTTGAAACGCGGCTAAAGAAATCGTCTGCGGGAATACACTGCGCAGCGGATCGCCGATCAGGTTATCGACGATCACTTGAATACGATTCTCTCGCAATGTTTCGGAGCTTTACAAATCATGAAGAAAACCCTCATCGCAGCTAGCCTCATGAGCGTGTTCGCCATCACCGCTCACGCACAAAGCAGCGTCACCCTTTACGGCACATTAGATGCCGGCCTTGTGTTTGCAAACAACGAAGGCGGCCACAGCAACTGGCAACAAGGCAGCGGTTCGGTATCGAACACTTACTTCGGCTTGCGCGGCAGTGAAGACCTGGGCAGCGGCCTGCACGCAATCTTCACGTTGGAAAGCGGCTTTAACCTGAACAACGGCAATTTCAGCGAAAACAGTACGATGTTCAATCGTCAGGCGTTCGTCGGCTTGCAAAGCAATCAGTACGGTACGGTGACGCTCGGTCGTCAATACGACTCGGTGGTTGATTATCTGGCGCCGCTGTCAGAAGCCGGCGCAGGCTATGGCAACAACCTGGCCGCTCACCCGTTCGATAACGACAATCTCGACAACTCGTTCTCGGTCAAGAACGCAGTGAAGTACCAGAGCGCGAATTACGGCGGCGTGAAGTTCGGCGGCCTCTACGGTTTCAGCAATGCGGCCGGGCAGTTCTCGAACAATCGCGCATGGAGCGCAGGTGCTTCTTATGGCAACGGCCCGCTGAGCGTCGCAGCCGCTTACCTGCAGCTGAACAACTCGGGCAGTAATAACGTGGGTGGCGCTATATCCCAAGGCGACGGCACTGCAGCTATCGCCGCGCAACAGCAGCGCACCTACGGCGCCGGCATCAACTACGCTTACGGCCCGGCTAACGTTGGCCTCGTCTATACGCATACGCAACTCGATGGCATCACCGGCGTGAACGTCGGCGGCACGACGCTGCCGGGCGTGGCCGGTACGAACCTGCATATGGACAACTACGAAGTGAACGGCCGTTATGCGCTGACGCCGGCCCTGAGCCTCACTGCGGCGTATACGTTCACCGACGGCAAGGTATCGGGTTCGAACGGTTCGGGCGATCCGAAGTGGCAAACAGCGTCGCTGCAAGGCGATTACTCGCTCAGCAAGCGTACCGACGTGTACCTGGAAGGCGTGTATCAGCACGCATCGGGCGAGCTCGGCAACTTTGGTGCGAACGTTGCATCGATCAACACGTTGTCGCCGTCGTCGACCGCCAATCAGACGGTCGTCGCCGTGGGTATGCGTCACCGCTTCTAAGTTGACTTAGCATTAGTACACGCGCGCATGAAACGGTCATGCGCGCGTCCCATGGCCCGGTAGACGACACCCGGGAAAGCGGATAGCAGAAATAGGCGCGCTGAACGTCTCAGGCCGTGCTCGGCAAATCGCCGCTGTTCTACTTTCAGGATCTTCGTGTTGAATGCCAGATCACTTGTCCACGGCAGCGACCTCGACCTCGATGCAATCGCGGCTGAAGTCGGGTATGTTGACGGCGCGACGCTGGGTACGCTGTTGCGCGAACGGTTAGAGCGGGGAGTACGTGAGCTTCGCGCGGACTTGCGGTAACGGGGCGCAATTCGGAGTGCCAACTGGACGCGACGGTATGTGGGCGGTCAATTTTCCCAATGGGCAACAAACGCTCCGACAAATCCGTCATACTGCTTCGGATTAGAATTCGCAGCATCGGCACAACGGTTGCTACCGTGTCCATTTGTCGCCGTTTTTTTATCGAGAGACGCCGTTTTTCTCATCTGCAAGGAGAACGCGATGACCCCTTCCCCCGTTCTGATCGTCGGCGCAGGTCCGACCGGCCTGACACTCGCACTCACGTTACAGCGGCACGGTATTGCCGCTCGTGTCATCGACAAGCTGGAGCATCCAGCCGGCCTGTCCAAAGCACTCGCCGTCTGGCCGGCAAGTCTCGAAGTGCTCGCTGCGCTCGGCATGCACGACGCCTTCGCGAAAGCGGGTGCGCCGCTGCGCGCTGTCACATTTGGCGACGGCGGCAAGAAGCTCGCGCATGTGGACATGAGCGAAGGGATCGATAGCGCGTATCCGCAACCGATCCTGTTGCCGCAATCGAAGACCGAGGAAATCCTGAACGCGCAGTATCTGAGCACAGGCGGCATGATCGAGCGTGGTGTCGAACTGGTTTCGCTCGAGGAGAGCGACGGCACGGTCAGCGCGACTCTGCGCCATGCTGACGGGCGTGAGGAAACAACGAACGCCGCGTGGGTCGTTGGGGCAGACGGCGCGCGAAGTACCGTGCGTCACGTGCTTGGCATCGACTTCGAAGGTTATACGGAGCCCGAACTATTCCTGCTTGGCGACGTGCGTATCGACGGTGCGGACCTGGACCGGCACAGCATCCACATCTGGTGGCATGACGGCGGCACGATCGCGCTGTTTCCGTTCGAGGACGGAGTGTGGCGGATCATCGTCGAGCGCAAAGGCGCTAGACAACAGTCCGGTGAACGCGAAGGTGACGGCAACAGCAACAGGCAAGCACCACACGAAGACACGCCCGCGACGCTCGAAGAACTGCAACTGGCGATAGACCGTCACGGCCCTCCGGGCGCGCGTCTGTCGCAACCGGGGTGGCTCTCGTCGTTTCGCACGAACGAGCGTCTCGCGGCACGCTATTGCAGCAAGCGCGTGTTTCTCGCTGGCGACGCCGCGCACATCCATACGCCGGCGGGTGGGCAGGGCATGAACACCGGCATACAGGACGCGTTCAATCTGGGCTGGAAGCTCGCCTATGTGCTGCAAGGACGCGGCGACGCGCAGATGCTGATCGACAGCTATGAAGCCGAGCGTCGTCCGGTCGCGCATCAGGTGATCGGCCATGCATCGCGGTTGATGCACGCGGCGATGTCCGGCAATCCGATCATGCGTTTCGCGCGCGACGTGGCTGTATCCGTACTGGGTCGCGTACCGGCATTGCAGGCGCGGTTACGCACTGAAATGTCGGAGACGGAGATCACCTACGGCGAGGGACTGCTAGTCGAACATGCCGGCAATTCACGCCATCCTGCACGGGGATTTTCCGGCACGCGTGCGCTCGACCTGCGCTGGACCGATGCGAAGAGCGGGGCGGCGCGCACGTTATGGCCGTCGCTGTGCGAAGGGCGCCACACGCTCGTGACGTTTGGCGAAGTCGATGCAATCACTCGGCGCGTCGCACCGTTTAGCGGTGTCGTGCAGACGATCGGATTCGATGCCACGGGCGAACCCGCGACACGCTATGGATTCGATGCGCCGGGTTATGTCCTGATCCGCCCGGACCAGGTCGTCGCCGTGCGCGGCAACGCGGAGGATGTCGCCACGCTCGACCGATATCTTGAGCGCGTCCTGCGCATGAGTGATGGTCATGCCGCGGCGACTACTTAGCTTCTGGCTCCGCGACCATGGGCGTGAATGGCGTTAGACGCGACTAAGCTGAACGCCGGATGCTGGTTGACGACGCCAGAATCGCGTATCAATTCAGAGCCGCGCGCACCTCACGAAGAATTTCTTCCGAGAGGAAAGAACGAGGTCATATGGAAACCGATTGGCAGTTGGTACGCGAAGTGTTGAATGCGGCGATCGATAGTTGCGAGAGATTGGAGCTATCCGGCTATGTCGAAGAACGCAGAGGACGGTCAGTCGCGGTCAACGGGCAACCAGTGAGCGTTCAAGAATTCCTGGTGAGCGCCTGGACCTTACCCGAGAACACGCGCTACGCAGTGATCCGGCAGCGGCACGAAAAAGGGTTGGACAGTCCATACGTTCCAGAATCAGCAAGGATTATTATGGCCGTGGCTGCTGCATGCGCCGAACTTGTTGGCGCAGGGAAGAACCCCCCCGGGGGCGATCAGATGCAAGCAATGGCGGATTGGTATCGGAACCATTTCGACCCTAATGTAAAGCGGGCAATCGCATCCAGTTAGTCTCCAGGTTTGCATGCGCGTCCACTTTAATGCGCAAGGCTGAGAGGTTCTTAACGGCAGTTGGCAATACGACGCTCGTCTATAAGATAAAAATGATTACCGCGCGTAGACACTTTCGGAGATTGGTGACGTGGCTGATCGAACTGCCTACCGTAAGGCTGATTCCGCTTGCGCTCGCATTCACTTACGTGGCGTCCATACCAACCATCGCATTCGCCGTCTTTCATCCTGGAACGCCGCTCGGCGGACCAGGTTGGGGGAAGAATGATCTCATCAAAATTATCGTGCTGGGTTGCATCCTGGCGCCGCTGTTGGAGACGGCAGTATCGCAATGGGCTTGTATCCGACTGTTGAAAAAGCTGCGGCTTCCCACCGGAATGGCCGTCGTGCTATCCGCCGCATTCTTTGGGTTGGGCCACAGCTACAGCATCTTGTATATATGCATGACGTTCTTTGTGGGGCTGGTGCTGGGATCAGTATTTGCAATTGAAGACGCGAGAGGTGGGCACCCGTTTTTAGCGACTCTCGCAGTCCATGCCCTGCGAAATTGGGTGACGGCAGGCCTTACGATGTTCGTCCTCTGAATACAGCTGACAGAGGCCTGACGACGGCGAGCGAACGTGTTGTTTAGGGTCGCGCTCCGTTAGTCAACGGCAGGTCGTAATCGGCCACAAAACGACGTCCACAATTCTA
>NZ_CAXUPU020000041.1:0-68176 GCF_964252755.1 Caballeronia sp. LjRoot29 | reverse complement strand
TGACTTCTAAACCCTTCCATCAACGCATCGAACATATAACTTTGCTGTCCGGGAAGAAAGAGAAAGAGAAAACACAGAGATTGAGCGTTCAGCTGCACAGGGTGTGTTCCGTCCATCTACAGATTGGTAATGCCCTCGTTCGATCTCGGAGGTGCAAGAACGGCAACCATTAACGACGCCTGGTCGACGTTGCTTTTTACGGGCAATGTTGCACTCTGCGTCGAAAGCGAGCGGCCAAGAGGCCGCTCCACTGCTCTAGCGCGATTACACTGCGGGCGCTTCAATGGCTGCTTGGTTAATGCCATTGTCGTCGGCTACCGTCGCCGCGTTCGCAGCATTGCCTGAAGCACTCACTCTCTTCGCAACTCTCTTTTTAGCAGCTGGCTCTGCTTTCTTCGCAGCAACCTTCTTGCTAGCAGCAACGGATTGTATCGGCGTTGATTTCTTCGCCTCATTTTTCGTGTCAGCTGCCTTTTTTGCGGTGATTTTCTTCGCTGCAACGTTCCGCGTCGCCTTCTTTGCCGCGTTCGCCTTCTTGGCTACAGCAGACGCTTTACGCGCCGCTTTGGTCGCGACTTCAGCAACGGGCGATGCACCCTCCTCCTCAATCAGGAATTTGGTGCGATCTCTGACGTTCGCAAGCCATGCTGGCGCGCGTCCTTTGCCACTCCATGTTGCACCTGACTTGCGGTCGCGATACTTAGCGGGCTGTGGTCCCGTTCGGTAGCCTCGGGGTTTCGCTGTACCCGTTGCATTTGCATCCTCGGCCTCTGGAGACGCAGCGGTCGCTGCCACCGCATCACCTTGGATTAAAAACCGGGTCCGGTCTTTCGCTTTAGCGATCCAAGCTGGTGCGCTTCCACGCCCGGTCCACGTGGCGCCGCTCTTTGGGTCCTGGAACTTGGGAGCGACCTTACTGCCAAGGGCATTGGATGCTTTGCGCTTTATCGCAATGCCCAAACCGCTGTCCCCTTTTGCTTCCCGCCTTACTTTCGCTTTTTCTTCGATATCTTCGGTCGTCAATCCGTGTTCCACCATCAGGCGACGGATTTGATCCAACGCGGACTGCGCTTTCTTTGCTATGAGCACATCGGCTTGCGCCTGCAACTTCTTTAGCTTTTCTTGAATGACTTCGAGTGTGGGCATAGTGGCCTCCAATAGTGAACGCTTGCACTATGCCACGACGCTTGATTTACGCAAACAAACTTGTCAATTCAAAGCATTACATCCGCGTACAGCACTACTATCGATTGCAGACTTACCGCTTCGTTTTCCAAGCTCGGATACTCGAGCAGGAAGTTGATATCGATTGTCGGTCGAGGAACATCGGCGCCCTGTGTACTATTGGAACCTCATTCTGACTGTGTTGTTCATTCCTTTATAGGCGCGAGCTGCGTTGCGCAAACTCAAGGCTCCTTCTTACGTCTATCCTGGATCGACGATGCAGACATTCGCCGTTGTCCAACGGATAAGGTAAGCAAAGAGAAGCATGCCCTGGAGCATTTGCCGCCGTGTGAGCGGACGTTTTTTGGGGATGGTCATTCAGTGAATTTGGTAAGTCGTAACAAAGACCGTAATGCACTCAAGCACCACCTAATTGAGAGTAATATATCCCGCATCTGTTACGCGAGAAAATTCATATGGCCGAATTGAGTTGGTTTAACCAAATCCATCGAGAGTGGCAAGCGCTTAAGGTTCACGATGCTGCGCTCGATATCGAACAGTTCTATCGACATGTTGTATCCGCGTACAAATCGGGCTTTGCCCCGCTCGAGTCAATCGCCACGACCGCCAACGCCCTGCTCCTATCTTCAATTTCCGGCGCTCCGTATTTGGGCCGTAAGCTCCTCATGCAGATCGGCATCGACAAGCATCCCGCGTTGCGCGTCACTTACGCCCTGTCGCTCTTCGCGGGCACGGGCGGCGACAGCGATCCGGAATTGGCCAATCGCATCCTCGTCGACGTATTGAAAGATGAAAACGCGCAAGACAAGCTAAAGGGACTATCGGCAGCGGCGCTGGGCGATAGTGCCCGGCTCGGGCGAGGCGAAGCACTTGATGTCGAGCTCGCGAAGGCAAGATACGAGATGGCATTCGGCTTTGGTCATCGTGAAGCTGCCCAGACACTTGCTCTCTAATGGGAGAATCGCTGGGGATGCACGGCGTCAGGAGACTCGGTTCCCAACCGCGCCATTGCCCAAAAGTGGTACAAGCGATGCGGCGAAAACAATCAAAAGATCTTGCAAACAGCGAGCTCCGTCGCTTCATAGTTGGTGCGTGGAGGTAACCTTGCGGCTCCGCATCGTCCGTCGCGCGATGCTGGGTTTGAATGCCATACCGCGGCCGACTATATCGTTGCTGGCCTTCGGATAGCCCTGGATGCGACGCATCAACCAATAACGGCGTCTGGTCCGGCGCAAATCTGCATCAATCTTTTTGTGCCGCCCCACACTGCATCCCGGGCCATCTGAACGAACCTCATGTCATGTTCATTGGAACAGTTGGTCCTTGACGAAAGATTCAATCAGAGCAAAATCATTTGTTGCAAGAGTTCCAACGCCTTGTGTTCGTTCAGAAGCCCAGTGCGCGCCTTCGCAGCAATTGTCTTTAGCAATGCTTCAGCGATGGGTGGAATCCCACGCAAATGAGCAAGGTCGCTCGCCACTGAAATCCAAAGCGCTTCATCGGCCAGGTCTTTCCCAATGTTCGACAGTTGGTTGTTTTGGTTGGCACCATCAACCGCATCAACAGGTTTCTTAAGGAAGTCTGCAGCGTTCGCTACAGTGGTGACATTTTCCATTGGGTTATTTGTAACGTCTTGCTCTGGGACACTGACGGTTTGCGGTTGAGGCACCGTGCTAGTTTCGTCCACAAGATGTTTCGCTACCGCCGCTTGCGGTTTATAGCTTGTTGCTGTGGGCGTCGCAGTTTTGCGTTTTCTTGAGGTCGGTGCGAGGAGCTCGTTCACGTGGTCAGGCACATCGGCCGTCTGTCGTGGCGTGTCGAGCCACCCCGCTGGTAGCTCTAGTACATCGGTGAAGCGTTTCGCCTCGACATCATCCAGACGCTTTTTACCGTGCAACCGATGCGCCATGTTTGACTGGCTTAGGTTCAACATTCGGCTTAGCAGCGCTTTCGATCCATTGCGGGCAGTCAAGATATGAAGGTTCGCCTGTCGAACTTCAGGAATAGAAGGTGTGCTCGCCAGTTCAAGCGACTGTTGCTGCGCTGCCTTCGCCGCCCTCGAAACACCCTTCGACTGATTGGCCTTCGCGCTTGCGCCGGCATCTTTCGGCGCGATCACCTTGCCCTTCTTGCTGGCCGGCGCGAGTGCAGTGCTGGTCTTTCTTGGCATATCGACATCCTTGGCTGTTACAGCTTCGCTCAAAACGGGGTGTTTTGTATGATCGGCTGACTTATGACTGGGCGAAGGGTCCACTGGGTCATCAAATACACTGTCAGTTGGCCTATTTTCCAGCGGAGAGCGCAGTCGTGCGATCACGTCTGGTGGCAACGTTGGGTTTGGATGATCGAAGAAACCATCGGGAAGACCAAGCGTCGTTTCCATGTGAAACGCTGTCTCGGGCGTAAAACGCTCACCGCTGACCAATTCTGCGATGCGGGCCAGATTCGAGTCGAGACCCAACGCTACATTTTCGGCACCAACAGCGTCGACGAGTACTTTGAACGCTCGAGTCTTGAATATAGATGCCGTCTGGGCGGGATCCTTTGACTGAACAGGTTTCCCGTAATGCTTCTTTTGCGTCTGCGATGCGCTGGTTGGCGGGTGCTGGCGCGCTGGACGTGGACCGCTGCCTCGCGAATCTTGGCGTCCAAATGTACGACTCATAAAATAAACTCCGAATGTTGCGCTCGCGATTGCGGCAAGAGCGAGAGTCCAGTAAACTGCTGCCTAGTAGCCGAGAGATGGCTACAGCAATAAACCGAATCTAAAATTTGCCGAGCCTAAGCATCACCGCTCAACGATCAAAGACTCAAACTTATAAAAATCAGGGCGGGTTGGAAATGTAAGCGCCTACGACGCAAAATCCTCTGCATCAAGGCGGACTTCGGTCGCGCCGCTGCGTAAAGCCACGCGCTGCGTGACGGCCGTTATGCGATGGCGGCCGTCAGCAAATATACGCAGCACGCGGCCTTCGCTTGCATCAGGACCCAGCCAGAAGTACTGCTCTAGCGCCGTCCTCGTGATCAGTGCCTTCACCTCGCGACCAGCGGTCACTACCGTGAACATAACGGCCCGGCCATTTTCCACGAGGGATGGTTCATGTGAGTGTTGCGCGCCATTCATTTCTTCGTCACTCGTCAGATCTAATCCGAATCAACCGAATTATAGGTGCAAGTGTATCAAGCTCCATGTAGCGTTACCCTGCCCGGGAGCATACACGGAGTGACCAGCAATGATGAACAGTCGAGTACGGAGCGTTACTGATTGACGCTGTCCTTGAACCCTTTTCCTGCAGTAAACTTTACTGTGGTAGCTGCGGCAATCTGGAGCGCTTCGCCTGTTTTCGGATTGCGCCCCGCACGGGCGGCACGCGCGCCAGTACCGAACGAACCAAAACCAACTAATTGAACCGTGTCGCCAGACACCACCGCTTGAGTGATCGCAGCCAGCACCTCATCGATGATTTCGCTGGTCAGGGCCTTGCTTGCGCCGGATTGTGCTGCGACTGCATCGACAAGTTCTTGTTTGTTCATCAGGATTTTCTCAATAATTAAGTTTCGTTGGTCAAACTTTACCATCAAGAATTAGGTCGGCACTAGAAGAGACCTCCGAGCTGATCTATTTGCATATGTTGGCACTCGCCTCGAGGTCCAGTCACCCGCTACATCGCGCGATCCCCATAGGGATGGCATCCGAATACATACAGCTAGCCGGACTACTCAAGAGATCTCCCTTGCGATCTGCGCAGACAAGAGGTAAAACTTCGTTACGGCTGCTGAGTTGCAAACGTATTGGAACGTGAATTGTTCACCATGCATCTTGCGACAGCCGAGTTGCAGACATTAGGTCTGCAGCGTTACATCGGTTGCAGTGCGCAGCGCAAAGTAGGACCGTCCTAAAACTCGGTGTCGTCTGATCCGGATGCGTATTAAGTTGATAAAAAATGGCGCGGCATCGACGACTGCGGCGGCGGGTCAGCTTCGTATCAGCTGCCGAGATCACATACGCTGGTACACGTTGCCACCAGCGAAATGGCGAGGACTGCCGACAGATACAGTGCTCCAGGTCCTCATCAACCGCTATTACCGCTACAGTAAATCGGCGCGCTCAGTTTTCGGCTTCTCATTGCGCATAGAGCATTGGCAGGCGACAAACCTTAGCGCCACATCGGCAGCCAACTCGCTTTCAACTTGTTGGCAGACCGCTTCCAGCATCAAGCCCTTAATCGATGAAGATAGGACACGCGGTTTGACTCTCGCGGTTGCTCTGTTAAACATTAGATCGCAGTCCTATTCGGCTTCTCAGGTCGGTGCACGATTGTGGTCTATTCAACGCGCGGGATCTCCACCGACGGTCGCGTCAGTCACTTTGCTGTGAGCTAAGCTCTAAAAGAGCTTGTGGCCCTACTCTGCTTTCATGCGCAAACTGACGCTTGGCCTCATGTTCCAAAAGCTTTTACGCCGTAGGCCAAATCAAATGTGTCACCAACGGAGCCTCGAAATATCGGGCCGATGCGCCGTTGAGGTGATATTTTTGCTTACGGTCCGAACGAAATAAGAGCGTCAATTCACATAAGTCCGTATTAAATTCATCACCTTGCCTCCTACACCTTGATTCCCATCCGTAGGGCCCTGACTTATGGAAAATTCTCTGTAGGGCCCGTCGCGCTCGCCCGTCCACGCGGCGGCCACCGACTCGAAGCATTCAGCTCGAAGCTTGCACGCCGCGTCATGTTTTACCGTCGTGCGCTGCTCGATCAATGGCTGTTCCTTGAGACGGATCTCAAAGTGATCGGGTTTTGCGAACGCCCAGGCTATGTGATGATCAACGGATCACGTCGTCTCGCTAACTTCTGCGTTCATTAGGTCGATCTGCGAACATTGGCTACTCATAGAATCCGAAACTGATGGATCGGTTACAGCGTTCTCCCGCGACGATGGCAAGCGCGAATTCCGTCGGGCGCACGGGAGCGACTTCAATTTCAAATGGCTAGTGCCGGGTGAATCACTGGTCTCGATTCTTTGGAAATTCGGCTGTGCAAACGCACTCGCTGCCGATTTCCTCGTTGGACTGATAGAGCCGATATTGACCCGTCTGCGGGCGTGGCTCCCGTGCGGGAAGTCGTCAATCTCATGCGCCTTCGTCGTCTGCTGCGCCTGACAGAGAACGTGCTGCACGCATCGCTGCTCGACGCGGCGGTCCCTGGTCGCTACCACCCCGCTTTCCGGTATGGCCGACAGTGCGCGGCACATGGCTACCACAGTGTGCTGTATCAACTCAACGATGAAGCTCCGAGTAGCCGCTTCCCGAACATCGGCGGCCTATCAAACGGCTTTTACTTCTTCGAAGTAAATGACGCTTTGTTGCCACTCACTGCCCTTCCGCGTCGGGTGGTCTCGTTCCCTGTTGCGCGAAAATGTGGCTTGCGACAGAGCCTCTAGCCCAAACGTGGTTAGAGACGCGGTGGGCTCATCATCCACGGGTATCGTGTGCGATTCACAGAAGGCCCTCCAGTACGAGTGACGAAAATGGTAGATACCAGGGACTGAAGATCCGCCGCCGACTAACGCGCGCCCGTTCGATTCCGACCTCGTGCACCAAGGCCGACAGCGACCTCAGCCGTCGACAGCAGGCTGACCCAAATTTTTCTGAAGATTGCTTCGATACGAGCATTGCAAGAACCAAGCGAAATCTGCCCCCGTGGTCGAACGCTTGCTGGCACTGCACGACCAGCAAATAAGTGAAGCGCCGATGCGCCGAGTGGTGGAGGCTAAAAAACAACCACGCCAATTTTTGGCCAGGGCCTGCGCGTCGCCACTGGTCCGCTTGAAATCGGACTAACAGCCGGTCTCCCCTCCGAGGATCGCGTTCACTACAGCCATGCCGCCCACCAAACGTTTCTGCTCCCGCACCCGCCTCCTGCTCAAGGCACGTCCCAAGCGGGGGGCGCGAGTGCGTTACCGCGACCGAGTTTCGGAGGTGCTGGGCGGGGCGCGGGACGGACGCGTCATGATCCGTTCGCTGCACGCCGATGGGGTCGAGCGAAGCAGTGCAATGAAGTGGACAAACTGCGGTTGCTCGACGAACAATTGTTCTAGTGTGAGCCAGCCGGTATCAAGCCGAGCTTATTGCGACTGCCTGCGGCTCTCGCAGACGGATACGATGTTCAGCGCCCTACTGGTTCACTGCGTCCTTAGACAACCTGCCGGCGGTGAACTTGTCGGTCGTCGACGCAGCAATTCGAAGAGCCGCGGCGGTTTCCGGGTGCGACCCGTTCGCACAGCACGCGCGCCTTTTGCTGAAACATCGAAACCCGATCAATTGAATTGGTCGCCCTTGATCACCGCGTTCGTCACGGTCCCTAAAATATGTCGATAGTTTCTGCTGCGGCGGATTTCGCGATGCCTACTTCGTTTGCTACTGCATCGATGAGTTCCCGTCTTTTTACCTTCGCGTTCCCCAATGTAAGCGAAAGACAGCCTGTTACCTGTCGGTGCAGGAGGATACCGCACCAAACAGACCTCTTTGGTTATGAGGCAAAGCCGATCGCGTAGGGGCACCACTCGACGTGGCCGGTTCTGCAATGTCGGCAACTGACGCCGCCTGTGTCATTGCTGCCGTCCCGCTCTCCCAGGAAATCCTGTTGGCAGCTGTAATGTGTTTCAGCCAAAAGTGCTATCCAGGGCGTAGTAATTAGTACGCTTTACATCCTATTTATTACAAACGTTTAATAACGCTCGCGTTTCGCCGTTTGCGGGTCGAAAAACAATTTTTAAAGCACGTCGAGCCGGAAGGGACTTACGGCAGCGTGAAACATTCTTGCATTTTATGCCCCCGCCCTATGCTGGATATGACTTCCAAGGTGCCGAAAATTCAACGTCGATTGTTTCACGAATAGCAGAGCTGCGGAATGATCTGGCACGCAGGCCGTTGCGCGGTATTTGAGCAAGAGCCGTTTAGCCGCCGTTCCGGTACACGATCCGCCCGCGACTCAGCAAACCTCGATATGTCCCATCGAATGGCGGCGATGGACTTCCGATGAGCCAGTCGATCTCTTGCTGGCCAACCATGCTCTGAACATTATGAGAACACTTCCCCCGTTACCTCAAGTATTTCGCGGAAAGCTAGTGGTGTCGTGCTTCTGGCAGCCTTCAATGGTTGCAAAGTTAACTTGCGAATGGTCAGTTTACTGAGTACTCTTTCGGGAATTAAACGCTCAGCGTGTTTTTTTTCGTTGAGCGTTCACTAAATCAACCAGCGAAGAACTTTCGGCTGACCAGTTTCACATGGAGTCCAGGATGACGACTGCTGCTCGAGCACGTGCAGAGAAGCCGATTGTATCGATCAATCATCAAGTAAGACATGTGCCCAAGCGCATGCCGTTGTCCGCGATAAAAGCCATCGCCGACAATGCCAGCGGCATGTTGGTCGACGTGCGCGAAAGCATGCTCGCGCCGCACCCGCGAAAAAATCCGCCTGTGTTCACGACTGCCCAAGTCGGAACTCTTTGCAGAATCGACCGTCAACGAGCCAATTATTTTCTCCGCGCTGAATCCGAACTTCCGCAAGGAACTTTGCATGGAAGCGGCCGTAGCCGCGAGTTTTCGCTAGCCGAGGCACGCGTCTGGATTGATAAGGTAGCGCCGTTCACAAAACGACCGACGGGAGTCAAAGGGAAAAAGATTGCAATTGGAAACTTTAAAGGTGGCGTGAGTAAGACTACTACCGCTATGACTCTTGCGCAGGGACTTTCGCTTTTCGGGCGTCGAGTGCTAATTATCGACCTGGATCCGCAGGCCTCTTTGTCTGCACTGAACGGAATCCTTGCAGATAGTGAAGTGTCCGACGAACAAACGGTCTTGCCTCTTATTTACGGCGACGTTAGTAATTTAGAGTACGCAGTTCAGTCGACTTACTGGGACGGTATTGACCTAATTCCAGCAAGCGCGGCCTTGTTTGGCGCCGAATTTTTCCTTCCATTTAAGCAATCCAAGGATTCTTCATTTCAGTTTTGGGATGTGCTTAATAAAGGAATGGAATCGTTGTTGGATACCTACGATGTAATCATCATCGACACACCCCCAGCTCTGTCCTACATGACTATAAATGCGTTCATGGCTGCGGACGGCTTGATTGTGCCTACGCCGCCAAGCGCGCTGGATTATGCATCTTCAACACAGTTTTGGAGCTTGCTGTCCGATCTATCCGAGAGCATGAAACAGGTTGCCCCTCACTTGGATAAAAGCTTCGATTTTATTCATGTCCTTCTTGCGAAAGTGGATCACAGCCAAGCCGCAACCCACATTGTTAGGGAATGGATAAACAAGACCTATGAAGGGCTGGTTCTGCCGGTGGAAATCCCCACCACGACCGTTACACAAAGCGCAGCGGCTGAGTTCGGCACGGTCTATGACATCTCAAGATATGAAGGAAGTTTGAAGACTTATCAGCGTGCCCGGGAGGCGTATGACCGTCTGGCTGAGCTGATTGACCAGGAGCTGGTTGCGTTGTGGCTGTCAGATGCGGAGGTCGCATGAGCATTAAGGATAGGTTGGCTGCCAAATCGGCCACGATTGGGTCAAATCCAAAAGTTCTTAAAACCTCTGATGAAGGACCGGCCCGCCCAAAGACGGCACCCGGCCAACTGATGTCATCAATTCCCTTCCTCGCGGAGAAGGAGCGTGAACTGAGCGCAATGTCTCAAGAGAACGAAAAACTGCGCGAACAATTGCGGAGCGGGGGTGTTAGCGAAGTAGCTATATCGGAACTGCACGAAGTACAGGGGCGCCGGCGCAGGCTGACAAAGGAGCAGTATTCGGAACTCCGAGAAAATCTTCGCCAAAACGCGCTCGTGCAAGCCATCACCGTTCGCGCAAGGGACACGGGCGGATATGAAATAGTTTCTGGTCATAACCGGGTCGCGATTTTCCGCGAGCTGGGAAGAGAGCGCATCCCGGCTGTCTTCTTCAAGGAACCGGATGACACAGCAACCGAAGCGAGCGCGCTATACGCCAATCTTTTTCAACCAGATCTCACCGACTACGAAAAGTATCTCGGGTTTAAAAAGTTGCTTGAACAAACCGGAAAGCAACAGAAAGAACTAGCTCGTGAGTCCGGAGCGGACGAGGGTTCGGTCTCTCGGTGGATGTCATTTGGGGACCTTCCGCCCGACGCTATCGCAATCATCGAAACAAAGCCGTCGTGTATTGGGGGGAAGGCCGCGATGGCGCTAGCTTCCCTTTCGCGAGAAGGGAAATCCGACGCGGTTGTGCAAGCGGTAAAAGCCCTCTCTGCAGGGAATATTACTCAGGAAGCGGCGGTTCGACTTGCCAAAGAAAACAAGACCACGCCAGCTAAGCCGGTTCGAGCAGCGCCAGTGACCTTTCGTCAAGGCGCAAAAGTTTATTGCAAAGTAATCGGGGCAAAGGAGACGATTCGAATCGACTTTCATTCCGAAGAGGCGCGAGTTGCAGCAGAAGAGGCAATTCACGCTGTGCTGGCGAATTTCTCAGGGTCGAAGCGATAGTCTCACGGTGAGACTTATTTAAATTCAAACACTTACGGTTTAAAACAAGAGATCGAAATGATTTAACCAGACCTAGAAAAACAGAAGCCTTCGGTTGGCGCCGAAGGCTTCTGAATATGGGCTTGCTGTTGCTCACCCTGCTGCTTCACTTCCCCGACGGTAAATCGGGTAAGGACTCACATCTCGAAGTGTAGCGGATAGCGATCGGCAGTCAAGCGTTTGCCCTCCATTTTTTCAAATGGATGCATGACTATGCTTATCGCGCAACGCTTCGTTGCTGGCGAGGGTGGTGATCGCCCTTCCCCGCTCGAAATAGATTCTCTTAACCTCGACAATGAAGCACGCGGGGACTTTGCCTGTGATCGCTCCAACTTGCCCTGGATAGTCTTCCGGGCAGCGCACCGTGCTAATCACATTGCAGCCATCCCTTCACGGTCGCGCGCCCTCCTCGCAGCACTCGCCCGCACCGTTGACGCTCAAAAGCCGTACGCCGCCATTTTTGCCCGTCGAGAGCTACTCACCGGTCGCGCATTGCAGTCCATGCGCACGTTTTATCGCAGTCTTGATGATCTCGCCGAAGTCGGCCTCATCGTGCGAGCCCCTCAGAGACGTCATGGTGAGGCCGGACTCTTCGGACGTGCCTATATCCATCTCACGGAAAAAGCAGCCGAACTGCTCGGATTCGTGGAACAAAAAATCCCACCGGCTTTGGCAGAGATATCGCAATCCGCAAGTGCAAGGCCAACGAAACCAGAGGCTAACGCCCAACATTATCCTTTGCTCATACCTCCGTCTGCCACGGTGGCAGACGGAGGTATATATAAGGATCTATTCCCTAAGAATCAAAAGAGACAACCAGGAACGCTCCCGCTGGACCTTCAACGTTTGCTGAGTTTGGGTTTTCATAAATTTTTGGTTTTTAAACTCATGCGAGAAGCAAAGCAGCACGGCAAGCTTTTGACGGACGTGGTCGAGGTAACTTGGGAACACCTGAGGGCGGCAAAACGCCCCATCAGCTATCTCCGGTCTTTGCTCCGCTCTCCGGTCGATTTTGGACACCAACTTCGCTGTCAACACGCGAAGATTCACGAACGGCGCACACAATTGAATGAGATCAAAGCTATCGACCATCTGGCAGCACATCACGCCGGAAAAATCTTTTTCGACGAAGCCATCAACCGCCGCTTTGAAATTTCTGCCGACGGCAGCGAGATCTCTATTCGCGATTACCGTGAGCCCTGCGCTCGCGTGTCCACGGCTGGTTGGAAACTGGATTTTGCTTCGGCCGTTAGAGCCGGTCGCCTCTTAAGCGCTTTGCCGTCTCACGATGCTGCGTTTGCCGAGAAATGCAAGTCTGTACCTTCGGTCGCCAGCGCCACTACTCGCGCGGGAAGCGATCCGAAGGAAGGCGCAAGGGCATTCATCGAACAGGCCCCCGTTGCAGCTATTTCTGCTCGTCTCGCGGATATGAAACGGCTCCTCCGGGCCACATGCGCTGGGGTTCGAAAAGATGTGGCCGCAATCTAATTCCATGAACTGATGGCCGAATCATAGCTTCGAGGAGTTACGCTGAAACTGCTTGCTGCGCGTGTTCGCCATTTAGGCAGTCTTCAAAATCGGGCTACCTTTGTATGCAGCCTTGGGAGATGGCAGAGAAGGCGGGGTGTGAGCAAGCACCAACACGAACACTTCGCACCTGCAGTTGACACATAATCGTAGCTTCTGGCAATAGTCGTGAAGGTCGGACGAAAGAGACGTGGCGTGCGCTTCGCTAGTTAAGGCTGCAGATCTTTAATCCCTAGGCTGGACCATTGACATGCAACCCAAAACTGTAGGTTCTTGATACTCGTAATGAAAATAATTGGTCGATATCATACGATCATGAGCCTCGCTCGGGAGGAAGTACGCAGAGGCGACGGTCCCGGCGGCCTTGTTCGAAGTCAACGCCCGACACTAAACGCATTCCCTCACGGAATGCGTACCAACGACAACAGAAAACAGACCCTGCTCTATGTGCCGTTACCGCAATCAGCAGCAAGTCATTAGCCGATTCGAATAGCTAGGGTCAAAGGCAATAAATTAGTACCACTAACGATATACGGAGCAACTCCGTCTTAAACAGGATGGAGCTCTCGGCAGGGTATGCCCCTTCAAGACGGCGGAGTTGATAGATTCACGGCGCCTTGCCCGCATTAAAGCGCGACCTGTTCAGAGAGGTCCCCAACGATGAAATGATCAGAATGAGCCGCCGTTCGAGGTCATGGTCCGGCTACCCGCCTTGGCTTCAAACGATTGTCGCCGGAGTCTCAACTCGAAGGTTGTGCCTCCAATGTTTGGTAGGACTGCTTCTTTTACGCGTTGAGCGTTTAAGGTTGATTAAATAAATTGGGCTTTGCGTCCCAACGCAAACTTATACAGCTGCCGCTTCCGGGTTTCCTGCAAAGGCAAACTGTTAGACCGGTTTGCGAAGCTATGCGAGTGCGTAGCGATAGGGGAGGGCACTCATTCACCTGGATCTGTAGTGCCTCGCGCACATATTCGCTAACTTCAAAAGAGCAACTGTTAGTCTGGTCTTTTGGTGCGGGCTCCTAAGCCTTCCTCAACGACGGCGTGTATTATTTTGGCGAAGTCGTCGGGTGCTTCGACGCACGACGTATGGCCCGTATCGAGCACCACTAGTCTCGAGCCCAGAATGCCATTGCATAGGCTTTGCGCATGGGACAAGGTGCGAGCGGGGTCACGGTTTCCATGGACCACCGCGGTGGGAATAGCTGATAGTTCGTTGAGCATGCTTGTAAGATCCGTTTGTTGCAAACTGCGCAGGCTCTGGACGGTCGCTTCAGCGGTAATGCGGCGTGGATACGTCATAAATGAGTCTACATGCTCGGCGGGACAGACTCTTCCAAGCGAGCGTTCGGCCATGGCTTTCCACAGCGGTGGACCCCATGTCTGACAGACACGCTCAATGACTGATTCGACGTCGCCATGTCCCTTTGTATTCGCTCCGCTATTGCTTAGCACAAGACCAACCACGTTGGGTTTCGTCGAACGTAAATCAATCGAAGCGGCGAGCGCCGCGATTGGCGTACCGACCGAATGCCCTATCAACACGGTTGGTCCAAGCTCCCCTAGTAGATTGGCTACACGCGCTGCAACTGAGTGAAGGTCGTGTGGGCCCGCACCCTCGAGCCAGCCCACGCCAATCGCGCGAAGTTTCACGATTCTTGTGACGGGCGCGATAGCGTTTGGCGGAATGAGGGCGCCCGGCAAGAAGACGAGGGTCGGTCGGTTTTTGGGTCCATGACTAAGATGGAACGTGGATACTGCCTGAGTCATTTATCTACGTCTGTTTTGATATTCGATCGGAGCGGCAACATTTTGACAATGCACGATCCCGCGGTTCAGCCCATTTGTAACAGCGAGAAATTCATGGCTCTTCGCTGACACAGTCGCGGGCGCGAAGGCGAGCGCCATGGTCTACAGTCTCGTGCTGACCTGCCGGGCCTGCCAGGTCGAGCCCTATTGCCTATCTACATCATGTGCTGACCGAGATGCCACAACGGGCACCGGGCGCTGACATCAGTGACCTGCTGCCGTTTAACTTTGCGAAACGCGTGCAGCTTGCTACAACCGCTGTCTGAAGAGACTACCTTCTGGGGTCCTATTCCCGTTCGACGCGATGCGGCATAGGTCGATCATCGATCGCGACGTGCGCGTGCTCGTATAGCCGCGTGCGGGACCAACGCGCGGCGACCGCGACTTCGCTAAAATGGTGGGATGCTCGCTCTCTCGCATCGACCAGCGGAAATCATCCTATGACCAGGACAAATCTCAGGGCCATCAGCATTGCTCCCGACCACAATAAGGCTCATCTCTCGAAGGGGCAAAAGGCATTCAACACGCTGATCAAGCAGATCGAAAAGCGGCGTGCCCGGCTGAGCGCCTGGGATACTGCAATGCCTGCCTTCCATCGGAAATACCTCAATGAGTTCGCGCCCCTTGAGCAAACTTCCATCGACTTGCGAACTAAGCTCGTTTATCGCCTGGACCAAACATACGATATGAAGGGGCTGACCAAATCCGAGCGGCGCACGATTGCCGACCTGATCAGCGACTTGGCGGGGAAGTTGGTCGCCGAGAGCGATGATCCGGAGCTTAAAACGATTTACAACCGGTACAGCGAATCTGACTTTGACAGTGAAGCTGCCGCCGAGTTTGATGATATGAAATTGGCGCTCGAGGCCATGCTCGGCGTTGAGTTAGGCGACGACGTTGACATGAGTTCGCCCGAGGATGTGCTGCAGCGCGCGCAGGCGCAAATGGAGCAGCTCCGAAAACAAGACGCCGTCGAAAACCAAGCTCGTGAAGAACGCCGCGCGAAACGAAAAAAGACCCCTAAACAACTCGCTGCAGAGGCACGAGAACAAGCGGAGCAGGCAGAGCTCAGCTTATCGATTCGCGAGGTCTACCGAAAACTAGCCAGCGCTCTGCATCCTGATCGAGAAACTGATCCGCAGGAACGTGAGCGGAAGACCGCTCTCATGCAAAGGGCCAATCAGGCGTATAGCAAAAACAGCCTGTTGCAATTACTTGAGTTGCAGTTGGAGCTGGAACATATCGACCAAAGCGCCATCAACAACATCGGCGAAGACCGGTTGAAACACTACAACAAGATATTGAAGGAACAGGTCGGTGAGCTCGACCATGAAATTCTGCATGTCGAGAACGGATTCAAGCATAGCTACGGAATTCCGCCCTTCATCGATGTGTCACCAAGCACTATCGTGCGCAATCTTGCAGCTGATATCTTCTCGCTGCAGGAAAGCCTCCACGCCCTCGAACATGACCTGCTCGTATTCGACGACATTAAGCAACTGAAGGACTGGCTAAAGATTGTGAAGCGGTCATTGGCCATGCCGCGTTTCGACGATATGCCGTTTTAGCGGACCGCTGATCCTCACGCTTCCTTCGAAGTGTGGAGAAAACACCGCTTACGATTCGACTAGCCGGCACCCGCATAAATGAGTCTGCACGACGTAATTTCGCCGCACATCCTGCAGAAGGGCGCAACGCCTATGACATAGACGTATTCCCTTTGTTAGCGCTTTCGCAACTAACGATCTCTCCGCAAACCCTCCACCGGACGGGGGCTAATTCAGTGCGCCAACAGTTTGTACGCGACCTGAACGAAGCTCATGCGGCAGGTAGTGATGTCCTTTCCCGAAGTAGAAAAGACCATATGGCCGATATGGACCAGATCTGCGTTTCCGTCAGTGTCTAACACGCGCATATTTGCGACTGCGAAAAACGTCGGCTCAGGTAAGGTAGCATCTTGATCAACACGCCGGGAACCAGTAGTGCACAGTGACTACCTAGTTTTTGTGGATGAGAGCGGAGACCACAGTCTCACCTCGATTGACGACGCTTATCCGTTATTCGTCCTGTGCTTTTGCATCATCAAGAAAAGTGACTACGTAAATACGCTCGTTCCGCGGATCAAAACTCTCAAAATCGAGACCTTCGGTCACGACTGCGTGGTACTCCACGAGGCGGACATTCGCAGAAAGCGTGGCGCCTTCTCAATGCTAAGCAGGGAGCCGCGAGAGGCTTTCCTGGAAACCTTGACCACAATCATCGAGGACCTTCCGATGACGGTCGTTGCCGTCGTGATCGATAAGCGCAAGCTTAATGAGAAATACAGCACCCCGTCTAACCCTTACCATCTTGGAACCCAATACGGCCTCGAACGGGTATGGGAATTTTTCAAAATGAACGGGCAGCACGAAACGAAGACCCATGTAGTTTGCGAAGCGCGCGGAGCTAAGGAAGATGACGATCTTGAATTGGCTTTCCGGCGGGTTTGCGACGGTGATAACCGGACCCGCAAGCCATATCCGTTTGAAATCGTGATTAACGACAAGAAGGCGAATACTGAGGGGTTGCAGATCTGCGATTTGATGGCCAGGCCAATCGGTCTTTCGGTGCTACGGCCCGAGCAAGGCAATAGGGCATTTGCCGTTCTTCGAGGAAAATTCTTCAGCGGAGCTAGCGGCCCGATCGAAGGAAACGGGTTGAAAATCGTGCCCTAGAAAAGCGAAAGGCCCCAGTAGTACCTGGAGCCTAGCGCCGGCCGCGTAGTCGCAACCCATTTAGTCAGTGCGTCAACAACCGCTGCTTTTATCATAGTCGACTGGGGTAGCTCACGCAAGATTTTTGAGGTTCCGTTAGCGTAAGCGGCTGCCCCTAGACGGTAAAAACCCGTCGATCATCGCAATTTCAACGAATGCGTGTCTCCGCCAAATGCTTTGAATTTTCGACCATCCGAAAGGTTCGATCTAAGCAAAACGCTGGCTGCCAAACGTGTGAAAATACGCACAATAAACAACGACTTAGAGTTGGAAGAGTCTGCTAATTGTTATTAGCAGACAAGGATTTAATGCGTAAAATTAAGGTAATCCCACTTTACGCGTGTCTCAGAGCTAAAGATCTGCTTTAAATTGCGGGTTTCCCCGAACTCGTCGGCCTATCAGCAGCCGGGGAGGGCGCGTGGCTAATCAGGCGCAGCAGCTCACGCTTCCCACGCCGCGGACCTATACGCGCACCGATTTCGCCGCACTGCGCGCGTTCGTGCAGCACATCGCACCCTCGGTCATCGCGCACAGGTACTACGATCCGGATGATCGAGACGTCTCGCCGCAAGCGGCCAGCGCTGATGCAATGGAACGGTTTCTGCGCGCCATGCTTGACGATCTCGTGCAGCTTGCGCTGCGCAACGGCTCAGCTGCGCTCGCCGCGCATTTGAAAGCGTCGATCAAGCAGCACGGCAGCGCAAAGCTCACCGTGGTCACGTTGCGGATGGTCGAGCAGGCCTCAGTACTCGCGGCCGCGGCTCCCGCGGCGGATCATCACGTTGGCCTCTGGTTGCGACCGCTGGTGACCAAACGACTGACGGCCGAGCGGATTACGACACTCGGCGAACTCGTTGCATATTGCAATTCGCACGGCGGCAGTTGGTGGCGCTCGGTGCCGCGCATCGGCGCCCACCGGGCGAGCGTCCTGGTTGCCTGGCTGCGTCGTCACGAGCAGGCGCTCGGAATGCGGGTTGATGACGATGTGGATGCGGGTCCGCTTGCGCCGGCGATGGGTCTCGGCAACGTCGTTGTGGTCGGCGGATCGATCGACGCGCCACTTCTGGCACCGTTCGAACGCCTCGCCATTCCGACCGTCTTGTCGGGTGAACACGGGACCAATCGCGCGCGTGAGTTCGCGTTCATCCGGGCGGATCACGACCTCGCCGCAGTCCATGCTTATTTGAATCGTTACCGCGATCGGCCACCGACGTTGCGAGCGTACACGCGTGAACTCGAACGCCTGGTCCTGTGGCTCGTGATTGTGCGCGGCGTCGCGCTTTCGTCGATGACGGTCGAAGACTGCGAGGCGTACAAAGATTTCCTGAAGGCGCCGAGTACCAGTTTTGTCGGTCCGAAACGCTCGCGCGCCAGCGGCCGGTGGCGGCCTTTTACGCCCGAGGGCGTGTCGCCCGAGAGTCAGGCTTACGCGGTGCGCGCGATCCGCGCGGCGTTCGCGTGGCTCACGACTGTCCGGTATCTGGCTGGCAACCCATGGAGCGCGGTCACCGATCCGACGACGACCAAGCACGAGCTCGAGGTGCAGGTCGAACGGGCGCTCCCCACTGATCTTTGGACGCGGGTGCGCGCGGAACTGGACGCCCGGTGCAATGGCGACGACTTGGGCGGCTTGACGCCGACCAAGGAAGAAGCGCGCCAGTGGCGCATCGCGCGCGCGGCAATTTTATTGATGGGAAACTCGGGCGTGCGCCGCGACGAAGCGGCCAACGCCCGTCGTGAAAATCTAAGTGTCGCTGTGGTCACGGCGACGGGCTCGTCGACCAACTTGTTAGCCAACCCGGCCAACGAGCAGCGCTCGGTGTGGGCGCTGAGCGTCATCGGCAAACGCCGCAAGCAACGCACGATACCCGTGAGCGCGACAACCGTCGCCGCGCTACGTGCACACTGGGCGGATCGGGAACTAGACTTTGATGCGGCGTGGGCGCAGGGTCCTTTGATTGCGCCCGTCGTAATCAACGGGACCGATGTGTCGCTGGCGAAGCATGGCGACGCATCGGATGGCAAGGGCGCGTCCGTCCACCAGAGCCATGCACCCTACGCGGCCGATGCACTGGCGAGACTCGTGCGCGAAGCCATCCGACGCATCGCGCAAGCGTTGTTGCGCGAAGGTGCACTGTCACACGATGCGCACGTCAAACTCCTGGCCACCTCGGCGCACGCGTTCCGGCATACCTTTGGTACCCAGACAGTCGCCCGTGGCATGCCGATCGATGTTGCTCAACGCATCTTGGGTCACGCGTCACTGCAGACAACGTCGATCTATGTGCGGGCCGAACGGCAGCGCATGCTTGATGAAGCGGCGAAATATTATTCGGAGGATGAGGGCTAGTCGGCTTCGGCGAATTCAGTGCAGGAGCAAATACGCCGCGGTCTCCTGAGAGGGGCACTGCTGCGCACAGGGTATCTGTCCGGGTAAGGTATTCTCAGGCTCGGCACGCGTTGCGGCTTTCACACAAATCAAAGGAGAAGACAGACATGAACAAGCAGGAACTGATCGACGCAGTGGCAAATCAAGCGGGCATCGCGAAGTCGGCAGCAGAAGAAACGATCAACGCATTCCTGGAGACCGTGACCGAAGCGGTGGTCAAGGGCGATGCGGTTCAGCTGATCGGCTTTGGGTCGTTCGGCACGGGCGCACGCTCTGCGCGAACAGGGCGCAACCCAAAGACGGGCGAGCCTCTGCAAATTGCGGCGTCAAAGACCGTCAAGTTCACCGCCGGCAAAGCATTCAAAGACGTGGTGAACAAGTAGGGCGATGGCTGGTTGTCCGCCTGCAGGAACGCAGGCGGTAGTTACTGAGCCCATCTTCAGACTGCTGTTTCACGATGAAATACTAGCTCGCCGAGTAACCTCGCGTTTTCCGCTTCGCCAGCATAATCGGCTTGTTCAGAGCAACTGAAGAAACCTGTTAGGGACTTTCGCCGCAGTCGGAACGATCCATTGCTGACCGCTCAAGCGCCAGAACGACGCATCGATTGCGATCGGCCTGCGTCTGATCGCGATCTATCGCCTGCCCGACCAGACGCGGGTTCTGGTCATAACGGAGTGGAATCGCGCGAATACCACGATCGAACGCCTCGATGACATCGTGCTCGGTAGCAATACTCTTCCGGCTCAGCCTTCTGTGATTGCTTTAAAGGACATTGGCCGAGCATTAGCTGTTGGCTTGGAAGGCGGCGATCTGATTGGCGGGGGGCGTCATGGCGACAGTTCCTGCCTTTCATCGTTGCGTACGTATTCGCCGGTCAGGCGAACGGGGTCGCGCGGTTGGGGCTCGCTGCGGGACGAGGTAGTCGTGCGCGCCGGCGCGGATACGCCTGGGGTCGGAGCGCAGCTAGGCCCAATTGAGGTAGCAGCGGTTAGGCTTTGGCGACGCGGTGCTGGCGGCCTGGTTCGCCAGATAGTTGGCGAGCCACTCGGCCAGCTCTTGCCAAGGCGTCGGGGGCATCGCCACTCCTGGGTAGCGAATGACGTTGATACTGCGGCGCACACCACCCGGGCGCAGCAGACAAAGAGAACTCCGATGCGATCGGATTGATGGCGCAACGCCGTTTCCCACCGAGACCGGGAGTTCATGACCTGACTGTTGGCCGCTACTGGATGCCGCGCGTCGACGCTGGAAGCCGGCTCGGACCAAGCGTCCGGTATCGACCCTGTTAGCGGATAATCGGCTTTAATCGGTAAAGATCGTTTGACATCGGATGACCATTCGTATATTTTCTGGCGGCTCAATTGGGGAACTCCGTCTGTTCTCCCTTACTTACCTACTTCGCCTCTGGCGAGCTGATGGCTTAACCCAATCGCCCACGAGGAACCTGAGAAATGGCCGAGATGGAAGACCGCTGGTTATCGATAAGTGAGATTTGCAAGTACCTCGGGGTCAGCAATGACACCGTGTACAAGTGGATTGATAAACATGAAATGCCAGCACATCGCATGGGTCGCCTCTGGAAGTTCAAGAAGGATGAGGTGAACGAATGGGTGAAGGCGGGTGGCGCTGCCGAACATTACAAAAAAGAATCCTGACCAAGAATGAGCAACGACAGATACAGCATGTCATTTACAACGGGCAGTCTCTTTCACCGCGAATCGGTGAAACTGGCCGCGCTGTATCTTGATCTTGGCGACTGGGGTTCTGTTCGAGACAAGGTCATCGGGGAGAATTTACTACAGACAAGAACACTGAATACGCTCAAGCGAGTCTGCCGGGAGGTCATTTCTCGGATTAGGACACTGAGCCCAAGTGAACTTGAATTCCTGATTGATGGAAGCTACCAGGAGCAAGCCTACCTGCTGTGGCTCGCCGTTTGCCGTCGGTATAGATTTATTGCTGATTTTGCCGTCGAAGTGCTTCGAGAGCGCTACATCACACTGAAAGGTGATCTCACCCACGAGGAATTCGATTCCTTCTTTAACCGCCAATCCGAGTGGCATTTGGAACTGGATGAGGTCACTCGGATAACACGAAAAAAATTGCGGCAGGTTCTGTTCAAGATGCTTCGCGAGGCCGATCTTTTGACGGCCAACAACATGATCCACGCTGCCATGCTCAGCCCAAGACTGTTGGAGCTGATCCTTCAAGGCAGCAGCAGGGATGTTTTGTACTTCCCTGCATTTGAATCCGATTTGACGGGGACAAGGCCGTGACAGCAGATATAGCCAGAATGCCGATGCAAGACAGATTTCAGCATCTCTTCGCAGTGATCTCGGGTCAGCGTTTTCTCTGCAAGCAAGGCCTCGGTAACGAAGTGCCGTTCTTCATCTGTCCTTTCAAGCCGGAAGAGTCCGTTGAAATGGAGCGGCTCCAGCGTCAGCTGGTCAATCGACTTGAGCAGGCAGGGGTTCGGGCTTTGGAAGTCAATTTATACGACCTTTCGATAGAAATCCTTAAGGAGCGCGACATCTGGGACCAGATTGTCGTGATGGAGGATTCTGTCTCCAAAGAGCAGCTTAAGGAGCTCCTGCAAGGTGTGCTCGACCCCGAGGCGCATCTGGTTCCTGCCATTGCAACCAAGTTAGCAAGCATTGATTTCGAGGTTCTTTTTCTGTCAGGCGTTGGTGAGGTCTTCCCCTACATCCGCTCGCACAACGTTTTGAACAATCTGCAGAGCACGGCGAAAGAAAAGCCGACCATCATGTTTTTCCCGGGAGCCTACACCCACTCCCTGGAGTCCGGGGCGTCGCTGGATCTCTTCGGAAGGCTTCATGATGACAAGTACTACCGGGCATTCAATATATTCCACTGCGAAGTATAAGAAAGAGAGGCGTGATGACTCTTAAGACCATTTTTAGCAAGCCAGTTAACCGCCCGATCGAAGGAGTCATCAAAGCTGACGATGAAGCCAGCCTTCGCCTCGAGATTGAAGAATACGTACTGACAAACGAAGTCGAGAAGCGGCTTGAATCCTTTCTGGATGCCTACAACAACTACGAAGGTGCCAATGGGGTTTGGGTTTCCGGTTTCTTCGGGTCCGGTAAATCCCATCTGTTGAAGATACTGGCGCTCTTGCTCGAAAATCGGCAGATCGACGGCGCCTCGGCTCTTGACCTGTTCCTGCCGAAGTGTGGCGACAACGAAATCCTGCGGGGCGATCTCAAGCGCGCGGTCTCCATCTCTTCGAAAAGCATTCTGTTCAACATCGACCAGAAAGCGGATGTCATCAGCAAGACCCAGACCGATGCGCTTCTCGCTGTCTTCGTTAAAGTTTTTGACGAGATGTGCGGTTACTACGGAAAACAGGGGCACATCGCTCAGTTCGAGCGCGACCTTGACAGCCGGGACCTCTATGAGCAGTTCAAGTCGGCCTATGAGTCCACAGCGGGCAGAACATGGCAAAAGGGGCGCGAGCAGGCCTTGCTCGAAGCGAACAACATTGCCAAAGCCTATGCCCAGGCAACTGGTGGTGATGAGACATCCGCCTTGGGGATACTCGACAAATACCGTAGTCAATACCGAGTCTCCATCGAAGATTTTGCCGAGCAAGTGCATGCGTATATTCAGCGGCAGACTCCAGATTTCCGTCTGAACTTCTTTGTCGATGAGGTTGGTCAGTACATCGCCGAAAACGTCAAGCTGATGACCAACCTCCAGACCATCGCCGAGAGCCTGGCCACCAAATGCCGGGGCCGCGCGTGGGTCATTGTGACCGCACAGGAAGACATGGCGACGGTTGTCGGCGAAATGGGCAAACAGCAGGGCAACGACTTCTCAAAAATCCAGGCCCGGTTCGCTAATCGCATGAAGTTGACCAGCGCCGATGTGGCGGAGGTTATCCAGAAGCGTCTGCTCACTAAAACCGAAGAAGGCGTTCGTCTTCTGTCAGACACATTTCACGCGCAGTCCAACAATTTTAAGACCCTGTTTGACTTTGCCGACGGCTCGCAAACCTACCGGAATTTTCAGGATCGAGATCACTTCATTCACTGTTATCCGTTCATTCCTTACCAGTTCGCGTTGTTCCAGTCGGCCATCCAGCATCTGTCGCAGCATAACGCCTTTGAAGGCAAGCATAGCTCGGTGGGCGAACGCTCCATGCTGGGTGTGTTCCAGCAAGTGGCGATCCAGATTGGAGATCACGAAATCGGTCAGCTGTCGACTTTCGATTTAATGTTCGAAGGCATTCGGACCGCGCTGAAATCCAATATTCAGCGCGCCGTCATTCAGGCAGAAAGCCATCTTGATGGTCGCTTCGCGATCCGGCTGTTGAAAACGCTCTTCCTGGTCAAATACGTCAAGGAGTTCAAACCGACCGTTCGCAACCTGTGCGTACTGATGCTCGACGGCTTCAATCAGGATCTGCCCGCACTTAAAAAGCGTGTTGAAGAAGCGCTCAGCCTCCTGGAACAGCAGACCTATTTGCAGCGTAATGGCGAGCTCTACGAATACCTGACCGACGAAGAAAAAGACGTCGAGCAGGAAATCAAAAACACCGAGGTGGAGTCATCAGATGTTGCGGTCGAGCTTGAGAAGATCGTTTTCGACCACGTCATCAAGCATAGGAAAATTCGTTACGACGAAAGCGGCCAAGACTACCCGTTCTCGAGAAAGCTCGATGATCGGCTGCACGGGCGGGAGTACGAGCTGGCCATCCATGTCATCAGCTCGTTCCATGAGAATGCCGAAAGCGAGTCCATCCTGCGGATGCAGAGTATGGGCAGGGACGAACTACTGGTCCTGATGCCCGCTGATGAACGCCTCGTTCGCGACATTCTCATGTACAAGCGGACGGAGAAATACATCCGTCAGAACATCTCGATCACGCAACAGGAGGCGGTCAAACGCATCCTGACCGACAAGGGTTTCCAGAACCGGGAGCGCTATGCCGAGCTGCAACAGCGCGTTCAAATCCTGATAGGCAAGGCCAAGTTATTCGTTGCAGGTTCCGACGTCGAAATCGGTTCCGAAGACGCACAAACCCGGGTGCTGCGCGGATTCCACGAGCTCGTTTCCCGTGTCTATCCGAATCTTCGCATGCTGCGAGGAGTTGCCTACACAGAGGAAATGATCAAGACAATAGTTAAAGATAAGAATGGAACTCTCTTTGGCACCGATACAACCGTACTTGCTGAATCCGAGCAGGAGCTGTTGGCGCTTATCCAGAGCAACAACCGGGGTGGCGTGCGTACCACGCTGAAAAGCCTGTTAGAGAGATTCGAACGCAAACCCTACGGCTGGTACTACGCCGCCGTGCTTTGCGTCTTGGCCAACTTGTGCACTCGCGGCAAAGTCGAGGTTCGCATTGACGGCAACCTGCTTGAAGAGGACGAGCTGGAACGGGCGCTGCGCAACACCCATGGCCACGGCAATGTGGTGCTAGAGCCCCAGGTCGAATTTACCGCATCGCAGGTCCGCGCCCTCAAGGGGTTCTTTGAGGACTTCTTCGACGCACCGCCACGCTCCAGCGAAGCAAAAGCGCTCGGCAAAGAAACCGGCACCGCGCTCCAGGAACTCATGCATCAGCTCGCCCCGCTGGCGGCACAGGCATCCCAATATCCGTTTCTGAGTGCGCTGACTCCGGTGCTTGAGAAGCTCAAGGATCTAACTGGCAAGCCTTATACCTGGTATCTGACCGAACTTACCCGCCAAGAGGACGCGTTGGTCGATATGAAGGAAAGCGTCATCGATCCTGTTCGGAAATTCATGATCGGCCCACAGAAAGGCATCTTCGATAACGCCCGTAAGTTCGTTCAAACCCAAGAGCCCAACTTCGCCTACATCGAAGGCAGCGAAACCGCACAGGTGGTCGCCAGCTTGACCGATCCGGAATGTTTTAAGGGCAACCGCATGCAGCAGGTTAAGACGCAAGTCGAAACCCTGCAGGAGAAGGTCACCGCGCAGATCGAGGCCGAGATCGCCAAGGCACAGGAGACGGTCGTTGCTCTTAAAGCCCGTCTCTGTGGCATGGCTGAATTCGGCGCACTGAACGGCGATCAGCAGGAGCAGATCACCGGTCCGTTTGACAAAGTAAAAGCCGACATCGAGCGTCAGAAGCTCATTGCCGTCATTCGCGACACCCTGCGCCGGTTTGAGGAAAGCGACTACCAGCGGCAGCTTTCGCAGATGACATCCTGGGCGCAACCTGCACCAGCACCCGAGCCTGTGCCGGAACCTGGAGGAGCCGTTACGCCTGATGAAGGTACGAAGCCCTCGCCATCTGCTAAGCCGGTACCGCGCATCGAGTATGTGCCCAGCCGCGCAGTGAAGGTCTCTTTCGATAAAGCCTGGCTGGCCGACGAGACCGACGTGGAACGCTACCTGGAATCTATGCGCGAGGCGCTGCTGAATGAAATCCGCAAAGGGAAAAGGATTCAGATCTAATGGAAACCGCAAAACTAAAAAAATTCGCCCAGTTCGCCCGACGCAGCCTGTTGGAGCAAGTCTCCACCAAGCTGAAACTGGTGCTCGCAGAAGACAGCGCCGCCCGGCGTGAACGAGCCGAGGCCATCAAGAAAGTCGAAGAGGCGATCAAGAACCACGGCAAGGAACAGGTCATCGAGCGGGTGGCCTACATCTGGTTCAACCGTTTCTGTGCCCTGCGCTTTATGGACGTGAATCGCTACACGCGCATCGGCGTGGTGTCGCCCGCCGAGGGGCAGTTCCAGCCCGAGATTCTGGCCGAAGCCAAGATGGGCCATATCGATGAAGCGATGGTGCACGATCAGGTCCGGCAGCAGATCTTCGCTCTGCTCGATGGCAAAGCGCCCAGCCGCGAACCGCAAGGTGAGGCTTACCGCCTGCTGGTGGTGGCCGCCTGCAACTTCTGGAACAAGGCGATGCCATTCCTGTTCCAGCGCATCGACGACTACACCGAACTGCTGATGCCCGACGACTTGCTCTCGGGCAACTCCATCCTCGCCTATACCCGCGAGGCGTTGACCCCGGATGCCTGCGAGGATGTCGAGGTGATCGGCTGGCTTTACCAGTTCTACATCTCCGAAAAGAAAGACGCGGTCTTCGAGGGGCTGAAGAAGAACCTGAAGATCACCCCGGAAAATATTCCGGCCGCCACCCAGCTCTTCACCCCTCACTGGATCGTCCGCTACCTGGTGGATAACTCCTTGGGCCGCCTGTGGCTCCTCAACCGGCCCGGCTCACGCCTGGCAGAGCAGATGGAGTACTACATCCGGCCAGAAAGGCCGGAAGCGGATTTTCTCCGGATCAAAGGTCCGGAAGACATCAAGGTGTGCGACCCCGCCTGCGGTTCCGGCCACATGCTCACCTATGCCTTCGACCTCCTCTACGCCATCTACGAGGAGGAAGGGTATGAGCCCGCAGAGATCCCCGAGAAGATCCTCACCCACAATCTCTATGGCATCGAAATCGACGAACGCGCCGGGGAACTGGCAGCCTTTGCACTGACCATGAAGGCTCGCGCAAAGCAGCGTCGGTTGTTCAATAAGGGGGTCAAGCCGAACGTTTGTGTGCTGGAGAACATCGCAATCGCGCCCGGAACACTCGACAAGTACGCAGAGGCTTTTGGCCGTGAGCTGTTCACGCCCGCGGTGCGCGAGACACTCCAACAATTCACCGAGGTCGAAAATTTTGGCTCGCTGATCATCCCGAAACTGCAAAACCCTACCCGGGTGCTCGCCCAGTTGCGCAGCTTGCAGGAGCGTGCCGGGGCGGCGATTGGCAGCCCAGATGGGCTTACTGGTGACCAACAAGCCCTGGCCAGCACACCCAACTTCCGCAATGCCATTCGCGCGTTGGAGCAGACCGAATACCTGAGCCCGCGCTACGCGGTTGTCGTGGCCAACCCGCCGTACATGGGCGGCAAGGGTATGAATGGGCGGTTGAGTTCCTGGGCCAAGGAAAACTACCCCAGCAGCAAAGCCGACCTTTTTGCTATGTTCATTGAGCGGGGGTTTGATCTCACTCCGAAATACGGTTACAGCGCCATGGTCACCATGCAGAGTTGGATGTTCCTTTCGTCTTACGAGGCGCTGCGTGAACGAATCCTGAGTGAGACATCCATCGAATGCATGGCACACATGGCTAACATGGTCATGGGCATCGCTTTTGGAACTGCAGCCACGGTATTTGAGAAAGGTGGTAGCCCGGAGAATCGGGGGGCCTACTGCTACATCGAATACGAAGACATTGGCGACGAGAACAAGCCGGTCGAATTTCCCCCGCGAAACGAGCGGAACTTGAAAGCAGCTCAACGGCAGAGGGCAGCATGATCAGCAGCCTTCAGCTTAAGAACTTTGTCGCTTTCACCGATCTGGCCATCGACTTCTCGCCGGGCGTCAACATTGTCATCGGTGAAAACGGCACGGGCAAAACCCAGCTGCTCAAGGCCATTCTCGCCTTGTGCGGGCGGGAAGCTCGCGCGGATCAGGCCGGAGAACAACTCGCCCACAAGCTCTGCCGACTCTACCACCCGCTCGGCGGGCAAGTCGGCGAGCTGCGCCGTGCCGGCACACGCGGGGATGCCGTATTCAGCGCCACCTTTGCGCTGGGGCAACAGATCACGGCCCGATTCAGCGGCACTGCAACCGAAGCTAAGGTCAGTGCTGGCAATGGAGGTGACGTTGCTGCAGCCATCTTCATTCCGACCAAGGAAGTGTTGTCGTTGGTGCGCGGTCTCACCGCCGAGCAGCCGGATCAGCCCACCATCGAGCGCATCTTCGACGATGGCTATCTAGACCTGGCTCGCCAGCTCATCAAGGAAGGGGCCGATGATTTGGATGCTAAGGTCCAGCTTGATCCGCGCTTTGGCAGCATCGTGCCCCGGCTCGCAAACCTGATCGGCGGGCGCTACGAACTGCACGAGGGGCGATTCTGCTTCCAGGCCGGCAAGTACGTCGAAAAACTAGGTAAAAGCAGCTCGGCAGATAAAGCCGCGCAAAGCTTTCAGGACTCCACGCTGCAGTTTGTGCCGACCAAGGCACGGCTGGTTTCCAGCACGATGACCGCCGAGGGCTTCCGCAAGATCGGTGTACTGCAACGCCTGCTGACCAACGGCAGCCTCAACCCCGGTACGGCTGGCCCGCTGTTGTGGGACGAGCCCGAATCCAACCTCAACCCCAAGCTGATGAGGGATCTCGTATTGGCCTTGCTGGAACTCGCCCGCAACGGCCAGCAGGTTATCCTCGCCACCCATGACTACGTGCTGCTCAAATGGTTCGATCTGCTGATGGACAAGGGCAAAGGTGATCAGGTACGTTTCCACGTGCTGTCTCGTGAAGAGGAAACCGGGCAGGTACGCCGAGACAGCATGGACGACTACCGGGCCATTGAGCCGAATGCCATCGCCGACACTTATAACGAACTGACCAGGGAGCAAGTCGCCCGCAAGATGGGAGGCTTGGGCAAATGAAGCTGCGCGAGCGTGATCTGGAGATCGACTTCACCGATGCGATCGACGCCATCGTCTTCGATCAGATGAAGTCAAACAAGCCGAACTACCACGGCGTCGCAGAAATGCACCGCGTCGATTTCGTGGTCGAACTGGAAAAGGCGATTCTCTTCGTCGAAGTCAAGGACCCAGGCAACCCCAGGGCGCAAGCCGAAGGGCTGGAAAAATTCTACGAAAAACTGCGGAATGGCACGCTGGGTGACACCTTTGCTGCCAAGTTCATCGACACCTTCCTGTACCGCTGGGCGGAGGATCTCTTGCGCAAGCCAGTACACTACATCAGCCTGGTCACCTTGGAAGACAGCGAGCTGCTGCCGAATTTCTCGGACGAGATCGCCAGAAAGCTGCCTCCGAAGGGGAAGGTCATGCCGCGTTGGAAACGTCAATTGGCAGAAAACTGCCAGGTTTTCAACATCGACCTGTGGAATCAAAGTTTCCCGAAATGGCCAGCGATGCGCATCGCGCAAGCGGAAATCGCCTAGCGCCAGGGGAGAGGACGCCATGACCATCAACACGCTCAAAATTCGGGACGACCGCATGCCGCTGCAGTTCGCGGCTGACGGCGACAAGTTCGAGCTGCAGGCCGGTTCGGAAGCCTCCTGGTTGAGCAGCGAAGCCTTTGGCCACAAGGAGCTGCGTAGCCGCATTAAGGCGGTCGTGCGCTCGGTGGATTGGCAGGCCATTGCGGATGACTGGCAGCAGGTCAATGGGCCAGTAGTGGAAGAAGATTTGGAGAATAACGATGAGTGATAGCCAAGCCAGCAAGGCCGTGCAGTGTATGGAAGAGTTTTTTTTTCGGGCTGCGGCAGACAATTTCAAAAAAATTCCAACGAACCCAATTGCCTATTGGGCTAGCGATGCAGTTTTCTCGAGCTTCGGGTTGAAAAAGCTACGAGACGTTGCTGACGCCAAGCAGGGCATGGCCACCTCTGACAACGGTCGATTTTTGCGCTTCTGGCATGAGGTTTGTCTAGATCAGCTGTGCTTTGATTGCAAAAGCACCGCCGAGTCGGAGCATAGAGTGGAAAAATGGTACGCCTACAACAAAGGCGGTGAGTTCCGTCGTTGGTTCGGAAACAACGAGTATGTAGTCAATTGGAAACACAATGGCGAAGAACTTAAAGAATTTGTCGAAGAGATAAATAAACTCAGGCCGGGCGGTCGCCTAAAGAATCAAGAATACTATTTTCTTGAAAACATAACCTACTCATCTTTGAGTTCCGGCTTATTCTCGGCGAGATATAACCAACCAGGATTCCTTTTTGACACAAAGGGATCTTGCATATTTCCAATTTCGGTCAGCAAGCACGGTCTTTTGTCTCTATTGAATAGCAATGTTGCCCAAGTTTTCCTGAATATTCTTTGTCCGACGCTTGACTACAGCTCAATCGGGATCAATGCAATTCCCATCAACTTACCAGAAGTCACATTTTTAGCGGAAGCTCTGGTTGAGTCGGCAAAAGGCGATTGGGACTCTAATGAGATATCCTGGGACTTCACGAGCCTCCCATTGCTGCACTGCGACCACCGTCAGCCCACGCTTAAAGACAGCTACCAGAAGCTGCGCACCCACTGGCGCGAGATCACGCTGGAAACGCAGCGGTTGGAACAAGAGAACAACCGCATCTTTATCGACGCCTACGGCCTGCAGGACGAGCTGACGCCCGAGGTGCCGCTGAATGAAATCACCCTCACCTGCAACCCGCACTACCGCTACGGCGGCGACAAGAGCGAGGACGAGCTGGAGGCGCAGCTGCTGGCCGACACCATGCGCGAGCTGGTGAGCTACGCCGTCGGCTGCATGTTCGGCCGCTACAGCCTGGATAAGCCAGGGCTGATTCTGGCCAACCAGGGCGAGACGGTGGCGGATTACCTTGCCCAAGTGCCGGAGCTCCGCGTCACACCCGATGAAGACAACGTGATCCCGCTGCTCGACGGCGACTGGTTCACCGATGACATCACCCAGTGTTTCCGCCAGTTCCTCCGCGTGGCATTTGGCGAGGAGCACTACGAGGAAAGCCTCCGGTTCGTCGAGCAGGCGCTGAACCTCAAGGGCAAGCGTAACTACAGCATCCGCGACTACTTCATGAGCGAGTTCTATGCCGACCATGTGAAACGCTACAAGAAGCGCCCCATCTACTGGCTGTTCAGCAGCCCCAAGGGCAGCTTCAACGCACTGATCTATATGCATCGCTACCGCCCGGATACGGTCAGCGTCGTGCTCAACGACTACCTGCGCGAGTTCCGCGCCAAGCTCACTTCGCACAAGAACCATCTGGAGGCGGTGAGTATCAGCGCCAGTGCCTCCCAGGGCGAAAAGACCAAAGCCCTGAAGGAGATCGAAAAGACCACCAAGGTGATCGCGGAGATGGAGGAGTACGAGCGCGAGGTGCTTTACCCGCTGGCCACCGAGCAGGTGGAGATCGACCTCGACGACGGTGTGAAGGTTAACTACCCCAAACTCGGCGCAGCCTTGAAAAAGATCGTCGGCCTGGATGCGGTAGAGGACTAAGGAGCACCATTGATGGAAAACCGCATAGCCCAGGCCCTCACCAAGCTCTTCGACCGGCACCGGATCGTGTTCTGGTACGACGCCAAGCAGGAGTTGCGCATCGACTTCGAGGCGCTTCAGCTTCCCGGCGTCGAGAAGCTGGAGCTGATCAACAACGAGTACGGCATCAAGTACAGGCTGCTACGCGAGCAACCGGAACAGAAATTTCTGCTCTACCGTGAAGGGCCTCAGCCCGCCGATCTGGAAAACTGGTTGCTGGATGTGCAACTAGCTCACGGGGAGTTCCGCACTGACCAGGTGGCCATCTGGCTTTCCGAACTGGAGTTCGGCTTGGAGTTCGCCGATGTGGTGCAGGCCCATGTGGAGTTTTTCCAAGCGATCAAGCGCAAGGACGCCCTCAAGAAGCTGATGAAAGCCGATGACACCGCCGGGCAGATTCGCCTGAAAATGCTGGCGGTATGCACCGGTGGCGAGCCGCGCATGGACGCGGTGGTAGAAAATCTGCTGCAGGAGCTGGCCGATGGCCGGGACGAGAAGATCAAACTGGTCGACCGGATCAGCCTGGACGGTTTCCTCTGGGAACAGATGTCCCGCTGCTACGGATACAAGTCCGACGAGCCGGGCATCCGCGACTTCGCCATCGAGCTGTTCAAGTCCTGCTACGCCATGAGCACCGATGGCCAGGTGAAACTGACCGGCGATGCCCTGGTGTTTCTCAAACGCTGGAAGGACAGCCGGCAGTTCGAAAACGGCTTCGAGACCCTCTCGGGAGAATGCGCCGAGGTCCTCGGGATTGAGCAGGATTTGGGCAAGCGTGATTTCCGCGAGTTGATCGAACTGGATTACTTCCGCCTGATTGACCAGAAGATCATCAGCGACCTAGTGCGGGCGGTGGCATCCCGCACCGCCGCGAGCGGTGACGTGGCGATCTGGGTTCGACAGCGGCGACAAGGCCACTGGTATCGCGAATATCGCCACCTGTATGAGGCGTTGGATTATTCCGCCCAGTTTATCCAAGCCCTGGGCGAGGCCGAGTTCGCCATGGAGAGCCTGGCTGAAGCAGTGCAGCGCTACAGCCGCGTCTGGTATCAGCTCGATCAGCTTTACCGTAAATTCACCTACCACGTGCGCATGTCGGGACAGGCGTCGCTGATGGGCACCCTGACCGATCAGGTTGAAAACCTCTATTCCAACAACTTCCTGCTGAAGCTGGGCGATCGCTTTCAGACCTTTGTGGATGCGGCATCGAAGTGGGAAGCCTTCCCCGTGTGCAAGCAGAGGGAATTTTTCGAGCACTGGGTCCAGCCGTTTCTGCGCAAGGACAACAAGGTCTGCGTGATAATCTCCGATGCCATGCGCTATGAGATCGGCGATGAGCTGCTGAGCCTGATTCGCCAGGAGGACCGATACAGCGCCGAACTGGAACCGGCACTTTCGATGCTGCCCAGCTATACCCAGCTCGGCATGGCGGCGCTATTGCCCAATAAGGAGCTGAAGATTGCCGACAACGAAACCGGTACCGTGCTGGTGGATGGGCAAAGTTCCCAAGGTACGGTTAATCGCACCAAGGTCCTGCAAGCGGCCCTGAATGGCCGTGGTGAAGCCATAACCGCCGAAGATTTCATGCAGCTGGATCGGGACGGTAGCCGCGAGCTACTGAAACGCAACGACGCGCTCTACATCTACCACAATCGCATTGACCATACTGGCGACAAGATGCATTCGGAGGGGCAAGCCTTTGAAGCCGCAGAGCAAACGCTGGGCGATATCGTCAGACTGGTGAAGAAACTGACTGCGGCGAATGCCAACAATATTCTAGTCACCGCGGATCACGGTTTCATCTACCAACATCGACCTCTGAACGAGAGTGACTTCGCCAGTGTCGAGGCCAAGGGCGAGTTTATTCTGTACCGTGACAGGCGTTTCGTGCTCGGCAAGGGGCTTGCTGAGACATCCAGCCTGCGCAAGTTCACCCCCGAGCAGCTAGGTCTTGCCGGAGCGGTGGAGGTGCAGATTCCCAAGTCGATCAACCGCCTGCGTCTGAAGGGTTCCGGCAGCCGCTTTGTGCATGGCGGCGCGTCCTTGCAGGAGGTGGTGATCCCGGTGCTTAAGATTAACAAGAAGCGCCAAAGCGATGTCACCGCCGTAGAGGTGGACATCCTGCGCGGAGCCAGCTCGGTGATTACCTCCGGACAACTGGCGGTGACTATGTACCAGGCCGGGCCGGTGACGGACAAGATCCAGCCGCGTGTGCTGCGGGCTGGCATCTACACCGAGACGGGTGACCTGATCTCTGACAGCCATGATTTGACCTTCGACCTGAGCTCGGACAACCCTCGGGAGCGGGAGTTGCAGGTGCGCTTCGTGCTGACCCGCAAGGCCGATGAGGCCAACGGCCAGGAAGTCATCCTACGGCTGGACGAAAAACACGCCGGGACTTCGCATTACAAGGAATACAAGTCGCTCCGGTACTTGATGCGGCGCTCATTTACCAGCGATTTTGACTTTTAGAGGGCGGGTGACCGATGAACGAACTCGACCAGAAAATCAACGAACACTTCCCGGGACTCGTTGTCCGCAAGGATCTCGTCAAGACGGTCAAGGGCAACGCCATCGTTCCCTCTTACGTGCTGGAATACCTGCTTGGGCAGTACTGTGCCACCAGCGATGAGCCGACCATCCAGACCGGTATCAAGACGGTCCAAGAGATCCTTGCGAAGCATTACGTGCATCGGAATGAAGCCGGGTTAGTCCGCTCGAACATCAAGGAAAAGGGGCGCTACAAGGTCATCGACAAAATCGGTGTCGATCTGAACGACAGGAAGGGTGTCTATGAGGCGCAGTTCTCCAACCTGGGTATCAAAGAGCTTCTTGTTGATTCCGGAACGGTGAAAAAGCACCCCAAGCTCTTGGTCGGCGGCGTGTGGTGCATTGCCGATCTGGAATATGAGTTTACCGAAGACAAAAGCACCAGCCCCTGGATCTTGTCGACCCTCAAGCCGATCCAGCTTTCTCATTTCGATTTTGACGGATATGTTGAAGCCCGCAAGCAATTCACCACCAAGGAGTGGATCGACCTGCTGGTGCAAAGCATCGGCTTCAATCCGGAGATGTTCGGCAAGCGCAGCAAGTTGACCCAACTGGTCCGTCTGATCCCTTTTTGCGAGCGCAACTACAACCTGATCGAACTTGGTCCCAAGGGGACCGGCAAATCTCACATCTATTCGGAATTCTCGCCTCACGGCATTCTGATCTCCGGCGGCGAGGTCACGGTTCCCAAGCTGTTCGTGAACAACAATTCCGGAAAGATTGGCCTGGTCGGCTACTGGGATTGCGTTGCCTTCGACGAGTTTGCTGGAAAGCAAAAACGCGTGGACAAGGCCCTGGTCGACATCATGAAGAACTACATGGCCAACAAGTCCTTTTCACGGGGTGTCGAAACGCTGGGCGCGGAGGCATCCGTGGTGTTCGTAGGCAATACCCAGCACACCGTGCCCTACATGCTCAAGCATTCTGATCTGTTTTGCGAGCTGCCCGACAAGTTCTACGACTCCGCGTTTTTGGACCGCATTCATTTCTATATCCCCGGCTGGGAGGTCGACATCATCCGGGGCGAAATGTTCTCCAACGGCTACGGTTTCGTGGTGGACTACTTGGCCGAGATCCTTCGCTCGTTGCGCAATCACGATTACTCGGACCGCTACAAGGAGCACTTCTCCCTCTCCCCCGATATCTCGACGCGGGATCGCGATGGCATCAACAAGACATTCTCCGGCTTGATGAAGATCATTTTCCCGCATGGGGGGGCGACCGAGGAAGAGGTCGAGGAACTGCTACGGTTTGCGATTGAAGGCCGCAAGCGCGTCAAAGACCAACTGATGCGTATTGATTCTACCTACGGTAATGTCCGTTTTACCTATCTGGGCGCTGATGGCCAGGCCAAGCCTGTCACCACGCTCGAAGAGGAGGAATACCCCAGCTACTATCACAAGACCATCACCGGGGGTGAAGACGGGGAAAGCTTAGAAGCCGCGCTACCGAGCTCACCCCAAGTTCCATCCGAACCCCTGGCACCAGCCCAGCCCGTCCTCAAGGAAAAGCACCTCACATTCCAGGAGAACCAGAAGGGCATATCCTTCGATACGCTGCTTGGTCCTTATCTCAAGGGGGCGACCGCGATCACGGTCACTGACCCTTACATCCGACTCTTTTATCAGATGCGCAACTTCATGGAATTTTTGGAGACCGTGGTCAAGCACAAGGCTTCGGATGAAGAAGTATCCGTGCATCTGGTGACGATAGAAGACGAGTTCAAAGGCGAACAGCAGAAGGAAAACTTCGGGAAGATGAAGGAGTCCGCCAGCGCGGTGGGCGTGAACTTCACCTGGGAATTCGACGGCACTCGCACCATCCATGCCCGCCACATCGTGACCGACCAAGGCTGGAAAATCTCCCTGGATCGCGGTCTCGACATCTTCCAGCACTACGAGATGAACGAAGCCTTCACCTTCACCAATCGGCTGCAGCAATACCGCCCATGCAAGGCGTTCGAGGTGACGTTCATCAAACACAAGCCGAAGCCGAAAGGAACATGATCAGAGAACTGACCACGTGGTTTTTCGAACGCCCCATTGGCTCCAGATTGCGGCTACTCGGTTACGTCAGCAGTCTGAGCTTACTGACAAAGACGTCTCTGAGCTTGCAACCCTGTGCCAGCGCTACGGCGCTGTCCGCCTACACTATCCACCCTCGTCACTCACGGTGTTTTTCAAGCTAGATGTCGCCTCAACGATTAAATTTAGGCGGCTTTTTGCTCCTGTCGGTGGTCGCGTTTGATGGGTTGGAAGTTGTCTGTCCGATCGGGATTCAGATGGACCGTGTGTACGCGCTTCCAGTTCCGAGTGGAGCCTTTCCACCGTAGCGGGTTGCGCTGCTTTGCCGCCTCGTAGAGCATCGCGCGGCGATCGAGGATCTGCTGGTCGAGGTTGGCGTGCCGTTGGGCGGGCGTGACGAAACGGATCGCGCTGTGACGATGTTCGTGGTTATACCAGCGCACCGACTCAGTGACCCAAGCGCGCGCGGCAAACAGCGTATCGAACGCCTGTAGAGGACTTAAAAACGGCATGGTCACAAACCCAGTTACGGAAGACTCGATCGGTACCAGAAACGGCGAAATCAGGCAGCATAAAACCAAAACCTTGCGCCGAAGAACGAGGGGAAGCTCATTTTAAACTTGGATCGGGAAGGATGGGTACCCGAGCCGCGTCTTTGATTTAAATATTGCCCCATCGACAGGTTGTTATTCTGATTTGGCATCCTCACGTTCCTTGATGACGCGCATCACACGCGCACCCAGTCTCTGGGTGGTGAGTGGCGCTGTTCCGTTGGGTACTGTCGAGACCCCCAACTCCTCCGCCAGCTTCCTCAGTTCTGGCATGACGATGGAAACGGGTTTACCGTTGCGCTCCATTGTGATCTTGGTTCCGCGGCGTAGGATGACATACTCCCCAAACGACACCTCGTCGTCGCTCTCCGTAGTCGGTGCGTAGGTGACCAGCGGATCGCCTTTAATAAGCTCAATGACTGCATCTACTGCTTCAATTGTTCCGATTCCCCATTGGTTCGAAAGCGCATAGGTTCGTCCGTACGCCCGGAATAGAAACTCTTCCTTGGCGAAGTAACGGGGCAGGGCAACGTCAACAAACTCAGCCCCGAAAGCTTGCTCGTTCAGATCACCCTCCGCCGATAGAAACATGCCCTTCCCTTTACTCGGCACCGCTTCGACGATGGCATCGATCGAGACCCCACGGCTCAGCGCTTCTGCGACGATCACGTACACCAGGCGGCGCTTGGGTAGGTTCGGGAACACCAGCTCGTCACCTCTGTACACGTCGTAGCGCGTCATGTCTTTTTGCGTGGCAATGGCGGCCGCCTGCTCCATCGATTTTTCGCGCACCGCGACCTGGTACTCTGCAGCCTCCGGAAGCGGGATGACTTGCTGAATGTCGACTATGATGCGGTCGTCCACCTTGTGTGGTCGCAGCTGGACACACCGAAGATCCAAGCCTTGTTTATTCAGCCACAACACTGCCGTGGTTAGCTCCGGAGAAAACTCAGCTGCTGCCAACACGATCCGTACGGTCTCCGACAACGCCACGGGTCCATCCTCCTTACCGAGGAAGGTCCGAATGGCCTGTTCCGGGTCGGCCGCCGAGCTGGTGTCCAGCAGGTACTCGCGATGCGCCTCCACCGCTTGGTCGAAACGCATCGTAGAAACCATCGCGGCATACCGTAGCGCCTGCAGTTCCATATGGATGCCTTTGTCGCGCTTGAGCTCAACGACTACCAATCGAGCCTCTGCGTCCAAGCAGAGTAGGTCGATCCTCCTGCTGGAGCCATCAAAGTCGCCATACTCCTCTGCCAACACCATGGTTCTTATGCCTGGTGTGATAGCGACGATATGCGTTTGCACGGCTTTCTGAATATGATCGCGTTCCAAAAGGTGCAATGCAGTGAAAGTGGTAGCGGGAATTGCGTTGAGGCGTTGTCCGGTCATCTCGTAAAGCGGCATGTGTTCTCCCAAGGTTATTTTAGGTTTTTGAGGACCCTCAGTTTTCTGCACGGCACGCGTAGCTGCAACGCCGAAGCAAGCCTGCCCTTTCCTGCAAAGAATATACTGTCGGCGGCGCTGGCGGGGTCGAGAACAGCCAGCGACGTCGATTTCCAGTGAACAAACTGCACATTGGAATATCCATTTCAAGCCTAAGAATCAGCCCATTCCACAATGCGCCTTGGTTTTCAGTGGTTCAAGCGCGGCTGCTGTTCGGGGTTGTGGGTCATTTCTGGGCTGTCAGCGGGCGTAAGTGGATCTAATCGAGCGGCGACCGCGAGGGCCCACGTTGCCCACGCATCGCGGTCGCCCTCGAACGCCCGTCCGGCAATCGCGCCGGGCGTCGCCGCGACTTCGTCGACGTAGTGGCGAATCTGCAGTGCTTGCTGCCGGGCTGACACTTGTGCGAAAAGCCGGCTGACTCGATCCGCTTCTACCTGTGCGATCCGTTCGCGCCGCTTGGCGTCTTCGTGCTGTTTGCGCACGGCCTCAAGCGCCTCCTCGTAAGAAGACAGGGCCCATTCATAGCTGTGTTGCCGTGACTTACGGTGTTGACGCTCGCCGGTCAATACGATCGCGACGGCGATCTCCCGTATCTTTGCTTCGAGCTTTCCAGCGTCATCATCGCCCCAAAACAGCACCTCGTCCGCCTCATTGTGTTTCCATCCGCCGCTCACTTTGACTTCGGTCGCGAGCGGCTCAGCGGGCCGCCCCGGCGCCTTGGACGGCTGCCGTCGCGGACGAAGTTCCGCGGTGGTATCGACCGTAAAGCGGACCCATTGGTTGCCGACGTGCGCGTGGGTCTCACGGACGTCATTGCCGCGAATGGAGGGCTGTGCATCCATCTGAAACAGCAACCCGAACAGATTGCTGATGAGCAGCAGGCGCCGTTGCTCCACGCGGCTTTCAAAACGGGGGACGGAGTAGGTCGAGCGGGGGGAGCGATCGCGTGCCGTTCGACGTTCCTGGTCCTCACTCAGCAGTCGGGCGATGGCAGGATACGGCGCGTCCAGCGAGCGGGCAGGGCGCCAGCCTTTGGGCACCATCTTGTCGATGCGCGCGGCGACCTGTGCTTCGGTTTCTTCGTAAGCAGGGGGCTCGGGCGCCGTTGTTGGTTTGGATTCGACATCGCGGTAGTGAGGGTAGCGTCCGCCGCCCACGGCGACCTGATCGCTTTCACCGGGCGCGCGAAGCGGTAAGGGCGTTTTGCCGACGACCTGACCGGCATATAACCTGGCCCAATAGCCCCGCGGTGGCAACGGGATGTTGCTTAAACGGCAGGTCTTGGCGAGCCAGACGTCGGACACCTGCAGCGTTTTAGCGAGTGCGCTGATTGGTTCCGCCCAGACCCGCTCGTAAAGTTCGCGACGTGTAAAGAGATGACCTGTACCCATATCCGCGCTCCGCATCGCAATATGAAACCCTGCAATTTACACGCGGATGCGCTCAACTTCGTCGAGGGTAATGTCCCCGCGGCGCCGGTCATAGAGCTGGGTCGTGCTCGTCGACGCGTGATTGGCCATCGCCGCCGCGTTCTCCAGCGTGCCGCCGTTTCTTAGATAGGCGGTGATGCCGGTCGCGCGAAACGTGTGGTTGCCGATCTTCGTGTCGAGGCGGGCCGCGAGCGCCCGGCGCGTCACCATCGCATAGGCATTGGCCTGGGGCAGGGAGGTGGTGCTTAAGCGCCCGGTGCCGCGCTGAATGGTGCGAAACAGCGGCCCCTTGCCCTCGGCGCCAATCCCGGTGCCGTCCAGGTAGGCGTGCAAGTACGCTTCAAGCGTGTGATGACAGGGCATCTCGTGCTGCTTGCCGCCTTTTTCGCGCAAGCGCACCCACAGCCGCCGGTGCTGCACATAGACGTCCTCAACGCGCATCGCGAGCGCCGCGCCCACCCGCGCGAACGAAAACACCATCAGCCCGATCAACGCCCGATCCCTGAGGCCAATGGGTGTGGTGACATCGATGCTGTCGAGCAGCTGCCGCGCTTCAGCCGCATCGAGCACGGGGGTCTTGCCCTTGCGAGCCGTATAACTCGGTCCGCGCACGGAGGCGGCTGGGTTGTGCGGCACGACCTGGCCGACCACGAGCCAATCGAACAGGTGGCGAATGGCGGCCAGGTGCTGCTTGACGGTCGGCGCCGACAGCGTCCGTGTTTGCACCTCGATCCAGGCCGCCACGTGCAGCGGCTGCACGGCGGTAATGGACGTCACTCCGGCCTGCGCGCACCAGGCGAGAAACTCGCCTACAGCATGCGCATACGCGCGCCGCGTGTTTGGGTTGCGAATCGCTGCTGCAAAGAATTCCAGAAAGCGCACGCGCGTGTGCTCGGGCGCCTCGGCGACGATCGCGGGCAACGCGCCGGCGGCTCGAGTAATCAATGCTTTTTCAGCCATGGGCGCTCGCGGGTGTCGAGTGTTGATCCCGCCGGGCGATCGCCTGATCCAACAACTGCTCGAGCTCCTGCATGGTCGTAGCTTCGACTTCAATGTCGCCCACCTTCAGGCGCAATTTGCGACCCGCTCGTCCCTGGAACCACGCCGCGACGGCTACGCCAATGGCGGGACCGGCGATCTGGGCGAAGGGGAGAACGAACTCTCCGACCAGGCAGCCGCTCGCGCCGGCGCAGTCCATCGTGAACGCCACCGGGTGCGCGATGACGCCGGTGTCGCGCAGCTGCTGAAAAAACCCCCGCACCGCAGCCTGGCACTCCGGTGCGAACAACTCGCCGTCGCCGGCGCTGGGCAGGAGCTTGATGCGAAACGATGGATTAGCTGCCACACGGTCTCCTCTTGATTAGGGCGCCGGCGCAGTCAATGCAGCGTGCGTGTGCCGCGTTTCGTACCGACGGCTTCAACTTGCGTGAGGATGTTGGCGCGGCATTCCGCTTTGATTTGATCGGCCGCTTCGCGCACGAGCGCGTTGCCGCGAAAGCGTGCGACCTTCGCATCGATCACGGTTTCGACATGCTCGATGGCGGCCTGGACGCTCGCTGGGTCGTCCGGATCAAAACCGGCCTCGATGACTTCGTCCTGCAAGGCTTTAAGGCCTTCGCCGGCTTCGGCGAGGGTGCGGGCCAGCTCATCGGGCAGCTTTGCCATGTGCTTTCTCTATATGCGATAAAGGACATTATCAACTATAGAGATTCAACCGGAAGGACTTTAGCCGCTCATCAGCTTGACTACTACATTCAGTGGATGTATATAAATTAATTCTTGAACATTCACTGAACATCAAGAATATGCTGATTAGCTTTCTGCGTACTCTTGCAGCGCAGTTTGACGACCAGAAGTATCCGACTGAGGTGTATTTCCATCTGCTCGAACAGACCCGCGTCGCCGCGACCCCCGCCGAGATTGGTGGGGCCTTGCTGCATCTGCTCGGATGGAAACTTGGGAAGATTCGGCGGGATCCGGACGGCCCCTTTATTGCCGAGCCATCGGGCACACGCTATGTAATCCATAATGCGAGTCCTAAAGTAATCAGCGAACGCCATGAGGAAATTCTGCTGTCGCGGGAATTCTTCAACTGGGCTCAGAAGGTGCGAGCCACCCACTACTTTGAAGCCAGCCTGATTCACGAACTGAACCGGTTTGAGTTGTGGTCGACAACCGTCATGCCGGTTTTTGTGTTGCACTGCTTGCAGCCACGCATCTACCCGATCGTGGATCGCTGGGTATTGCTCGCACACGATCTTCTGGACGGAGACCAAGAATCAGAATTCCGCGCAAGGCTGCGCTCGGATGTTGAGGCCTACGTGGCCTACCATGGCTGGTGGCTGCGGGTGTTGGCCGAGGCTGGCCTTGGTCCAATGTCTGCGCAACTGAACCAGCTCAAGGAAATCGACGCGGGCCTGTGGGCGGTAGGCAAGCGGGCTGCGCGATTGGTGGCGGAAATGCAAACCCGAGAAGACGATTCCATCGAATCGCCATCATATGGCGCCCATGTGCGCGCATTGGGAACGGATGCTGGGGAATTCAAGCGTCGCGCTATAGCGATCAGGAACAGTGGCAAAACGCAGCGCCAGGCGATCATTGACGCCGCAGCTGAGCTTTGCATCGAGTTGAAGCCATCTTATACGCAGTATCCAGGTAGCCATTTTGAACGCTGGCGCAAACAAGGCTTGGAATGATGCACGTAACCCGCCTATTTAACATAACACCTGTGAGCGCTCGTCCGTTGTCAGTGTTTTATAATAAAAAACCTCGCATTTTGCGAGGCTTTTGTTATTTACGCTTTTCACCCGAGTTTATAAAAAACGAGGACGGGTCGCCACGTGCAACTTATGGCGTTAAGCTACGAGTCGCATAAACTGTCGACTGGCCTACCCCGATCATGTCAAGAAGCCCGTTTCCGTCAATATCACCAAATACTACTGCGTTACGCTGTTTACTCCAGTTAACATCGTTTTTGTTGATGACGAATTGCGTCCAATTATTTTGGATTTCTGGCAAGCGATCCCCGAAAAACAGCCCCGTGGCGGAGTTGTTGGCGTTATTTCCCGGTTTCTGATTTAGGGTCGAATAGTTGGTCGTTCCCAAATATTCGAAACTGTGTCCCGTTGAAAGTGCAATTCTTAAAGCATAGTCTGCAACAACGACTAAGTCGGCCCGACCATTTCCTGTCATATCCAGCACTGTGCGAACGAATTTGCTGTTTGGAAAATTCGGACCGTAATAGGCAAAGCTGTCGCCCTCAGCGCCTGCGCTGGCTTCAATCCATTTTGTGAGCGCACCAAAATGGTTGCCCGTGGCATCCGGAGCCTTGGTTTGTAGCGCTACATAAATGCCGGTATCTCCGAACACAACTACGTCTGCCAATCCGTCCCCGTCTACATCTGCCATCACTCTCAGCGCATAACTGTTACTACCCAACGCGAGATCATCAGAAAACGTTCTCGTTGAACCGGGGTCAATGGTTGAATTTAAGCCAAAGCGTAGATCGATCTTCTGCAAAGGTCCGAATTTAACGCCGTCGGAATATGCGACATACGTGCCGTCATCTCCGAAGGCAAGCAAGTCGGCTTTGTTATCTCCATTAATATCGATCAACTGAAATTGGTGCTTCGTCGCATCCCATCCTTTCGTCGTCGAAAAATCGGTTGACCATAAAGCGTTTGGATTGAACTTACCATTCCCGGCGGTGGAAACAATTGCGCCTGTACCAGTGAGGCCAACCAAGTCCGCTTTTCCGTCTCCATCGACATCACCGAGGAGCTCGATCATCTGTGGTGTCCACGCACCCCCTTGCGGCAAGAAAGTATTTGTCCACGCGACCGGCGCGTTAAAGGTCTGGCCAGTCGAAGTCGCTACTTCAACTTCGCCGCCTCTAAACGCCACCAAATCAGCTTTTTTGTCACCGTTCACATCGGCAGTTTTAACGAATCCGTTCACGTTATCCCAACCACTGCTTACACTGACGTCGTGGGACCAGATTTCATCCGGTCCGAAAGCGCTAGAGCTAAAACTGTTCTTTTTTGTAAACGTGCCAGCTCCGAATACTGTGTTGTACGAAGTCATCGCTGACGCATCAGCTCCGGTAGTATTCGTTTGACGGTACACGTGGTACTGACTGGTCACTAACTGTTCGCTATTGACTGTCTTGCCCTGCTGCTTGAGCGCGTTCAAGATGATTAACGCTTGTTGGGCATTCTCGTTAGTTGTCGTAGAGTTTTGCTCTAAAATAATGCGGTTTTCCGGAATTTTGTAGTCCGTCATTAAAATTTTTGCAATCGTCGCAGCCTCGGTAGGTCCCCCTTTCGCGACACAGGTATTGACCGTCGTCGGATTTCCTTTGCCCTGTGCAAGGAAAATGGGATTCTTCAGTGTTTTCGAGACATCGACAGCTCGCTTGATCCGGTATCGCAGCAGGTCGCGAGGCGTGCAAGAAACATAATTCACTTGCAGGCCAGGCATGAAGATAACATCCATTGCAGAATCCTGCGGGTTCGCGTCGTGTCCCCCACCGCAAGCGGATAGAACAATCAATGCAGCGGTGGCAGTCAGCGATCCAAATTTAATGTTCAATTTCGTCTCCAAGAAAGAGAAAGCATCGATATTCGACAACAAGAAATCTCGCTTTTAATTCACGAAGGTTCGGCATCGGCATTACGTTTACCTGCTGCGCCTTGTCAGCTCGACCGGTAACGACGATGTCGCAATAGCTTTGTCTTTCCAATCAATCAACATTAGTTTTGAGTAATACCAAGAAAACCAATTAACAGATTTGGTTTCATCGCGTTAGCTACTGTCGAGTTGATTTAGCTTCAGCTGGATTTCGGGGTTTTTCTTTAATTAGTATACTAAGTAACAGCGAATCATTTTTGCTGCGCTCGACTTCAATACCTAATTTGATAGCCAGAGATTGCAAATCTAGCTCAGTCAAATTGCGTAACGATGACGAAATGACGAAATCAATTGTTCGTAAAAACAAGGCTAGCTTGGCCCACTCAAAAAACAGCACGCACAAAAGCGCTAACTCTGCGCCCTTAGGCCATCTGGACAGCTAACGCCGTCAGCTTGACATCGCCGTTTGATACCACATTTGAAATGGAAGCCATGAGGACTTGGAGACCATTATATAACCACAATAATACCAGTCAATCAGTTCTTTTTATGTGTCTGCGAGCTGTCGAAAGCTATGCGCAGTAAGCGTTTGGAGGATGGCCACGCGCTGTACGGGGGCTTTTCCGAGACCAAGGGCTTTCCCTGACGAACTTAGGAAAAGCGGAGGTCGCGAAACTGTTTTTTCGAAGAAAAGGTTCACCATTTCTTGACCCGAGTCTCGCCATGGGCAATGACGGCAGGAAGGCTAAACCCATCCAAGGGAGCGGGTTGGCGCATTAGCGACAATAATATTGGGCCCTGCGCTTCACCCTTGTTCAGTTGGCGACTCGACCGGATCGGTGTTCGACTGCGGTGGCCAACTTCGAAGGTTGGGCTCCACGTCAGGTTCGGGTACCGGGCCGATGTCCTCGCCGAACCAAGGCACATCTCGCCGCAAAACGCTTATGTATTCGTTCCAACCCGACTGATGGTTTGCAAACAAGTCATGTTGCACAACATGTGCGAGGACCTTACGATTTAGGTCTTCATCAAGCAACTCTTTGGGCCAAAGGAAAAAGGCGCTTGCTGCGCGCTTGGCAAAGTCATAGGGTGTCATTTCGGCATCGATCTGGCGGAGAAAAGTGAAGCTCGCGAGCGTTTCCTCTTGCGCAAAGGCCTCGCCAATGGTGTTGTACCGATGTCCACACTTCATTACGCACGAGATTGCTTCTACCATATCGCCCAGGTGCAATAGCAAAGCCCGGCGCTGTATTCCATCATCGGTCATCGTCATCTCCTGGATTGTGTCCTGCCGTGATTGGCTTGATAAGCCGAAATGTACAGTAAGACCTAAATCCAATACCTGGCGGCACCGCTAAGACTTTGCAAAGCCGGATCCCATTGGCCTTGGTTACCGAAAATCATTGAACGACCTGTCGAGTATTCAAGATGCAATCATCCGCCCAAGCGGCGATACGCGTTGAGGTGTCGTAGAAGCCCCTGCTTGTCCCCGCGTATTTCGCTCAAACGGGCAAGATTGAAATGTGCGTCAGCATGCGTCTCGTCCAGCGCGAGGCTTTTCTCATACGCAGCGGTCGCGGCGTCATACCGCTTCAGCTCCTCAAGTACAACGGCGCGATTGAAATGAAGCAGTGCGTCGTTGGGGAAATTTTGCAAAGCTTGATCGAACACGGAGAGCGCGTCCTCGCAACGAGTCTCGGCTTCGCACAGCAAGACACCCAGATTGATATACGCGAGGTAGTGCGGATCCGGAGACAGTGTTAATGCTTTGCGATATGCCTGCTCGGCGCCGAGGACGTCGGTGCTTGTCAATTGTTCCGCAAGCGCTACCCACTCGTCGGCCTGCTGTGTCCGGCTCTTTAAAGTTCGCGGCGTTGCGTCGAGAAACGCTACGTCGCCTTTGACAGGTGCAACCTCGAAATCAAGGAAATGTTGTCCCGATGTCGCATCCCATTGGTCATCGCCTGTTCTGACAGCGATAGCGTCACCGACTGCAGTAATGCGGATCCCCGATAGCGGGAGCTCGGCTGGCAACTCCGCCTTTAATTTGCCAAGCGCGCGCAGAATTTTGCGCGACGGAATCTTTGATGATTGCAGCTGAAAAGCCGTGCGCAACAACACTACGTCCTGAAACGTAAATCGCAGCTCGTTGCGCTTGCCGCGCATGGGCTGAACGAAGCCGGCGTCGATCAATCCCGACAACACGCGTCTCGAGACGCCAAGAATCGATTGCAGGCTGCGTAGCGTGTAGTCATGACCGGCGTTGCGTTTAATCACTTGCGAGCCCGCACCTTTGCTGGAGTCGCTTCTTCGACCTTCGGTGCTGCGCGCTTGACCGGCCGGCGAGGTTTAGCTGCTAACGATTCCACTTCGGCGGGAGGCGCTTTGCGCGCAGCGGAAGGTTTCGCCGGTGGAGTTTTTTTGGATTTGTTCGCAGTGAGACTCGCGCGAAGCGCTTCCATGAGGTCGATCACCTGGCCACCCGACTGTCCTGCAGGCGCCTCGGGCGACACAATCTGTTTGCCGGCAATCTTTTGATCGATGGCCTCGAGGATCCGCTTTTTCTCCTCGTCCTCGTAGGCGGTCGGATCGTACGCATCTTCCGAGACCTGATCGATGATTTGCAGGGCCAGCTGCAGCTCCTTGTCCGTCACGGCCTCGTCTTCGATATGCAAATCGCTCAGTGCGCGCACCTCGTCGGCAAACAGCAGCTGCTGAAAAACCATTCCATCTTCGGCGGGGCGGACTTGCACCACTCGGGTTTTCCCCTTATACGACCATTTGGCAAGCGCACACCGCTCGCTTTCGCGCATCGCCCGGCGCAGGAGGCTGTATGGTTTGCCGCCGCGTTTGTCCGGCGCGATGAAATAAGCCTTGTCGTAAAAAAGCGGGTCGACTGATTTTTCGGGAACGAAGGAGACAATTTCCACCACGTGAGTGGCGCCTTCCTCGAGCGCCTTCAGCTCTTCGGGCGCGAAGACCACGAAGTTGCCTTTTTCAAACTCGTAGCCTTTTTTCATGTCGGCACGGGCGATGACCTCGCCGGTCGCCTCGGAAATGTATTGCTGCTTGACCCTTCCGCCTTCCGGCGTCAGAAGGTTAAAGCCGACGCCGGAGGCGCTCTCAGTCGCTGAATACAGCTTGACCGGGATGGAAACCAGGCCGAAAGAAAGCGTCAACGAAGCAATCGAGCGCGCTGCCATGGTTTTCTCTCCTGGTCGCCGGCGACAGAGCGCGCAGCTGCAGCATACGAAGGACGGGCGAGCGGCCGAGCCCGTTGGCTGTTTAGTTTCGATTTTCTTGATTATTAGCCGCATCCTGAGAGCATGCAATATGCCCGGCACTGGTCCTGCGCCCTGACAGGCACGGACTGTGCACTTCCCCTGGACCGAGGAGAGCCGCCATGCCAGGACGATGGAGCACGACGCAAAAGCGCGAACGCCCGGTCGCAAACGATCCGCCCGGCGCGATGCCTTCAATCATCGAACCGGAGCTCGCGACACTGGCGAGTCGTCCGCCGGCATCCGGTGACTGGTCCTACGAAATTAAGTATGACGGATATCGGATGCTGATTCGCATCGAAGGCGGCTCCGTCAAACTCTTCACTCGGAACGGACACGACTGGACCGATCGGATGCCGAAGCTACGGGCGGCAGTCGAGTCGCTTCCGGTCGAAAACGCGTGGCTCGATGGTGAGGCGGTGGTTTTAAACGCGAGCGGAACGCCAGACTTCAATGCGCTGCAAAACGCGTTTGACCGGAGAAGCACGGCCAAAATCGTCATCTTCCTCTTCGACATCCTTTGGCTCAATGGGGAAGATGTCCGCAGCGAGCCCTTGCGCGCAAGGCGCCAGTTACTCCGCGACCTGCTCGAAGAGGTTCACGATCCGCTTATCAGATACTCTGCGGACTTCGCTGAGGACCCGCAGTCTTTGGTCGCCTCTGCTTGCAAAATGAATCTTGAGGGAATCATCGGCAAGCGCGGCGATGCGCCGTATCGCTCTGGACGTTCAACGAGCTGGGTAAAACTCAAATGCAATCTTCGCCAGGAGTTTGTCATCGCCGGCATCTCGCGCAACAAGGGTGCGAAATCCGGGGTCCGCTCCCTTTTGCTAGGTGTTTATGACGCTAGTGGCGTGCTTCATTACGCCGGCAATGTTGCGCCTTCAGTCAAAGCATCACGCAACGACGCAATCTCGAAGCGAGTCGAGCCGTTGAAACAGAAAAAGGCCGTGTTTGCCGTTGCGCCCGAGCCTGACCAAGACCGTGACTACATATGGTTGAAGCCCGAGCTCGTATGCGAAGTATCGTTCCTGGAATGGACACCGAGCGGCGAGATCCGGCACGCAGTTTTCTATGCAATGCGCGAGGACAAACCTGCTCGCGCAGTGGTGAAAGAGCAGGGCACCGTGATACCCGGCGAGGAAATAGTTCCTGACGACGCAAGATCGTCTCGAGAGCGTGCGGGGCTGCGAGGGTCTGTCTTCATCGCGAATATCAAAGTAACGAACCCCGCCCGAGTTGTCGACAGCGCTTCCGGTAAAACAAAGGTCGAGCTGGCGCGCTACTACGACGACATCTCGGAGTGGGCGCTACCCTATCTTCACGACCGGCCACTCACATTGGTACGGGCGCCCGACGGTATCAATGGCGAGCTGTTCTTCCAAAAGCATTCCGAGCGCGTGCGCATACCGGGAGTCGAAGAACTTCCAGTTGAGCTTCATCCACGCCATCCTCCGCTGCTCGTCGCAAACAATGCAGAATCGCTTGTGGGACTCGCTCAAATGAGCGTCGTCGAGCTGCATTCCTGGAACGCCGTCGCACCAGACTTAACCCATCCAGATCGCGTCATCTTCGATCTGGATCCTGACCCGTTGCTGCCCTGGTCGGCGATGCTCGATGCGGCCTCGCTCACCAAGCTTGTGCTCGACGAGATCGGACTCAAGTCGTTCGCCAAGACGAGCGGCGGCAAAGGGTTTCATATTGTCGTTCCGCTTACACGTAAGCAGAGCTGGGCGGAAGTTAAGGGGTTCTCGCAAGCGCTTGCGCAACACATGGCGAAGGTCTTGCCCGATCACTTCTCAGCAGTCTTGGGGCCCCGAAACCGGGTTGGCAAAATCTTCATCGACTATCTGCGAAACAGCCGCGGCGCAAGTACGGTTGCGCCGTTCTCTGTTCGCGCACGACCCGGTCTGGCGGTGTCGATGCCCATTACCTGGGACGAATTGAAAGACGTCACCGCTGGCGATCAATGGTCGATGAGCTCAGCACTTGCCCGGCAACGCTCGCTCAACAGCGATCCGTGGGAAGGCTATTGGAAAACCCGTCAGGGCATCACGGTAGCGATGCGCCGCGCCATCGGCATGCAGCGTTGATGTGGTTTGTCACACTCTTCGGTAAGCAGTGGCGTACGGCTACGGGCGCTGCGCAATAGTGTCGATGCAGATGGCCAAGACGCGCTGAACCATGGTGCTTGATAGATTCAACGCCATTTCTCCCGTGAATAGAGCTTGAACGTGCGCCTGCCGGATCACGACCTTGGCTTTGAACAGGTCGCGTCTCGCGAGTCGTAACGCGAGCTGCCCCAGGTTGACTCGCTCAAGCCACGGCATCTTTATGGCGTTGCGTCTGAGCCAGAGCCGGCAACTCTCGACGACGTGGTCAACCCGCCATTCACTGGTTAAGCTATGCGACGCTGCAGCGGTCACGACCAGGAAGCACAACAATTCGGCGCGCCGTTCATTCTCTACAAACATGCAACTCCTCGTCTAGCGTTTCTGTTGGGCTTGCATCGTTTGGGTCATGCGCTGACTGCACCTGAACGCGGTTCCGATGCAACTTCCGTCACACCCATCGCAATAGTGACGATCGCGAACGTCCTCGGACGCGCTCCATGCGTTGTGATGGTCGGCTGGCGGCGTACCGACCGTGCGCCCGTTTTCACGCGCGTAAAACGTCGGCTCGCCGCTCTTCCCGCGAGACACCGCTTCGTCCACCGAGTCGCCGAATGCCGCTCGCAGCTCCGCGACGAAGGCCGCCATCTCCGGCATGGGATGCTTTCGTCGAACAAGCATATCCACAACAGCCTCCGCAATCGACAAAAAAGGGGCAATTCAGCGTTTCAAAACCCGTTATAGAATACTGTACATTCATACAGTGTTGTCTGTCCATGAGCCGCCCGATCCCGATTACCGCCGACGCCGCAGGCTCATTTCTCATCGAAGTGCTGGCAAAGGTGCCGGCAGGGTTTCCCAGTCCGGCGCAGGATCACACGCAAAAGCGCATCGATCTTAATGACGTGCTGGTGCTCAACCCAATCGCGACGTTTCTGTTCCAGGTTGAAGGGGACTCGATGATCGATGCGAGGATCTTTGACGGCGACCGTCTGATCGTTGATCGCTCGATCGAGCCGGTCCATGGTCGTGTGGTCCTTGCCTGCGTCGACGACGAGTTCACGGTCAAGCGCTTGTACAAACGCTCGGGTGTCGTCCGTTTGCATGCGGCGAACCCCCTCTATCCCCCAATCACGTTTGTCGAAGGGCAGGAGATGAGCGTGTGGGGCGTGGTCACGTGGAATTTGCGTCAACTGCTGCATCCGCAGAAACGTCGATGACCACCTTTGCCCTTATCGACGGCAACAACTTCTACGTCTCGTGCGAACGGTGTTTCAGGCCGTCGCTCATCGGCAAACCTGTCGTCGTACTCAGCAACAATGATGGGTGTGCAGTCGCGAGATCGCAAGAAGCAAAAAATTTGAAAGTGGGAATGGGGCAGCCGTATTTCCAGATTCGCGACCTCGAGCGCACCAACGGCCTTATCGCACTCAGCTCTAACTACGCCCTGTATGCTGATCTCAGCGACCGCATGATGTCATTGATCGGCCAGTATTCGCCCGTCCAGGAGATCTACTCGATCGACGAATGCTTTCTCGACCTGGGCGGATTTCGCTGTGACCTGACAACCTATGGCCTTCAGATCCGCGCTCAGGTGCTGCAATGGATTGGCATTCCCACGTGCATCGGCATCGGTCCCACGAAGACGCTTGCCAAGATGGCGAACCACATTGCCAAGAAGAATGTCGGGCGCCTATGGCATGGGGTATGCGACATCGGAATACTGACAGCAGAAGAGCGCGACAGTATCTTTGCGAGCGTAGACGTTGGCGAGGTCTGGGGCGTCGGCCGCAAGATTGGCGCGCGTCTGCATGAGATGGGTGTCGAAACGGTGCTGCAATTCAAACGCGCGAGTCCCTCGTTCATCCGCAAGCATTTTTCTGTGGTTCTCGAGCGGACTTTGCTCGAGCTCAACGGCATCGCGTGCTACGGCTTTGAAGATGCGGGGCAACCGCAAAAGCAAGTGCTTTGCTCGCGCAGCTTCGGTCATGTCGTCTATACACTCGATGAGCTGACGCAGGCCGTCACGCAATTTGTCGCGACAGCAGCCGAGCGACTCCGCCGCCAAGCGTTGCACGCCAATCAGGTCCAGGTCTTCATCCGAACAAGCCCGTTTAAACGCGACGACCCGCAATACAGCCGTGCCATCAATGTTCCGCTCGTTTCACCGACGTCGGACACCCTGACGCTGGTCGACTCGGCGTTGTTCGGGCTGCGTCAGATCTATCGGGAGGGTTTCCGGTATGCGAAGGCAGGTGTGCTGCTTCACGAATTGCAATCGATCTCAATTGAGCAAGGCGAGCTCTTCGGTCGCGATGCCAGCCGGCAGGCGAAGATGATGGTTGCGCTCGATGCGATCAACGACAAGTACGGTCGGGGGACATTGAAGGTCGGCGCGGTTGAGCAGCGTAGAACATGGCACATGAATCAGGACAAGCGCAGTCCCGCCTACACGTCCGACTGGGCAGCACTTCCGATTGTGCGATAGGACTGGTCGGTGGAGAAGGGTGATCACCTCTCCGACCAGCGCTGGCACGCGGGTATCATGATTCACGGACAGGAGATGGAGAGCATTCGCCATGTGTTATTCGGCTCAGATCACGGCAGACTATCGAAAATACGTGCACGTCTATGGCGCGGACATCGACATCGATGAGTTTTTTCGACTCTTTTGGGACCGCCGCAGCGGCAGCAAATCGAAAATCCCGAAGGCCATGGAAGCGCCGTTCCTGCTGCCGCAAACGGATGCAGAGGCGCGTATCAAAGAAGCAATCGTCGAGTTTTCGGCCGGCCAAACGGCGAAGCTTGAAGAGGACCTGTTCAAACAGCGCACGCGGCTGGCCGACGCCGAGCGTACGCTATTGACGAAGACCACCAAGGCAGCGACCGAAAGCCAGCGGATTGCGACCGACAAGATCGCTTGGATCCGCAGCAAGCTGGAGGACTTCAACCGGACCGAGCTGAAGGACCGTGACTCACGGATATTTCCCGGGCAATACGCGCCGGTGATGGTGGTCGAAAATGGTCAGCTTGTGGTGAAGCCAATGCGATATCAATGTCGTCCCGCCGGCAAGCCGGCGTTCTACGACACCAAGTATCCCGGAACGTACAATGCGCGAAAAGACAGCCTTGAAGGGTTCTGGAAGGGGCTCTTCGGATACACGCACGGCGTGATGTTGGTCAGCGCGTTTTATGAAAACGTACCGCGTCATCGCGTTGAGGCTCGTGAGTTGGCTGAAGGCGAGAAAGAAGAAAACCTCGTGCTCGAGTTCAAGCCAAACCCGCCGCAGGACATGTTAATCGCGTGCCTGTGGTCGAAGTGGACAGGCAAAGGCGAGCCGGACTTGTTGTCGTTCGCCGCCGTCACAGACGATCCCCCTGCGGAAATCGCGCTCGCCGGTCACGACCGCTGTATTGTCCCGATCAAGCCCGAGAACATTAACGCGTGGCTCAATCCGGATCCGGCTAACCTGGCGGCTCAGTACGCCATTCTCGACGATCGTCATCAGCCGTATTACGAGTATCGTCTCGCCGCTTGAGCGGAGGAGAACCGCAAATACGTTCAGAGAGCGTAGACGCTTGGACCGCCACTAGAACCTCCATTCAGAAGGACGACTAGGTTCAGTGAGTGAAGTGAACAGCAGCGCGGCCGCGGGACCATTCAAGAGCGAGCGCGTCTGATTGCTTCCACTGCCGTCGCGCTTGCGAGGTCCGCGTAGAGTTCGGCCCACTTGCCAAGGAGCGATGAATCGTCGGTGAGGAACAGGGGGTGTTCCGCCCATACACTGACCATTGGTCCCTTCCAACCCAGTTCGAAAATACGAAGGTCTTCGTCGTCGCTCACGCCCAAATCGACCAGGTCGACGAAGGACGCGAGGTTGTACAGATAGACTTCGAGCGGCTCGATGTCAAAGAGCGCCGCAAGTACCGATGCCGCCCGCTTGGACGCAGCTTCTCGGCTGCCGGCCATCAGGAAAACGATGCGTTCGTCGTTACTGTTGGGCTTACCGAATATCACACGGTATAGGGATGTCCTGCACCGATTGCTTAGTTGCGTGCTCATTTTAATTTTTGTCCTGACCTAATGTCGAATCGTCCAAGGTCGATTGCGCTTCGCCGTCACACGGCCTGGTCAACGTACAATCGGCACAGAGCGGCGCACGTACCTGCTTTGCCGTATCTTCGTTTTTGGAACGGCCGGAGCCATGATCGGTCGAACTCACATCACTAATCATAGAAGAAAACACGACCCACATGACGAACACTGGATACCGCGCCCTGCTGGCGCAACGTGAAGCACTGGAAAAGCAGATTGAAGAGTTGAGAAACGCCGAGCGCGGCGACGCGATCGAATGGATCCGTGAGCAAATGGCCCTATACGAAGTCAAGCCCGAAGACCTCGAGCCACGCAGTAGCCGCGGCCCGCGGAAGCAATCGGCGCCTGTCGCTGCGAAATACCGTGATCCCACATCGGGCGCGACCTGGAGCGGTCGCGGCAAGCCCCCTCGCTGGATCGCGGACCAGGATCGCGACAAGTTCGCTATCACTGACTGATCCTCGCCACGATACCGAGCCTACGATGTTGTCCACACAATTTGTGGACAGCGTTGTGGACAACATCACTTGAAAGCCCATAAGTCGTTGTTGTTCCGACGATTATCGGGCCCGCCTCGATGTGCGCCATGGGCCCCGTCAATCGATCAACGCAGGTTCGGGCTCAGGTGGCTCAGATGGCTTCGTTCCCTTGGGCGCCGGCTTGATCTCGGCGAGGACGGTCTGCCGCAGGTGCTGCTTGACCAACAAAAGCCGCAATTTTTCGATCGCGATCAATTCACCTAGATTCTCTTGCCGCCATGCCTGATGAATTGATTTGAAATAACTGTCGACTTCGTTGATCACACCCCGGCTGAACTGAACTTCCAACACGAGCCGCTCGATATCTTCGTTGCCTCGGTATTTTTTCCAGAGCGAACGGAGTTCTTTTAGGCTCAATGGTGCAAACTCAGGGAGGGCTTTGGCCATCGCATCGATCTCGGTACGAACTATTCGGTGATCGCGGCGTGCTCGAGCGCAGGCGCGGGCAGTTCGACGGTGCGCCGCTGAACGCGACGATGCTCGCTGATCAAGTTGGGCGACGGAAAAAGTTTGACCATAATCGGCGCCGGTGCAGCGGGACCTTTGCGCTTGATCAGTTCGACGGCGACGCCCTCAGCCACCGCCCGAACGGCAAGTCTAAGGGGCGCCGGCGACGAGTCCTGGGCACGCGCCAGCGGCCGCATGACGACAAACAACATCTCGGAACTCAGTGCGGCCAGCAGCAGGCGCCTGAGCGACTCGGCGCGGATATGTTGCTGCCAGAGCACGAGTGCACCGCAGCTGCCTGCTCTCAGGATCTGCTCCGCGCTCCACAGCGCATCGGATGACTTAGCAGTCTTTAACCACATGAGCTTGCTCGGATTTATGCCCATAAAGGCGTAGCCGTGTGCATTGGGAATCTGCTGCGGCGCGATCAGTGCAATCGAGCGCTTATTCGACACCGCCGCCATGGCAGGACCCAACAGGCGCATTTCGCCGACGCCGGCTTGCTGTAAAAGCAACTCGGTCATGGTCCCCAACGGCCAGCCGCCGCCAGGCAGCTCGGCTGATAGTGCGGGGTAACCCGTGTCTACGGTGCGCCCATGGGCGCGCGCCAATTGCGTCCCTCGCCAAAGGCTTGGGTGGATCGATTCGATATGGTTCGGTAAAGCGCTCATGCAAAGTACTGTACATATATACAGCTTTTATAGCCACGAGCAAAAATTAGGTCCAAATGAGATTATGGCTAAAGGCGCCTTTCTCCTATTCCACACCGATATTTGCTTGCAAGTTTCAGGGAGATCTGCCTCTAGTTGGGCCAAGGTGATCAGGGAACGCCACGGGCGTCATGCTGAGCTTAATCCATTGATTATGCAGAAGAATCCGGTAAGGTCTGCTGCACGATTGGCATTTTTTTTGCGTAAAGATGCATCTGCTGCCAAACAACCAAGGACACCACATGCAAATTCTCATACTTGATGATGACCGCGATCTCGCCGTGAGTCTTGCAGCGCTTGCTGAAAAGCTCGGACATGCTGTCACGGTCGCGCACGATTGTGAGACAGCGCGCGCTCTCGCTTACTCACGTCCGTTTGATTTCATCTTGGCGGATGTCGAGCTGCCCGATGGTGACGGCAGAGTGGCGTGTGAGAGCCTCCGTAGCGAAGGAGCTTCGCAAGACGCATATATGATTGCCATTACAGGCCGGGCCGATCTAGGGGACGACGATTTCGCCGCATTCGACGGGTATCTTCATAAGCCCATTACCTTCAATTTGCTGGCGCGGGTTCTGCAAGAGTGGCAAACAGCAGCAGGTTTGTCTCCTACAGCGCCCGGGGCAGCAGAGGGTTTGATTTAGCCGCAGCCTTGCGCTGCAACCTTCTGAAGATGGGGATCAAGGAGATTACCGAGGCGGAGCCACTGAAAGTGGCCTGCTATCTTGGTTTGGTGGCGGGCCGAACCGATGCGTGGCAGATGCATGGCGCGCCGTGCTTGGTTGGAAGACCTTCCTCGAAACAAAACGAAATCGACCGACGCGCCGTGTGGCTATGGAACAGAGTGGTTGAACTTGTCTGTCGACGCTTCGCTCGTGAATGATAATACCCGACAGCATCTCCAGATACTCATCCAACTGAACTCTCATTCGCTGGCAAATTCTTGTCCTACCAAGCGATGAAAATCGTGGGCGGCGGTCCCTAGGATCGCCTTACACATGGCCTGAAATGATCCGACCGAATGCTTTTGTGAGACCGTTCGGACAGTCGCTATGTCAATTGTGTCGTACAGAACCACACCGTTCGAATCGACGAGGGAGAAATCAAATTGCCAGTGGTCAACATCACTGTCGTTGCCGACGCTTGGATAGGCACGATTGAGTACTGCCCGCATCTTTAGTGCCCTGACGATTGTGCTGCCTGCGTAAGACCCACCTCGACGGCATGAAGTTGTTCTGCGGTGAACGTACCTGCGGAAACCGATGACGCATGGTGGTAGATCATTAGTCCGTAGACATCGGCTAAGACTCGCGCACTTGCGCAGAGCGCGGCATCTTCCCCGGTCGCATCGTGAACACGCCAATAGTTTATCGCTGCTTCGACCTGCTCAATCGTATAAACAGTCATAAGACACACCGTCGATCTTCATAAATACTGTATGGATGTACAGTACATTATCGAAAAATTCGGGAGCTGCATAGGTCGCGGTGAAAAAATGATGGCGGGTGCATCGGGCGCGCCTGAGGAACCAAGTGCCGGTGTATTGAAGGCACGCATTGCAGAAGTTGTATCAGCAGCGGTTTCCCCCGAAGCCACCGTTTGGCTCGCCGCGATAAGGAAGAACAAGGCCGCAGCGAACCACCGGCTTTGCTTTGCCGGTATCAGCTGGCTTCCGAAGGGCTGACAAAGCTTGAAGCATGGGAAAGAACTGTAAATGAGAACCAGATCAAGGAACGGGCATATATGAAGGATGACGAATTCCGTATTGATCCCGTAAGTAGCGTAGTCAACAAGAAAGCATTGGACGCGATTCAGTAGCGTATTACCTTAACGCCGACTAACCTACTTGCCAAAATTAGCCTATTAGGTTAATGTACTGCATGGACAAGAACACGCCCCATTGCAAGCTATCCATCGTCAAACAACTCGTAGAGGCGGATCAGGTTCGTACCACGCGGTCGGCGCGTGAAGGCGCAGCAGCATTAGGTTTTGATTTTGATGAAATGCGGGCCGTGGTTATCGCACTGACGACCAAAGATTTTTTTAAGAGCATGACAACATATGATGATCACAAGGTGTGGCAGGACGTGTATCGGCCCGTGACGAGCGCCGGGCCGGTGTACCTCAAGTTGACCGTCATCGACGATGTGCTGATCGTATCGTTCAAGGAGTTATGAGCATGAAATGCCCGTCTTGTGGTGCGGCAAAGCTGGTGCATGAGACTCGCGACCTACCGTATGTGTACAAGGGTCAAACGTTATCCCTTGAGCAGGTGACCGGTGACTTTTGTCCGGCGTGCGACGAGGCAGTTCTCGACGCTGCGGAGTCGCGGCGCACGATGGCGCTGATGAAGGAATTCAACGTGAAGGTGAATTCTGAGCTTGCCGATCCTGCGTTTATCTTGAGCGTGCGAAAAAAGCTGAATCTTGACCAGCGCGAAGCAGGAGAGATTTTCGGCGGTGGCACGAATGCATTTTCTCGCTATGAGACCGGAAAAACAAAACCACCTGTTGCATTGGTGAAGCTGTTCAAGGTGCTGTATCACCACCCCGAGTTATTGCAAGAGGTAAGGGCCGCGTAGGTTGGTAAGTCAGTTTGGCCGCTCAAGTTACTTAGCATCGAGTTTGTCGTAAGGCGTCGGATGAAAAAGCCTGTCACGCGCTTTCCGGCGCTGTTGTTTTTGTTCTGCCGATAGTGAGCGCGATTGAGCCGGTGTCAATTCGGCAGTAAGCCAATCGTTCGGCAAGTGTATCGACTCCCCACGCTTCACCAACTCCCCCCGTTGCAAAACTGATTTTTCTAAGGACTGATCGCGCAACGGCGCATTTTCTAACACTGCCGTGGCAGTTAGGCCGTCATTGGACGGTCTAACTTTTTCTTCGGCTCGTTCTTTACGAACTCGCAGAAGCAACACATTAAAGGTGTTCTGCTTAATGTCCAGGCCCAATCTCGCCAATTCGTCCCGCGCCTGAGCGCGGGTCACGCCTGCCTCTAGAGCAATCTCGATTCCCTCGAATGCGTCTCGAAATCGAGAGGCAGTCGACCGCTCCGTTTTGGCAGCGAAGGCTGCGAAGTGATCGCGAAAAGCAGCATCATTCATGGTCGAGTGCGAGATTAAGTCTGAGCTGTACTCTACCTGACTCTGACTTGTACCGGAAACGAAACTATCTGTATTTGATTTGTATTCGATCTGTATTTGATCTGAATCTGATATGTACCTCTAGAGTGAATTTTGAGGTAGCTGGAGGCACGATGCATGTGTAAACAAAAAATGCTCCGCACTTTTTCTTTACACATGGTGCCCAAAGGGAGAACCCTTTGGAAACCCCGACAGCTACGCCGTCAGGAGCGCGCCCACTGGTCGCTTCGGTGGACCCATTGGTGTTCTGCAGAACGGCAGTAGACGGCGAGACGGCTACACGAATGCGATCTCAAATGATCACATCTAAGGCATTTGATTCAAGGAGAATGGGCAATATTCCCCGACCGCATCAGGCTCTGTTCGGCCTAAACGGACGTCTACGGACGCTCCGCACGGAAGTTTGAACGTCAGCTTTTCACCCAGCTAGCGGCTCCCATCTGTTTGCAGATCATTTCCCGCGCGGCATCAGCGAACCAAGCCATGCAATCCGCAGATCGCCGGTTCAAGACAGGCGCAGTGTGTTGGGTCGGTGTGTCCCCCAACGCATGCCGGATACCTGTGTGGGCGTGCATAAGAAGGAGGCGCACTGGAACGACGTCCGATTGAATGTCGCTCAGTGAAACCGGCTAGCAATTCGATTGATGTTTTCCCGCCGGGACCACACGGGTCAAGGGCTCTGCGCTCCCCGATCCGGCCGAAAGCAAGTGCATGCGTTCATTAGTACTTCGTCAGGCGTATTTGAGCACCATGCAATGATCTACACAGTACAGAAATGGAATCTTTCTCACTGGCGGATACGAGCCGGACAAGGCATTCTCACGGGGCCTGGCGGACGATTCCAGAAGGTTTCTCGCCGACGTCCGGAACTCGTCGCCACCTTCTATAGCAAGATGGACGCGTACCTGTTTGCACTCGCGCTACGCGGCATGCAAGTCTGGGCGGACGTCCAGCGCCGTCGGCCCCTCGGATGGCTATCGCTCAACGACCACGACGAGGGCTGGCCGGCCATGGCGTGTGAGGATCTTGTACTGACCGCCCCCTTCTTGCGGATCAGTGAACCGAGCATGTATAGCGCAATTCAGGCGAGACTCGCTGTACTAGGCCCTCTCGGGCGAAGCCTGCAGCAGACTGGCCTGACTACAGCCGATCGCTCACACCGGCAACGGCGGCAGCCGTACGGCGGTCGATGGCACACCGCGATGTACCGTGGTGCCAGCTTCCGAGTGCAACGGACAATCGCCTCGCCGATTTTGGCCGGCAAGCTACGAGACCTCCGTGCCCGCTCTTTAATTTGCGCATGCAATGAAGCTGCAACTGTGTGCGATGGAGTACATACAATAGTTGTATACCGATGGACGCTCAGTTCGGTAGTAGTCTTCCTCAAGTGACAAGCGTCGACAAAAGCAGGAGGCCATCATGCCACCAGAAGAGTCGTCTATACCGTTGGCCAGAGTAATCGCGGACCTGCGGACGGAACTCCTCGCCGCACTCAAAGATGGAGTGGGCCGGGAGCTGCAGTTCAGGCTTCAACCAATAGAACTCGAGTTGAAGTTGGGCGTGACCAAGTCTGTGGACGGCAACGGCGGCGTGAAGTTCTGGGTCATGGAACTAGGGGCCAAGGGAAGCTACGAAAGCGCTGCCACGCACACGCTCAAACTCGTACTTGAGCCAGTCGGGCCTAATGGTCAATCGCCGAAGATTAGCGCGAAGTTCGAAGACCCGTCACCACCCGCCGGAAACGGTTAATGATCAGCCTCATCAACAAGGGGGTGGCCGAAGTCCGCTGCCATACGTACTCGAATTACGGCAGCGGCTTTCTGCTTGGCAATGGCCTGGTCCTCACTGCGCGGCACGTCCTCGCGCCCGACAACGGCGACACCATTCCGGATGACCTCTCGATTGAGGTGCGGCTTGCCGCGACGAAGGGCAGGAGCCAGCCATGGTCGGTCGCGAGACTAGCGTGGCCGCTGTTGCCCAACGAACTGACGGAGGAGCCAGACATCGCCCTGTTGCAGATCACGGAAGGTCCACTGGCACAAACCGTCGCCCCGCTGATCCATCTGATGGGCGCGGATGCGGCCGCGGATATGATTCTCCAGCCGACTCACAAGGCAGTGGCGATTGGGCTTCCAAATCTCGCAATGGAGGACGACATCAGAGAAACGGAGCAGATTACGGCCGTCATCGAGCTGGGCCGCGGCCTCGTGCTGAACAAGTTCAACTTCAACAAGCTCCAGTTTGGCGGCGCGGGGGCGAATACGTTCAACGTCAAGGACGATTGGCACGGATTTTCCGGCGCCGCGCTGTTCATTACTGATGCCAAAGGCAGAGATTCGCTTCCCTGGCTCGCCGGCGTAATCGTCACGTACGAGCGAAACGATAGTTACGAATTCGGCGCCGTGCGCATTGGCGCCTTACTCGATGATGAAAACGCTACCCGCCTGCTTGAGCCGTTGTTCAAGCCTGGCGAACAGGCGCCTGAGCGGCCATCCTTCGCAAAACTGGTTTGTCTCCTCGATCGGAAAGATCAGGAACAGCAATTCGTCGCGAGCTATCGGCGCGCATCACGCTCGGACGGAGCAAGCGCGTCTATGAGCAGGGCTTCGAGGCCGACCATAATACTTCTGCCGGGAAGTGGCGAGGCGCGGCACGAGCCGCTCGATTTTGGCATGCGCCTGAACGGTCACACGCTGGTCGAGCATTTGCAATGGCCGGCGCCGCAGCCAAGCATGCGCCTCCTTCACTGGCCGACTCGCGTCACTGATCCGGAGGAAGCAATCGCGCGCCTGCGCGATGAACTGTGGAACGAGTTGAGCGGCAAGGGCGACCCACCCAAAGATGCTGCCGCTTACGCGCAGATCATGCACGACACGACGCAGCCACGCTTTTTTGTATCAGACAATCTGGCGGGCCTCGATTATCCGCTCAATGATGCATCGGCGAGCGTATTGCGCACGTGGTCCTCGTTTTGGGCGGGGTTTGTCGGACATGGGATCAGAGCACCGATCCATCTCGTCTGCCTTAACTCAGACTACGAAGTCGCGCGACGCTGGATGGTATTGGCGAACTGCCATCCCGACGTCCATTTAGATGTGTTACCCGAGTTAAGCAAATGCCAGTCCAGCGATCTGGCAGGATGGCTGTCGGTCGAATTGCGGAAACGGGTCTCGCGCACGTATGAGTCCCACATCGACCGGCTGGAGAGCAAGCTCGAAGATCTCAGGTTCAAAGGCAACTTCTTTCTTCGTGAGCTAAAGAGCAGTGTCGCCAAATTCATGAACGAGGATAACCGTGGCTGAAATCAACCCACCGCGCCGAGAAGACCGCATGCTTTTCCACGGTAGCGCGACGCCACGCAAGGAACCCGAACTTCCCTGCCCGCTGGAGGCCTCGCTGCGCTCATCCGGGCATTACGTGCCGGGAAGGCCTCTTCAATACGCCGTGCAGGTCGCGCTCGTCCTCGGACAACCGCTTTTGCTAACAGGCGAGCCTGGCACTGGCAAGACCACGCTTGCTGCCGCGCTCGCCCACGAGCTCTTCGACGACCGCCTGCTTGAGATGCAGACCAAGTCGAACTTTGGCCGGGAGGATTTGCTGTACCGGATCGACGAGATGGGCATATTCCGCGACGCTCACACTGGCGGGCCCCGTCGCCGTCTGCTCGACTATCTCTCCATTAGACCTCTCGGCGAAGCCATCGTACGCGCATGCGCTAGCAATACGCCGCTGCTGGACCGCGCGGGACGCCCCCTTAGCGGAGACGAGCCAGCCATCCTCGACGTGTTCGGCTCGGACTGGAGCGGACGCGTCCCGACCGTAGCCGACTTGCTGCCCGGCCGGCACTGGACAAGACCAGAGAGGATTGTCTTATTGATTGATGAAATCGACAAGGCGCCGCGCGACGTGCCGAACGATCTGCTCGAGGAATTCGATCGCATGTCCTTCTCGATTCCTGAATTCGATCTCCGCGTGCACTCGCCCAAGGGCGCACCGCATCCGGTCGTCATCGTGACGAGCAACAGCGAGAAAAGTCTGCCCGATGCATTCCTGCGCCGCTGCGCGTATCACCACATCGAATTTCCTAAGGGCGACGCGCTGCGAGAAATCATCGCGCAGCGGCTAGGCCCCGAGGTCTTTGATTCGACTACGCGCGACGAATTGCTCGTGTTTTTCGAGACGCTTCGCTTGAGCATGCAACGCCCCCCGGCACGGCCGAACTCTTGCAGTGGCTCAGGCTCGTCAGTGAGGACCCGGACATTAAGAGAGACGCGCCGCTTTCCGCGCGACGCCAGGTGCTCCGCGAGAACATATCCTCTCTGGCGAAGAATGAGCCTGATATCAGGTTCGTGAGTTCGCAAATCGACTCATGGGCACCGAAACCATAACGAACTCTTGCGGGGACGAACCGTTGACGGTCGGCAACCCGCCACCGTGGCCCCCTGATCTGCAAGCGCTTTTCGTCTTTCTGCGCGACGCCGGCTTCAAGATAGGCGCCGCCGAGGCGTTGCGCGCAATCGGTTTGCTGGAACGACTCTCCGAGGGCGAGCGTCCGCGCGACGCACAGGAAACGGCGCTGTGGCTTGGGCCCATCCTATGCACCACTCCGCGTCAGCAGGCGACCTTTCCGGGCTATCTCGAAGCATTCGCAGCACTCGTCGCTCGGCACGACAAACGCATGGAGGCACCCGATTCGCAAAGGGGTCGATCGGCCGTCTCCGACGAGCCAACCGCGCCCGCAAGCGTGTCCCGCCTGATGCGCTGGATCATCCTGTACGCGGCCGCCGTCGTTTTTCTGAGCGTAAGCCCCAGCAGGATTGACGGTCTTGGCTGGTTCTCGGCGAACCGACATCAGAGCACGGAAGAATCGCAGCCCCGCACGACGAATGGCCTCGACGTGATCGTCTACGAAAGCATGCCGGTTATCGCATTGCCGCTGCTCGTCTGGCTATTCATCGTGCGCCTCAAGCGAAGCAGGCGCGCTGCGCTTGCACGCGGATTGGCTGGCGGCAGCCCGGCGACGACTCTCTTACCGAAGAAAGCGGCCTTCGACGTGTTCTCAGCATGCGAGCAGTCGGCGCAACAGACCCCGGCCGCACAGGAGCAGGCGCATCGCCTGCGCGTCGCGCTGCAGGGCATTCGTGCCCATCGTTACATGGCGCATGCATCGTTCGATCCGCGCGCCAGCGTGAAAGCGACTGTCGCAGCCGCCGGCGCTCTGCGTCTGATTCCGGGCCGACGCCCAAGGCTGCCTGAGTATCCGGTACTCGTCGAGCAGCGTGCCTCCCGCGACCACCTGCCGGAGCTGGGTCGCGCGTTGTCGACATGTCTCGAAGGCATACACCATGGCGTTTACTTCTTTGACACTGATCCGCGTCATGTGAGGACAGGCGTTTCGAGTGACCCGACGACGTCACTGTCCGATGTCGCCTCGCGATACAACGAAGACACACTCATTTTGCTGAGTGACGGCGAATGCCTTCTCGATCCGCTGTTGGGGCAATTACCGCCCTGGACCATGGAGATGCTGAACTGGAGCGTCGTCGTGCTGCTCACGCCGGTCCCGAGGCACCGCTGGAGTTGGCGCGAGAGACGCCTGTGCAGCGCGGGCATCGTCGTGTTGCCGGCAACACACGAGGGACTCACGCTGTTCGGCGATTTTCTGCGCGCACAGTCCAAGCCGCCCCGGTTGCCCTTTGAGCAGCCCGCCGCCAGGCTGAGCCTTTTTGTGCAGGAAGGGCTTCGATCGCTGCGCTGGCACACGGATACGCCGCCCAGCGATGACGAATGCGATCGAATCCTTGAGGCCATCGCCATGGAACTCTCGCCGGGGGCCCTCGAGCTGATGAGCATACTCGCGCTGTTTCCCGAGCTACGACCCGGCTTGACGCTGCACGTGGCCGCCGTGCTGCGAGACGAAGACGGCGGCCTGCTAGTCTCGGGGGAGGATTATGCCGCCCTGTGCGCGCTTCCGTGGTTTCGCGCCGGCAGGATTCCCGACTGGCTGAGGCTCGCGCTCGCGCTCACGTTGACGGATTGGCGCAAGGACGAAGCCCGCGTGATGTACAGCCGCTGGCTCGTCAAGCGCGGCGGCGATGCGCGCGCGAGCGACGCCGTGATCATCCATCGCGCCCAGCAAACCATCATGGAATCCGCCGCGCGCAACCCCGGCAGTGCGCTGTACGACGCGATCTTCCTTCGCTTTATGCGCAAGAACGACTTGAGCACGCTGGACCTGCAAGTACCGGAGTCCGTAGTCGCTGAATTGCACGTAAAGCGTGCGTGGTTAGGCGTGCTGCTGCCGGGCTCGCTGCTTTTGATTGCCGCGCTGATGGCCGTGCTGGTCTGGGTCGTGACGACTGTGCCGGCAGTCGACCGCCTAGTCGGCGATGCAGGCTATCGGTTAAGAAATCAAGTGGAATGCTTCTTTGCAGCCTCGGAGGCAGGCGCCCTGGGAAAGGTGTGTTTTAGTTCCAGGTGATCGGGCTTAGCTAAATAGTATTCGTAAATTGTTCAATTCGTCGAAAACCATAAGCATCCCGCATGGTCGAATGTATGGGGCGCTTTTTGCACGACGCCTCAAATGCCACGCCTATGCCCCACTTCCAATTGGCTTCCTAGCGGCACACCATCACTTTGCCGCGTGCATCTTCCTCGACGAAGACTAGGTACTCGCCATTGCTGCGAGCACCGAGCGTCCCAGCAGCGCCTAGAGGCAACGACATTGAATGAAGACGAAAGAGCCGATGGAGGCACGCGTCGCGCGAATCTGTGCCTATGCGGAAGTATTCACCGGCAAACCGCCGGGCGGAGCGGGAGATGCAGCGGTTTTTGCACGTCGTGCTCCCGCGGCCGTTTAGCGGGATGGTCGGGTCAGGAATGCCTCATAGCTCGGATGCCCCGCCCTATATGAAAGTGGCGGCGTTAGCGACCATGGCACCACTCCGTCTTTAATGCATTGCGCGGCTGACACCTCCCGTATGGATGCAACACCCGCCGCCCGTTAGTCAGTTCGCGGTCCGACTTCTGCCGGATGCAGAACGATCAAAGGCGGCGACCTCGGCGGTTCGGCGTCGGACCGAGTTCGGCCAACAGCGGTCTTTCGAAGTCGGGTCTCAGATGGTCGACAATCGTAGCCGTCAATTCTCGTTCGATAGACCGCGCCAGCGTGGCGATCGCTCGGGACGCACACTGCCGCTAAAGATGATCAAACAAATGGTGTTGCTACAGCAGCGGTAGCGTATGGCCGTGCTTGAAGGGCTGCATGCATCCGCCATTCGAAGGCGGTCAGAAAGTGCGCGCTCGCCTTCATGAATGAGGCGTTGCCGGAGGTCACGTCGAGGCAGCGGGTGTTCGCGGCGAACGTGATCATGACGAAGCTCGCGACCATCGACGAAAAGGTTCGGTCCGAAATCGGTCGGCGTTTCCTGCAGGAAGCGCAGCCGGGGCTGGACGCGCTGGCGGGGGCTATCGAAGGCGTGAATGAGTGGCGCGACAAACCGGCGGGCCTGCTGCGCCTGAACCTGTCGCGCACTGCCGCCGATATTCTCGTGATGCCGCATCTGGTCGCGTTCCTTGAGACATTCCCCGATATCACTGTTGAACTGCACTGCGATAATGCGCTGCTCGAACTAGTGGGTGGGGGTTTCGATGCCGGCATCCGGCTAGGCGAAAATCTGGCGCAGGACGTTGTGGCGGTGCCTCTTGGCGGCCATCACACCATCATGACGGTCGCGGCGCCGCGCTATCTCGAGGGTCGCCCGCTGCCGCGCAAGCCCGAGGATCTGCGCGCGCACCGGTGCATCAACGTCCGTCTGGCGGGCGGTATATATCGGTGGGAATTCATGCACAAAGGGCGCGCTGTCGATATCGAAGTACCGGGTCCGATCGTGACCAATGATGGCGATATTCTGCTTGCCGCAGTGCGCGCCGGCGCTGGCATTGCGTGTGCGTTCGAGATACAGGTTCGCGACGACATTGAGGGCGGCCTCCTCGTTCCGCTGCTGAAACCCTGGTGGCCGACGTTTCCGGGGTTTTACCTCTACTATCCGAGCCGCGTGCATGTGCCGCGCAAGCTGCGCGTCTTCATCGAGTTCTTTCGGGGTCGGCTCAATGGCTGACTGGCCGGCGGGGCCGAAGCGGCTTAAATTCCTTTTCAACCAACTTGCATGCCTATCAAACGCTATCAAAGTACTGCGTATGTCGAATTCATGCGAAGTATGTTTGCAAGCGCATGTTGGAACATAGGTTCCCTTTTCTTCAAAAAAACAGGATTTCGGTTATGCCGTACCTACGTAGCACGAGATACGAGCCGACCTATTATTACGACGCGTTCACTCCAAAGGAGATGCTCAGTTGGTCAGAGATTGTTGCCACTCTTGGAGACATGCGTCGAGGCTTGAAAGCGTTGCATCAAGAGAGGGGGTCGGGGAAACATTGTTTTGATCTTGAGCCTGGATGCGTGGACTTACGAAAACCAGGCCAAAAAACGACTGCGTCATGATCTTCGGCGTATGAGCGAAAGACGCCTCGGACATCATGCGGTGCGGATTCCCCTATGACAACTGCGTCATATGCCGCTTGCGGGCATAGGCTACTGAACTTAGTCCTTGCTCAACGGGCGGGAAATCCTGCTTTGCACGAGTCGCGCACTAGCGGCACAATCCGTTGCTCATTCACCAACGCCGGCGATCGTTACAGTCGTGCCAACGGCAATCTTCGCGGTGCCGCTCTTCCCATTCGCGACGGCGCCACTCCCTCTCACGCCAATCGTGCTCGTAATAGGCGCCTGGGGGACCGTAAGTCGGAGCTCCCGGTGGGACGCCGTAAATAACGGGTGGCGCACCGTAGATCACTGGAGGCGCACCGTACACGACAGGCGGCGCTTCATAAACCACGGGCGGTGGTCCATACACGACCGGGGGTGGCGCATACCGCGGTGCCTGCGAGTAGATTCCCACACCGACGTCGATATGGGCTGATGCAGGCACCGATACGGATAACGAGGCGATCAACATCATCGCCCATGACGCTAGCTTCAACTTTGTAATCACTGATAATCCTCGGACACGACGAAGCTTTCTTAGAGCGATTGCTGCAGCGAAAGGCAGGCCAGGTGTGCTAAACCCGGCTCACGCCCACCATTGGTTAACGGCACGACACCGCGAGCGTGGACAGGCAATCTGATAGAAATGTAAGTAAATGTCCGAGCGTTGCCTCTCTCCAGGTACGGGATCGGAGAAATTACTGTAATACATCGGCAAAGAGCGGTCAGTCGCGGGCCTTAGGCTCAGGCGAATGATCGTTGAGGGGGCTGGAAGTTAAGGACAGGATTTTCGATCTTGACGGCGCATCGACCCTGCAGCACCTGTCGGCCCGATCGAAGCGTTGTTACGACTTTTGTTGAGCGGATCGCTAGAAGTGCGGGTTCGGCCAATTGCGGACCTTCGGCTTAAAGGCGAAGATCGTTGACAACTCGCAACTCCGCCTCGGCTTCACTCTCTTAAGCGGCGGCCGAGCCGCGGGCCGAGGCCAAGATTAAGGGCGATCTGTCGGACATATACGCGAGAATATTTCACGCCAAACTTGCGCTCGATCAATTGCCCGAGTGTGCGGGAGGTCCATCGGGCGCCGGGAAAGCCGTACGCTTGTGGTTCGCCTTGCAGGGCAGCCGCGATCCAATTGAACGCTTCTGGACTCAACGCCGAGGGTCGCCCCCGACTGACATGTTCTCAAGTGCGGCGAGGCCGCCAGCCGCGAATAGTTCCTGATACCGGTTGGCTGTTTTAACCGATATGCCGACCTCTTGACAGACAGTTGCGATTGACTCCCCGCACAGGAGCATTTGGCCGGCGGCCATGCGGATCTGAACACTGGGCAACTTAGATTTATGCGTCGGCATTCTGGTTGGCAGCTGAGATGGGTCTATTTATCTTAGCAGATCGCTGAAA
>NZ_CAXUPU020000040.1:0-68720 GCF_964252755.1 Caballeronia sp. LjRoot29 | reverse complement strand
TAGCCTTGGGGCGTAACTTATGCAAACACTTCCCGTGCGTCTGGTTCCCGGCGACGACCTGCGTGCCGCGCTCGAAGCAATTGCGCGAGACCAAGGCATAGGAGCCGCGTTCGTGATGCAGGGCATCGGCAGCCTGCGCGTGGCGAACCTGCGTTACGCGGGTCTCGACGAGCCAACGCGGCTTGACGGTGACCTCGAAATCCTGACGCTGGCCGGCTCGCTTTCCGCCGACGGCGCACATCTTCACATGGCCGTCTCGAATGCCGAAGGCCGCGTGGTCGGCGGCCATGTATCGCCGGGATGCATTGTGCGGACGACGGCGGAAATCCTGATTGTTTGCCTGGAGGGCGTGCGCTTCTCACGTGATCTGGATTCTGGCACCGGCTTCCCCGAGCTGTCGATACACCCTCAGGACTGATGCCGCGAGCTCGCCGCCGGCCCCGGCCTCGACCAATATCTGCGTGCCAATTCGATGCTCAGGATACACGCCACCAGCCAGATCGTTCCCAGTGCAAAGCCCGCGAGCACGTCGCTCGCGAAATGCACGCGCAGGAATACGCGGCTGCTCGCCGTGGTGACCGCAATCAGTGTGGCTGCCACGATCACGGGCAAGCGCCAGCCGTCCGGCACGACCCGCACAAGCACATACGCGATGATGCCGTAGGTGACAAACGACCCTGATGAATGGCCGCTCGGGAAACTCCATCCGGTGGCGGTGGCGATCGACTGGTCATGCACGGGCCGCACGCGTTCGAAAATGTGTTTGATGATGCTATTGAGCAGGCCGTTGCCGACTATCGCGAGCGTAAAGCCAATCGCGAGTGCGAACCGGCGCCGCGCGATCAGGATGGCTGCGCCGAGCACGCACCAGGCGGCGAGGACCCATGCATCGCCCAGATGCGTGACGAGTGCAAACGCACGGATCACGCCGATAGGAACCGCGCTCGCTATGCCGTCGGCGAACGCCTGGTCCAGGCGGCCGAGTGTCTCGCCGGCGCCGATTTCATCGGCGATTGCAGCGAACAAGGCGGCCGCACCGACGATGATGGCAAAACTCACCGTCAAGTTCACGACCAGCAAGACCTTGGGCGGCAAGCCGCCGTTTTCCCGCGGTAATCCATAACGTTGAACGAGTTGCCACGCGCTCAGTACTACGACCATTGCGAGAGTCAGGGAGACCGCAAACACAATCAGTGCGTGCTCACCGGCTGCGTGCGCTACTTCAAACAGGCCGGTGTACGGCCCTTCAATCTGCTTCATGACAGCGTCGCTAATGGAGTCTTGAGCGACTCGTTATCCAGGTCGATCTCGTGTTGTATGTTGGGTTCAAACGATGCGATCACCCGATTGAAATCCCAACGCGTGACAACCGCACGGCGCGTGCCATTAGTCGACGCATTGTAGTCAATCACGTTCACCGAATTAGGCACCCTTCCACGCACGCGTGAAGACAATGATGTCCCCGCCTGCACGGCCCACATCCGGCGCGGCAAGTCGTTATACGCCACATGCAGCGGCGATACATACGGGAGATGGATATGACCGCCCAGGATCAGGTCCACGCCCGCCTGCGACCATCGTTGAATGGCATATTCGCGGCCGTGCAACAGGTTCCTGATGTCATTGGCACGCGCCGCCACGACTGGCTGATGCGTGACGACAACCCGTAGCTGACGCGGCGTCGCCTGGTCGAGGCGACGCTCCACGCGCTCCACTTGTTGCGCCGATATTTCGCCATCCTTACGACGATACGCACGCGTCGTGTTCACACCGATCACCATGAGCTCGGCCGATTCGAACACGGGGTCGAGATCGTCTCCGAACACGCGCCGGTAATTCGCGTACGGATGAACAATACGCGCGAAAAGGTTATACAGCGGAATGTCATGATTGCCCGGCACGATAACCAGGGGCGTTGCACCCAACGTATCGACGAACGCGCGCGCTGCGCTAAATTGCGCGCGTCTGGCGCGCTGCGTGATGTCGCCGGACATGACAACGAGATCGGGCTGCAGCATATTGGCGAGACGCAGCAACGCTGCCACGACCAGCGGTTGTTCGGTGCCAAAGTGCGGATCGGAAATCTGGAGCAACAGGGTCATGAGCGATTGGCATTGGCAACGTCGGCTTCGGGCTTGAGCAGGAACAGCGGCTCCGGGGCAACGCGAAATTCGAGCGGCAGGGTGATCCAGTTTATCTCGCCATCGGTCGCAACCTTGACGGGTCGTTGACGCTTTGACGGATGCGTCACCGTGATGCGCTTGAACGCGAAACTGATGACGTTGTCTGCGTCGCTCATCCGGCCCGCCGCACCGCGCAGCGTGAGGCCAAGTTGCGCAAGGCGTCCGATTGCCCGCGGCGCAATCGCTGCGAGCAAACCGCGCTCCAGTTGCGGTGCCTCTGCCACGCCGATCTGCTCAAGTTGCAAGCGATTGTTGCCGACAAAAAGTGTCGATGTCCGGACCTCATGCATTGTGCCATCGTGCTCGATGTGAAGACGCAAATGACGATGCGGGCGTAGTAGCGTCACGGCTGCGGACCACAGGGCAATCAAGCGGCTGCGGCCAAACTGGCGCTTGTAGATCTCCCGGTCTTCCAGCAGCTTCGGGTACAAACCCAGACTCGCGTTGACGAGGAACATGCGCTCGTTGACGAAGCCGGCCTGGACCGGAAACGCTCGTGCATTGAGCAGGAGAGCGATGGACTGCGTAGTGTCGGCGGGAATGCCGTGGTCGCGGCTGAAGTAATTGAATGTGCCGCGCGGCAGCACCGCGAACGCACAACCGCTGCCGAGGACTGCCTGGGCGACGGCACACAGTGTGCCGTCGCCACCCGCACCCACCACCACGGCGTTTTGCGCTTTTGCATCGCGTACCGCCTGGCGAGCGGTATCGGCGAGTTGAGAAGGATCGGCGACGACGCGAAGCTCGAACTTTCGCCCAGCCCGCCCGAGGATACTGTCGAGCGCAGCGCGCGTTTCATCGCTTTGCTTGCGCCCCGATCCCGCATTCATCACGATAATAAACGGGGTGTCGGCAGCGATGAGGCGCGGCGCGGAGTTGGAGTTGGTTTGAGGGAAATTGGCAACCGAAGGCGACGTTGAAAGTTCGGGGGGCGTCGAACGGCGCTCCTCTAAGGTCAGGGCCGAGCGCAACTCGGCAAGGGAACAGGCGCGTGAATGTCAGCCCCTGCGATCAGGCCGATGCGCGGCACCCAGGAATTATAACAATTAGCTTACAACTTGATTTGCTGAACAAAACCGGAAGGAGGGTGGAAGAAGAGGAAAAGCATAGAGTGCGTGAACACGACAATACGCAGCGGAACAACTGAAAACGATAAAACGCAGCGCGGCGTCAACACGCCGCGCTGCGTCCTCACGGGCAAACTACATATGCTCGCCTCGTATGTATCCCTCAAGCTGGTGAATGGTGAGCTCCTGCTCCGACATGATGTTTTTCACCAGGTCGCCGATCGAAATCATGCCCACCAGCTTCTCGCCATCGATAACCGGCAAATGCCGCATGCGACGCTCAGTCATCAGCGCCATGCAGTCGTCCGTGGTCTGATCGGGACGCACGAAGCGCACTTGCGAAGTCATGATTTCGCGTACCGGAGTCTGCCGTGAAACACGGTCCATCAGCACGACTTTGCGGGCATAGTCACGCTCGGTCATGATGCCGACAATTGCTTCGCCATGGGTCACGATCAACGCGCCAATGTGCTTCTCCGCCATCATCGCGATAGCCTCGTAGACCGATGCCGTATCGGCGATCGTGAAGATGGTGTGATCGGGTTTCGAATTAAGAACTTGTGCGACTGTTGCCATCGAACGCCTCCGTTGAACCGCGCGACGCCTGCCGGCTGGCGGGCGTTTCACATGGGTGGACAGCTGGCATCCGGATCGTACGACGCGTTTCACAACAGGTTTGCAGAAACCCTCGCATCCAGCGCCTTACATCCATATTACCCAGCCCATTCAAAAAGTATAGGCCAGAGACCTGCTCCGTGAACGCTGGAAAACACTGCTTTTCATGCGTTCAAGGGTCTATCCCGATGCAGCCGCACACGTGACCCGATTGGCGTGAAACAGTCCAGGCATAAAGCACCGAAAGTGCTTCAGTTTCCCCGCACCGCGCCGCTAATCAGGAACCGGCTATTTAGAAGCACGGCATAAATCGATCAGGAGAACCACCTTGAGCAGTTCACAACACGACATCGAACAGCGAGTTCGGCTCGCGGGCAACAACATGTTCGAACTGCTCCTGTTTCGCCTGGGCGAAGCACCGGACTCCGAACAACGTGAACTCTATGGCATCAACGTATTCAAGGTGCGCGAGATCCTAGCGATGCCGCCAATCACCGTGGTCGCCGGCGCCAACCCGGAGATTCTTGGCGTAGCCGATATCCGCGGCCAGATCATCCCCGTGATCGACCTTGCTCAGGTCACGGGCTGCCAGCCGAAGAACGGTCTCAAGATCCTGCTCGTCACCGAATTCGCGCGCACCACACAAGGCTTTGCCGTCGAGGAAGTCGATGACATCGTGCGGCTCGAGTGGAATCAGGTTTTGTCTGCGGAATCGCATTCGAGCGGACGAACGGTGACCAGTTTCGCGCGTCTCGACGGCAACGTGGATGGCTCCCGGCTTGCGCAAGTACTGGATGTCGAACAGATCCTGCGCGACGTGTTGCCATCGACGCAAGTGGAGATCAGTGAAGAGAGCACCGGCCGGATTGTCCTGAAACCGGGTACCAAAGTGCTCGCCGCCGACGATTCGGGCGTCGCGCGCAGCCTGATCGAACAAAGCCTGACCGCGATGGGCGTGCAGTTCATCATGACCAAGAGCGGCCAGGAAGCGTGGAACGTGCTGGAAGATTTACAGAGCAAGGCGGAAAAACACGGCCGGTGCGCCGCGGACGAAATCGCGCTGGTGCTGACCGATCTCGAAATGCCTGAAATGGACGGATTCACGCTGACGCGCCGGATCAAGGCGAACGCCGGCATGCAGGCGATTCCGGTAGTGATCCACTCGTCATTGTCCGGGTCGGCGAACGAGGAGCACGTGCGCAAGGTGGGCGCGAACGCTTATGTGGCCAAATTTGCCGCCGGAGAACTGGCATCCGTAATGCGCGACGCGCTCAAGATGACGGGCACCTGAAACAGTCTTTCCGCATAGGTACAGAAGGCACAAACGCCCGCTGAACTCACGTTCAGCGGGCGTTTGTGCATTCTGTACTTCTGTACTATCCGGCCGTCAAGCTTGGCGCGATCACGGCGGTACCCGTGGTACCGGCCGTGCGCGTAGGAGCCTGCAAACTACTCACACTGCCGAATTACTGGATTACTGACCGAAGAAAACAGATTGTGCCTTGGTCGAGCTATCGCGGCTCGAACCCGACTGCGACACGGTGTTGCGTGCGCCGCCGTACGAGTTCGCTTCAGCGTTGTTTTGCGCAGCGATGGTTTGCGTGTTGATGCCTTGTTGCGAAACCGGAGCGCCAACCGACGGGCGATACGAAGGTGCCGGGCCGTAGCCGCTGGCAAATGCCGGAACAGCGATAGAAGCAGTGGCGGCGATCAGTAACGATGCGAGAAGATTCTTTTTCATGGTGAGCTCCGATATACGTTGGACGTTCGACTGGTTCAGAAAGGCGTCGCAGCGGTCAAACTTCTTTCGGTGGCTGCTTCGTCGATGAAATGCAGTGTATACCCCTACTATCGGATTTTTATCCCCATAAACTTCAATACACTTTTCGCGATAAGCCAATAATCAAAAAAGGTCGGGAGCAGGAAAAATGGACGCGAGTGAGCCTGGAAAAGGCTCACCGGGACGTTGAGGTCGAAATATTTGTAGGGTCGAAACCCATCGAAAATCGAAAATTTTCGAGCGTCGTACTGTTGAACACCTTTTTGGTGACTCAGCGAGCGGCGTTTAGTGAACCTGAACCAGACGGCTGATCAGGTCGACCAGAACACCCGGCGCATTACCCTTCTGACAATAACCATCGAACCCGGCGTGTAGCCCTTTCGAGCGCACATAATCCTCACCGAGCGCCGTAAACGCAATGATTCCCGCGTTTCGGGTGGGAGAAATCCTGCGTAGAACACGTGCAGTTGCAAAACCATCGTGTTCCGGCATGCTGATGTCCAGGATCACGATGTGCGGCACCCAGCCGTCAATCGCCTGCAGCGCGCCAACACCGCTCAGCACGAAACGCGCGTCGCAACCGTCCGCGCTCAGCGCTGCAGCAAGGCCTTCGGCGCTTGCCGCGTTATCGTCGACAACCAGGATTCGCCAGCGTTCGGCGTCGGCATCTACGTTCCGATCGGTCCATAACACGCAGCTTGAAGTAAAGGAGACTGAAACCATGACCGCTCAGATTTATGCATGTGCAGCAAACGGAGCATTTTCCGCGCCAACCTGCCGATTAACCGCGAGCGGTTTGTGTCGATGTCCTGAAAAAACCGCCAAAACACTTGTCCGATAAAGCCAGACAGACTTAAAACCGGCGCCCTCCAGGCTTCGCAACGCGCCGGCGAGCCCGCCTTCAGGATTTGGTCTTGGCTTTTTTGCTGGAAGATTCATCCGTGGAGCGTAGTTTTGCGTTCGCCGATACCAGCAGATTTGCATCGACCTGACGCACCGCGTGTTCAAGTCCGTCCAGCGCGTCTCGCAAACTGCGCTTCTCAGCCTTGTTCAGCGGTTGCGGCCCCAACTCCTCGACCAGCTTCGCCTCTTTCTCCAGACGTTTGAGCAATTTAGCTCCCAGACGGCTGTCGATGGCTTGCTCGCCCAGCAATTCGACGATGCTCGTCGCGAGCCGCGTCAGTCCATCTGCCGTGGTTTGCGTAGGTTCGTCCTGCTCGACGCGATCTTCCATTTGTGTTTCCCCGATGACGCGAAAAGGGTCGGGCTGCGCCCGACGGCCCTCTTGCACCGCGCGAGTCTACCCACAGGGCGTGACAACCATAAGTACTTTCTGTGTCACGCGGCATTTGACCAACAATAACGCAAATCCGGTGATCGTTGCTTGATTCGAAATGCCCGGCAGGGACAATCGAAAGCTGGATGACCTCGCAATTGCCGCTGCCCCTGCCCCTGCCGCTAACGATGACCGAATCTCGATGACTGAATTACGAACCAACCCGCTTCCCTACGCCTCGGATTTCTCGGGCATCGTGTGCGGGTTTCGTTTCGCGCAGGACGCGCCCGGCGTGCCGATCGACTCCGCCGGGGCGCTCGACTGGCTGGCGCAATCCAGCGCCAAGCGCGCTTCCGGCGACTTCGTCTGGCTGCACTTCGACCTTGCGAACAGCGCAAGCGAACGCTGGATGCGCACGCACCTCGACCTGCCCGACGCCTTCTTCGAGAACTTGCGCGACGGCTCGCATTCCACGCGAATAGAACATCAGGAAGGCGCGCTGCTCGCGGTCATCAACGACGTGATGTTCAACTTCGACGTGAGCCCCTCCGAAATCGCAACCTTATGGGTCTACACGCGCGAAAAGCTGCTCATCACCGCGCGGCTGAAACCGCTGCGTTCCATCGATACGCTGCGAGAGTCGGTACGCAATGGCGAGGTCTTCCGGTCGACGGCCGAACTGCTCATCCATCTGTTGCGCGACCAGGCTGACCTGCTGGTACAAATCGTTCGGAAAACGAGCATCGATATCGACCGGATAGAAGATCGCTTCCTTTCGATGAGATCCCCCGCCACTCGGTCGGAACTCGGCGCGTCGCGACGCGTGCTGGTCAGGCTGCAGCGTTTGCTCGCGCCGGAACCGGGATCGATTTTCCGGCTGCTGGCGCGCCCTCCACGCTGGCTTGAGACGCTCGACCTTCAGGATCTGCGGGACGCCACCGAAGAATTTTCGCTGGTGCTAGGCGATCTGGCGGGACTGGTCGAACGCATCAAGCTGCTTCAGGAAGAGATCGCCGCACGCACGGACGAGCAAAGCAACCGCACGCTGTTCACGCTGACGCTGGTCACCGTGCTGGCGCTGCCGATCAATATTGTCGCGGGGATTTTCGGCATGAACGTCGGCGGCGTGCCGCTCGCCGAAAACAAGCACGGTTTCTGGGTGATGGTGGCGATCGTTGCAACCTTCACTGCGCTGGCGGGATGGTGGGCCTTCTACCGGCGGCGCGGCAAGTAAACAACCGGCAGTGGGTCGATGCATCGGTCTTCGCGACGGCTGAAGACCCGAGCAGGAAACTGCCAGCTCGCCTCGATCAGAAACCCAGGTCGCTCAGTCCGGGATGGTCGTCGGGACGGCGTCCCAGTGGCCAATGATATTTACGCTCGGATTCCTTGATCGGCAAGTCATTGATACATGCGTGCCGATGCGTCATCAGGCCAGCTTCGTTGAACTCCCAGTTTTCATTCCCGTAACTACGGAACCAGTTTTTCGAATCATCGTGCCATTCGTAAGCGAAGCGCACCGCGATTCGTGATCCGGTGAACGCCCACAGTTCCTTGATCAGCCGGTAATCCAGTTCACGCGCCCATTTGCGCGCCAGGAACGCCTCCACCTCAGCACGTCCCGATACAAATTCAGCGCGGTTGCGCCAGCGCGTGTCTTCGCTATAGGCGAGAGCAACCCGCTTTGGGTCGCGTGTATTCCAGCCGTCTTCCGCGAGACGGACCTTTTGCCGGGCGGTGTCGGCATCGAATGGCGGGAATGGCGGTTTGCTTTCCATGGCGCTTCCTTTGGATCTGGAGGGTGATTGCAACTGGCTGACGATACGCAGTCAATCGATAAGGTAATTCGTTGGCAGACAGGTCTGTCTACCTTCTTACTCTAGCGCAGGGAGACAGACCTGTCTACAATCCATCGATATGGACAATCAATCATTGAATGCGGACCTTCCTCCGGCCGAGCGCATTCTTATCACGGCTCACGCGCTGTTCTATCGGGACGGCATTCGTGCGACCGGAATCGATCGCGTGATCGCGGAATCGGGTGTCGCGAAGAAGACTTTTTATCGCTACTATCCGGCGAAAAATGACCTGATCATCGCGTTCCTGGAGTATAGGCACCGAAACTGGATGACGTGGTTCGAAGACGCCGTGCAGCGCCATGGCGCGAACGCGGACGCATTGGTCCCGGCATTGGCGGAATGGTTCGAGGGCGATGCGTATCGCGGTTGTGCGTTCATCAACGCGGTGGTGGAAGTAGGCGGGACCCAGCCCGAAGCGGTCGATATCTCACGACGCCACAAGCTGGATATGGCTGCGGTTATCAGGACGCTGCTGCCGGCATCGTCGAGAACCGCGAAGGCCGATGCACGGGCATTGGCCATGGCGGTTGATGGCGCCATCGTGGGCGCGCAATTTGAGGAATCGCCGGACGCGGCGTTGAAAACGCTGGCTCGCATAGTAAAAGCAATCGCCGATACCGCCAGGAGTTAGCGCAACGGGCTGCGGTGGAATTCAAGCCGCGTACATAAAATAAGGCCGGCCCAAACACGCGTTTGGACCGGCCTTGTTACGTATGCGTACCCGACGCCCGGTCAGGTACGCAACGCTTCATCGGGCGAATCATCGACGAGAAGCGCTTAGTGCCCGTTGCTCAGCACGATCTGCGCAATCACGCCGGTCGCGATGGCGGCAAGCACGTAATCACCGTTCACACCCACCCAGTGATAACCGCGCGGGGGTTGCTGCAATCCATAGCCGCGATAATCGTCGACTACATATTGGCGATCGCGATAGTCGTTCGGCAAACGATCTCCTCGATGCCAGTCATGCGGTCCTTCCCCGCGCGCGCCGCCAGGGCCGCCGCGCCCCGGACCATTGTCCGCGTGCATTGGCACTGGTGGACGGCCATTGTTGTGGTTTTGTGCGCCCGGGCCACCTTGCGGGCCGTGACCGTGGTCTTGATCTTGATGACCGCCGCCGTCATGGCCTTGCATGGCGGGGCCGCCTGGACGTTCTTGCGGTCCGCCTTGATGGCCTTCACCAGGCCCAGGGCCGTTTTGAGCAAAAGCAGTGGCCGTCAGGCCCAAGCTTGAAAACAGGACTGCAGCAGCAATATGACTCTTCTTCACGAACACCTCGTTCAACGTTGTAAGTATGGTTCTAGTATGGCTCACGCAAGCGGCGTTCCACCGCATGCGGCGAAACTTGACACCTTACGCAATCCATACAAACGTTGAATCTGGCATCACGCCGCGCGCGAGTCCTCGCTAAAACAGGACGCTATCGCCCTCATTAAAACGTTCAATGAAGCGTGAACAGCGGTTGCGCCGCACCGCAATATCGGGCAAAGCCTTATTGCATAACGCGTTGTTGTGATTATTCGCGCTAACAAGACAGTGTATTCACCTTAACGGTATTTATCCGAGCAGGCTGATTGCGTAAGTTCGACCATGAACCATGCCAGGAACGAACCATGACAGCGTTAGCCAGAAGCGCGGACCCGTGGCTGCAAACGGTCCGCTCATTGACAGCGACCCACAACCGCGCGGCAGAAGCTGCCCCACGGCAAAGGTCTGTGCACCCGTTTTTAGAGCGACTCACGCGAGCGTGGGAACGTGATCATCCGCGCGTCGCTTCGCAAACGCCATCGCCACAATCGTCGAGGCCCTTTCCCGAGGCTGTCGTGCGCGTGATTGAACGGCCGAGCAGCGCGACGGCGATTGTCTATTGGTCCGACGCGGGAACCTGCCACTACGGATATCAGGGATGGCGAGTGACCACGGCCACGTCGGGCGGTGCATGCGCACTGACCGGCGCGCCCATTCACCGGGGCGACTCGGTGTATCGGCCGTCACAGCGCGATCCGAAACCACAGAACGCAGCGGCGATGATTCTTGCGGCTTCCATGCCACAGGACGAGACCAGCGACGCCGATTTGCAGGGCCAGCACGCCTGAAAGCGTCCTCGGGTCCGGTGAAATGGCCTGAAAGCACGACTGCATCATGCGGTCGTCCTTTCCGCCATGTGGAACGTTCACATCAAACACGCCGATTCTGAGAAACAGCTTTAACTGTTTCAATCGACGGCAATGCGTACGCGGATTAGTGCGGCTTGCTCTTGTTTCAAACTCCCTTCGCAAACTCTCGGCTGGCTACAACAGCGTCTCTCCAAGTCCCCTCGCAAACGCTTGCGTCAATTGCAAGTTTCAAGCCCAAATCCGCGCTGCGTGACTGATAGTGCCGGCATCGTTTCATAAGCCAGAAGTACGAATCCCGTTTCGCAACGCCATTAAACTGTAGAGCCGCGCTTTCATTGCAAGGTGCGCAATACGGCCAAAGGCACGCGGTCCGCCACCGTTCAAGTTGTGCACCGAGAAGCATCAACCGTCGTCAATCTGTCATAGCAGTTCAGTAGGATCGCAGTCTCCCGCCGCTCCATCACTGCAAGGAGTTAATCGTGAAGAGTTATCAAGCGCAGCGCGTCGAAGCCAGAGACACTATTCGTTCAGGTGACACAGCTTACGAATCGCCGGTACGCCGCGAGTCGCAAGAAGTGCGTGCACAAGCGGATCAGGACGTCTATGGCGATTCACTCGACATCCCGCTGAACTACGGCGGCATGATGGACGCCGTCCGAGACGCAGTCAGGGCCAACCTATAAACAGCAGCATGAAAAAGCGGCGCCTCAGAAATGAGAGCGCCGCTTTTTTTTGTTCCGCTTTTGCGTTGTTGCTGCGGGCGTTGCATGCCGTGCCGCTGCATTCGCTTAGCGCTTCGCGCTCGCCGCTGGACCCAACCTCCTGATCACAGCCTCGTGCTGCGGATACGCTTTTGTCAAAGCAGCCACATCGGCGAGTTCGAACTCGCTGAACTCGAACCCGGGCGCGACCGTGCAGCCCACCAGTGCGAACGCCGCCGGATCGCATAATTCTGCCGCAAACCAGTGCCCCGCCGGTACAACCGCCTGGAATACGGCGTTGTGGTGCGTCAGCGCGTTACCCAGGCGATGCGTGTGCAATTGCCCGGTGACGTCGATAACATGAACATCGATTGGATCTCCTGCATAGAAGTGCCACACCTCGTCCGAGCGGATTCGATGCCATGCCGAATGCGCGCCATCGCAAAGCATGTAGTAGATCGCGGTCGATGCCGAGCGCGTCGCGCCCAATGAAGCTTCGCGTACTACCTTATCCTCACCACGAAATGTCTCGCGAAAATAGCCGCCTTCAGGGTGCGGCCGGAGTCCGAATCGTTCGATCAGCACGTCACACATCAGCCACGCTCCTTATGCTTTAAGCCTGTAGCCCGTCTTGAAGATCCAAGCAACCACGCCAATAAACACCGCGAGGAACACCAGCGTCATGATGAGGCTGATCTCGACGCTGACATCGGCGGTACCGTAAAAACTCCAGCGAAATCCGCTGATCAGATAAACCACCGGGTTGAACAACGCGACGGCTTTCCAGAACGGCGGCAGGATATCGATGGAATAAAAACTTCCGCCGAGGAAGGTCAGCGGCGTGATGATCAGCAGCGGGATCACCTGCAACTTTTCGAATCCATCTGCCCAGATGCCAATGATGAATCCCAGCAGGCTGAATGTCACCGCGGTCAGCAGCAGGAACACGATCATCCAGAACGGGTGATCGACGTGCAGGGGCACGAACAGCCGCGCGGTCGCAAGAATGATGAGGCCGAGGATGATCGACTTGGTGGCGGCTGCACCAACATAACTCAGCACGATCTCCATATACGAGACCGGCGCCGACAACAGTTCGTAGATGGTCCCCGTGAACCTCGGAAAATAGATACCGAACGACGCGTTCGACACGCTCTGCGTGAGCAGCGACAACATCACGAGCCCCGGCACGATGAACGCACCGTAGCTCACGCCGTTCACTTCGGGAATGCGCGAGCCGATCGCGGCGCCGAACACGACGAAATACAGCGAGGTGGAAATCACCGGCGAGATGATGCTTCCCATGATGGTGCGCCACGTGCGCGCCATTTCGAATACATAGATTGCGCGGACTGCATGAATATTCATTTTTTCTCTCCGACCAGGCTCACGAAAATGTCTTCCAGCGAGCTTTGCGTCGTTTGCAGGTCCTTGAACTTGACGCCGTTATCGGCGAGGTCTTTCAGCAGCGTAATGATGCGGCCCGGTTCATCCTGCGCGTCGTAGGTGTAGGTCAGCTCACTCCGGTCAGCGGACAGGTCGAGCCGGTAAGCACTCAGTCCGGCGGGAATGGTGTCGATCACATCTTCCAGTTGCAGCACGAGTTTCTTCTGGCCGAGCTTGCGCATCAGTTCAGCTTTTTCCTCGACCAGGATGATCTCGCCGCCGTTGATCACACCAATCCGGTCGGCCATTTCCTCTGCTTCATCAATGTAATGCGTCGTCAGGATGATCGTCACGCCGTTGGCCTTCAGGCCGCGCACGAGATTCCACATATCGCGGCGCAATTCGACGTCGACGCCAGCCGTCGGTTCGTCCAGGAACAGGATTTCCGGCTCGTGCGAGAGCGCCTTCGCAATCAGCACGCGGCGTTTCATGCCGCCGGACAGCGTGACCAGCTTGTTGTCCTTCTTGTCCCAGAGCGACAGCGACTTCAGCACCTTTTCTATATGCGCCGGATTCGGCGGCTTACCGAAAAGGCCGCGGCTGAATGAAACGGTGGCCCAGACGGACTCGAAAGCGTCGGTGGTCAACTCTTGCGGCACGAGGCCGATCATCGCGCGGGAGGCGCGGTAGTCCGAGATAATGCCGTGACCGTTGACCTTGACCGTGCCTTCCGTGGCATTCACGATGCCGCATACAATGCTGATCAGGGTCGTTTTGCCGGCGCCGTTCGGCCCGAGCAGTGCGAAGATTTCGCCACGGCGGATACTCAGCGTGACATTTTTCAGCGCCTTGAAGCCGGACGCGTAGCTCTTCGACAGATTCGAAATTTCGATGATGTTTTGCATGGCCGTGAAGATATCAGAAAGCGGAATATCGTTCGCAAATGGCCGGGATTAGATTTGGGGGTTGCCTGGCTTCATGGCGGCGGAAGGGCCACGAAAACACCGCGAAAAAGCGCCGGGAATGGGGTTTGCGATCCGGTTTGCTAACGTATCGTTATTCCAGGAAGAACCCGGAGGCTCGCATGACTGATCCCGATCCTTTTGACTTGCAGCGTTTTATCAAGGCCCAGGATCCGGTCCTCCAGGCCGTCACGGCCGAGCTCGAGGCCGGCAAGAAACGCACGCACTGGATGTGGTTCGTATTTCCGCAGATCCAGGGCTTAGGCCATAGCGAAATGGCGCGGCGCTACGCGATTTCATCGGTGAATGAGGCGCGAGCCTACTTCGATCATCCCGTGCTGGGCGAACGCCTGTTGATCCTTACGCAAATTGTGAACGCGCTAGAGGGACGCTCGGTGGAACAAATCTTCGGTTATCCGGACGATCTGAAATTCCATTCATCGATGACCCTTTTCGCCCACGCCGCAAGCGACAAGACGCCGTTCGAACTGGCGCTGAATACCTATTTCGGCGGTGAGCCGGATGCGGGAACGGTCGCGCGTCTCAGATAAGCGCAACAGCCGCTCCGGCGGATCTCGTCCGACGAAACGATACAATTCGCGTCGATGCACATTCGCCACCTGCCGGTCCCACAAGGACCCGTGGCGGATTGCGTCACTGGCCGCATCTATCGATGGCACGGTCAGCCGAGCCTGGAGCACCTGCTTCTATTCGCTTCGCTTTATCGTTATTCGCCCAGCGCGATGCGGTGCGGCTCTCGCACCCGGCGCTTCGGGCGGCGCCCTTATTAATCAGCCAGGATCGTCTCTCCATGCTTTCGCGCGTCACCCGCTTGTTTCCTCTCTGGGCCGTCCTTATTTCGGTTGTCGCGTATTTCTCGCCGGCTTCGTTCACCGTCATCGCGCCGCACGTCACCACGCTACTCACGATCATCATGTTCGCGATGGGCGTGACGCTTTCATTCGCCGATTTCCGGCGCGTTTTCACCCGGCCGGCGCCGGTCATAGCGGGAATCGGCTTGCATTACCTGGTGATGCCGCTCGCAGCCTGGGCGATAGCAAAATTGCTGCGCATGCCGCCCGACCTGACGGCGGGCATGGTGCTGGTCGGCAGCGTTGCCAGCGGCACGGCGTCGAACGTGATGATCTATCTCGCACGCGGCGACGTCGCGCTGTCCGTCACCATCAGTGCGCTGTCCACGCTCGCCGGCGTCTTCGCCACGCCGCTGCTGACGCGCCTTTACGTGGATGCGTCCATTGCCGTCGATGTCCACGGCATGCTCATGAGCATCCTCCAGATTGTTGCGTTGCCTATCGTGGCAGGGCTGATCATCAATCACTTGTTCAACAAGATCGTGCGCGCAGTCGAACCCGCGTTGCCGATTATTTCGATGATCGCGATCCTGCTGATCATCTCGGCCGTGGTGGCGGGGACGCAAAAAAGTATTGCGTCGGTCGGTTTGCTAGTGATGCTGGGCGTGATCCTGCATAACGGTATCGGTTTGCTTGGCGGATATTGGGGCGGCCGTCTGCTTGGTTTCGATGAAGCCGTGTGCCGCACACTGGCAATCGAGGTCGGCATGCAGAATTCGGGACTCGCCGCCACGCTAGGCAAGCTGTACTTCACGCCAATCGCCGCTCTCCCGGGCGCGCTGTTTTCGGTGTGGCACAACTTGTCGGGATCGTTGCTGGCAGGGTACTGGGCTGGACGGCCTGCAAAAGGGTCGACACGTGATCTCGAGGCGAGGGAGTTGACTGAAGGCTCGCAGCTGGAAAGCTGACGCCCAGCCTTCTCGCCTGCGCCGAGTTGTTTCACCTTATATTAGTGGTTGAATCAAGACCGGCTAGAAGGGGAACGATCATGGAACGCGACGATTTCATCGAAATGCTGGCGCGCGAGGGGTTTCAGACCACCGTGCTGGTGGAGCGCGAAGCCGGCGCGTCGCTTGATGACCACGCGCATGCGTTCGAAGCCAAGGCGCTGATTCTCGAAGGTGAGCTGACGCTGCGCATCGCTGATCAAGACACGCGCTATCAGCCGGGCGACGTGTTCCACTTGAGAGCAAACGAAACGCATAGCGAGCGTTACGGTCCGGAAGGCGTCTGCTATCTGGTGGGCCGAAAGTAGTAACAGATAGCAAGACGGCCGAACGACCGCCGGCCATTGAAAGCCCCTGGCGAAGCCAACGAACACATCGGCTTCGCTGCATCGCATGGTCACTCCTTCAGGACCGAACCGAACGGCATGTCGCTGACCGTCGATGCGTGTTTCTGCTTGTGAGCCTGCCGCATCGGCTTGAGCACGAAGAGCGCAAGCAACGCCGACGCCGCAGCCATTCCCGAAGCCAGCATGAACACCGCGTGCCAACTGCCGGTCGCGGCCGTGATCACGCTGCTGAACGGCACGAGCAAGGCTGCGGTCCCCTTCGCCGTGTACAGCAGGCCCGCATTGGTGGCTGCAAACTTTGGCCCGAATGTATCGCCGCAAGTGGCGGGAAAGAGGCTGTAGATCTCACCCCACGCGAAGAAGACAATACCCGTCAGCACAACGAACGCCACCGGGCTATGCCCGTATTTCGATAGCAGCAAGATGCCCACCGCCTCAATCGCAAACGCCATGAACATGGTGTTCTCGCGGCCGATGCGATCCGAAATCCAGCCGAAGAAAGGCCGGGTCAATCCGTTGAGAACCCGGTCGATCGTCAGCGCGAACGTGAGCGCGGGCAACGTCAGGCCAAGCAACGAAACAGGCGAATCGTGCAGCCCGAAGTCCTTCGCGATAGGGCCCAACTGGGCGGTCGCCATCAAACCGCCCGCGGCCATCATCACGAACATCAGGTACATCACCCAAAAGATCGGTGAGCTAACGACCTGTCTAGGCGTCGCGTTATAAACGGCGCTCTTCAGCGCACTCTTCACCGATGCAAGCAGGCTCGCAGGCGGCGCATACAGCGCCATGCCGAGCAGGAACACGATCAATCCCTGGCCGAGGCCGAACCACAGAAAGGTGGCTTCGTAGCCGCTGCTCTTGATCATGTGCGCGATCGGCACAACGGTTGCAGCCGATCCCGCCCCGAAGCCGGCCGCGGTAATGCCCGCTGCCAGACCACGCCGGTTGGGGAACCACTTCAACGCGTTGCCAACGCACGTGCCGTACACGGCTCCCGCGCCCACGCCGCCCACGGCCGCCGCGAAATACAGCATGGGCAGCGACGAAGCCACCGAGTTGAGCGCCCACGCAATCGCGCACAGCAGACCGCCGGCAACGACAACCGGCCGCGGGCCGTACTTGTCGACAAGATAACCTTCGATAGGGACCAGCCAGGTTTCCGTGACCACGAAGATCGTGAACGCCACTTGAATCGCCGCTCGACCCCAGTGATGCTTTTCATCGATCGGATTCACAAACAAGGTCCAGCCGTACTGCATATTCGCGATCATGGCCATGCAGATCACGCCAAACACGAGCTGCATCCATGGCGACGCTAGCCGCGACGTACTTTCCTGGCGATTCGATTCCATCACTGTCTCCTTGGCATTTGCTGCCTTGTATTCGGGACGCCGAATGGACGTCTCCGTCATCGCCTGAGCTGGGTTTCGATAGCGATGGAATACACAATATGTAATATATCAAGTAAGTACAATGAAAGAATTGACAGGGTTTTTACCAGATCGGGTTAGTACTGAAAGAAATACGAAAGTATTTTTCCGATTGTTTCGCACGATAAAAAAAGGCCCGCAGGCAAGCCTGACGGGCCGAGACATGGTGCGCGACATGGCAGTCCGCAACACGTACGACAGTTATAGTAGAAAGTTAAATGTAATGTAAATGTTTTTATTCAAGAGTTCGATACGTCGGCCGGCGCGAGGACGGAATCCTACGCATTGAACAGCTCGCTGCGGGCTGTGCTCATGATCGACGATATCGCCGGATGGCTGATCCGCCGTTCAATGGAGATGGCGAAGAACTCCTCAACAATCGTTTCGATATGTCCAACCGCAATCAAACCGTGCTCTCGTTTGAGTTGTGCCGCGAGGACCGTCGGCGCAAACAGTACGCCCCTTCCCTCGCGGCCAAACGCGAGCGTCAGCGCGCTGTCGTCGAACTCCCCCACCACGCGCGGTGAGATCATGCGTGACTTGAGCCAGTGATCGAGTTTCCTTCGGACTGCCGATTCAATTCCGGGCAGCAGCACCGGCATGTCGCTTAGCGATGCAGGGAAGGCTTTTGCCGCGCGAGCGGCCAAGGCTTTGGATGCGAAGCAACTGAGTGTTGAACGGCCAAGCGAATGGTTGAACGCCTTCACGTTCACATCGGGCGGAATGGGTGCGTCGGCAATGATCAGGTCCAGCCTATGCACGGCCAATTGTGAAAGCAACGCATGCAGCTTGCCTTCATGACAGATCAGCCGCAAGTCCGACAGGTTCAATGCCGGCTCGAGCAGGCGATACGCCACCGTCTTCGGAACCGAATCCGCCACGCCCACGCGCAGTTGCGCCCGTGCGGCCTCCTTCTCCTGCCTGACCGCGCTTTCCAGCTCGGCGCCGAGCGAGAAGATTTCATCGGCGTAGTCGAGTGCAAGCCGTCCCGCATCCGTCAACTCAAGGTTGCGGCCGCTCTTTTTGAAGAGCTTCTTGTTCAGTGCGTCCTCTAGCAGCTTGATCTGGCCGCTCAGCGTTTGAGGCGTGATGTGCAATTGCGTGCCGGCACGCGCAATGCCGCCCGCATGCGCCGCGGCCCAAAAATAGTACAAATGCTTGAAGTTCATTCGTGCTCCACAGCGATTTGAACACATCGGTTTTCTCGATGTATCGGCGTCAAAAATACGTATTTTACATTATGCTTTCATCGGCTACATTGGGGCTTCGCTAGGGTGTTTGACGAAGGAGGCAAGGTAATGAAATGTCCAGTGTGCAAGACCCCGGAACTGCTGATGGCGGATCGCCAGGGAATTGAAGTCGATTATTGCGTGACATGCCGCGGTGTGTGGCTGGATCGCGGTGAGCTCGACAAGCTCATCGAACGCTCCGCTAGTGAAGCGGGCCCGCAAGGGCAAGCGGCAGCGGCAAGTGCGCCGGTCGCGCGCCGGTATGACGAAGGCCGTCATTACAACGACCACGAGCGACGCAACGGTTATCGCGACGACGACTATCGCGACCAGCGTTATCCGTACAAAAAGAAGAAGTCGCTACTCGGCGACCTCTTCGACTTCGGTTGACGAATTTGGAGGACAACGCAGATAACCGCGCAGCACGAGCAGCAACTCAACCCTATTTCTTGATTGAGGCACATGATGGCAACAGTCGCACAATTACTGAGTTCGAAAACCGATCAGTCGTTTCACACTATCGAAGCGTCCGCGAGTGTCTTCGACGCCATCAAGCTGATGGCGCACAAACAAATCGGCGCATTGGTGGTCACGTCCGGAGAGCACATCACGGGCATCGTGACAGAGCGCGACTATGCTCGGAAGATCGTGCTGCACGACAGGGCGTCAAAAGAGACGCCAGTAGGCGATGTCATGTCAAAAGCGATCCGATACGTTCGTCTCAATCAGACGACGGACGAATGCATGACGATCATGACCGAAAATCGGATACGCCATCTTCCGGTGATTGATGGTGGTCTGCTGATCGGCATGGTATCGATTGGCGATCTCGTCAGGAACCGGATCGCTGAGCAACAATTCACGATCCACCAGTTGGAACACTACATTCAAGGCAACAGTCATGCAGCAGAGCCGGCGGTCGACATGCGATAGAGATTGGCTGTGGATAATGTGGCTGATTGTCTTGGCGAGGTTGCGGTGCAGAAGGCGCGAGAACGCCTTCGCACCCCTCGCCTGAATTCTTAATTTCAGCGTTATTTTTCCTTTAGGTTTCCTACCTTCATGCGTTGGCACGGATGAAGCTTCGGGCGCTATTCCGTTATCACCCCGCTCGAATATCAGATTGGCGGTCTGCGCATCGCCGTTCATGGGACCGCTCTGATCACACCCGGTCCCTATCAGCCGCGCCCCACACCGTCCCTGTGGAGGCACGACAAGCAACCCCCCGTCTCCCGATCTCTGTCATAATGGCGTCTCGCCGTTTGCCACTTTTTGCCATCAAACGCCTTACCTTGCCACGAACGATGCCACCATCGCCGTCACCCTCCCCGCGGTCCTGATGCAGCCTTTCATCGTCTTGCTTGTCCTGTTCTCCGCGTTGCTGCACGCTACGTGGAATGCCTTCCTGCATACCAGCGGCGACCGGGTCTGGCAGTTCGGCATGATGTCTTTCCCCTACCTCGTGTGTTCGGCAATCGTGTTGCTGTTCGTGCCCGCACCGGCGCGCGAAAGCTGGCCGTACATCGCGGCATCGGCAGCTTTGCAGCTTGGTTATTGCGTGGCCTTGTCGAAGGCCTACAAGGCGGGTGACTTCGGGCAGATCTATCCGATCGCACGCGGCCTCTCGCCGCTGCTCGTGTTCGCGGGCGCCTTCGTCTTCGCGGGTGAACATCTTCGGCCACTTGCGCTGGCGGGCGTCACGCTGGTGTCGGTCGGCATCATTTCCCTGGCATTCCGCAAGCGCCGCTTTGCGACCGCGAGCGTACCGGCGGCGCTCGTGACGGGCGGGTTTATCGCCGCCTACACAATCGTGGATGGCATCGGCGTGCGGATAGCCGGCAGCGGCTTCGGCTATATCGCCTGGGCGTACATCCTCTTCAACGTGCCGCTCGCCGGGGTAGCCTTTTATCGATACGGCGGCCCACGCCGCCTGTTCTTCGACGACCCCAAGCGCTCGCTGCAAGGCTTGGGCGGCGGCGCTATCGCGATGGTCGCGTACACCATTGTGATCATTGCGTTTCGTTACCTGCCCATTGCAATGGTCTCGGCGTTGCGCGAGCTTAGTTCCATCTTCGCGGTCCTGATCGGCTGGCTGTTCATGCGTGAAAGGCTGACCGCGCGGCGCGTGCTGGCGTGCGCACTCGTCACGGCCGGCGCAGTTTTGATCCGCATTTAAGCGGCAGTTATCTGATTTTCAATCGACTCCGCGCATTATTTCGTTGGAGTGACTTCCACTGCCGTGGCCGAAATCAATACCGCGTGCACGGTGTCACCCTTCTTTAATTTATATGCCGCTATTTCAGAACTTAAATCGAACGTCTCAGTATGCCACGGACCACGCAGGGTGATTGTTTTATTCCTGCTATTAATATTCTGCACCGTTGCGACAATCTCAGTTTCATGGACTGCACCAAAGCCTTGGGAACCGGATGCAGGCGCATAAACTTCAGTATCAACACGTTTTCGCAATTCGTCTCCCTTCGCTGACGCTTTCACTGCCCTGATCAGCATTGAGTCCCTGACTTGCACATCTACGCGATCGCCTATCTTCAATGCATCGAAATTCGTGACTTCCTTGCCGACCGCCACCGGCATGATGCGGCCCTTCGCACCCTTCAGCGTCAGCGTTCTGGCGCCCGTGTCGATACCGACGATCTGCGCATGAAGCAGCTTCGGCGGGGCGCTCAGCGCGGATTGAATCGCGGCACTTGAAAGTTGCTGATCGGTTTGCGCGCTGACGTGCGCCGCCGCCGTTAATAAGGCAAACGATAAAGCCACAGTCCATTTTGCGTTCATGCAGTTTCTCCGGGCGAAGGGAATTGAATCGCGAATCGAATCGAATGGTTAATTCGATTGTAAAGCGCAAGCGCATTAATTTGCGAACGTCAGTTATACAGCGGGCGCCGGAGTTTTGTCCACGAAACCTCGTTAATTACAGACTATCAAGCAATCAAGCGGAGTATTTAATCGATCGAATTTATTATTATTTTTATAATAATCGACTCGATTCAACAGGAATACGACGTATGGCCGGCATCCTTTCCAGGGCGCCGGCCAAAGCTTGAATCGTCGGTACTGCCTGATACCTTTGACTTAAGAGTCAAGGGATTCAAGACTCAAGCAGGACGTGCCCCGCTCACTTTCACCAAACGCAAACGCGTAATTTCGGATGGGGCGCCGATCCGTATCGGCGGTCCCCAGTAGCCCGTGCCGCGACTGGTGTACACCCACAGGTCGTTGAGCTTTTCCAGTCCGGCAACGAAAGGCTGCTGCAACCGGACGAAGAAATTCCACGGCACGAATTGACCACCGTGCGTATGACCCGACAACTGCAAGGTAAACCCAGCTTTCGATGCAGCCGGCGCGCTGCGCGGTTGGTGGGCCAGCAGCAGACGAAATGCGATGTCGGTTGGTGCACCAAGCATGGCTTTGGCCGGATCGCTTTTGTGGGCCGGGTCGAAACTGCCCGCACCGTAATCGGTCACGCCTGCCACGACTGCACGCGCTCCGTCGTGGTCAACAATCACGTGTTCGTTAAGCAGCACCTTCAGCCCAAGCCGGCGGAATTCGGTAATCCACTTGTCCGCGCCGGCGTAATACTCATGATTGCCGGTGACCAGGAATGCGCCGTGCCGCGCCTTCAGGTCAGAAAGCGGCCGCGTATGCGCTGCCAAATGAGCCACCGAACCATCGACCACGTCGCCTGTCACCGCGATCAGGTCTGGTGATAACGCATTGACCGCTGCCACGATCTTTTCGACGTAATGACGCTTGATGGTCGGCCCCACGTGGATATCGCTGATCTGCACGATGGTAAAACCGTTCAACTCGGGAGCCAGGTTCTCGATAGGCACGTCGACGTTCTTTACCCCGGCGCGCCGACGTGCGCTATAGATGCCGAGCAGCGTGACCAGCACGGCGAGCAGCGGCACTCCAAGCGCGCTCCACGCGATGAAACCAGGCCAGCCGCCGGAATCCTGTTGCACGCGGCTGATCAGGTGCAAGACGAGCAACACGATGTCGCGGAGAAACGTCAGCGCCAGCAGCGAGGAGAAGAACCCCATGGTAAGCAGGCCGATCCATGCGAGGCGATCGGATAGCGGTTGCTGGCTGACGTTGCGCGCCGCCATGCCGAGCGGAATCAGCAAGCACGACGCGACAAGGGCGAGCACCGCGAGCCACCGAAGCGGCGCACCGACTGGCGCAGCCGGAATCAGGCGCAGGCCTATATACACGTGAAACAAAATCCCGATGCCGATTACGCGGATAAAAAACGCGGAACGTCGCATAAACCGCCTGGTAGAAGGTGAAGCCGGTAGGTTGCAACCGAGATTGAGGCGGGCGACCGGGTACATTGATACGTCTGAGCTTCTGATCTTCTGTTAACAAAGCGCCCCAAGCCCAGCCCGAAACGGCATCCGATTCTACCGGTTCAACAAGAAATCTGCCTGCTCGCAAGCCATTTCCAAATGGCTCACAACAGACTCGCAACGTGCATGCCATAAAGGACTCGTCAAGGCTCGCACCTTGCAAAAACAACGGCAAGCATGACAGGCCACCGTTCGGAACCGCGACAGAATCCGTGGTCAACCGAAACGCCCGCGCGGACGAATTGCCTCATCACGAATTGATGCGTCAAAAAATAACCCGCCTTAAGCGGGTTATTTTCATGCAATCACACTCCGCCACACTCTGCGTTCAGGGTGCGGAAGCTGCCTTGGCTTTCTCTGCCGCCGACTTCTTCTCCGCATTCTGAATATTTTGCGGATAGTTGGTCTGGTCACCGCCTGGCTGATAACCGTTCTTTTCCAGATCCTTCAGTTCGGCGTTTTTCTTGGCGCGGGCTGCCTTGCGATCAGCCTTGCGTTGCGCCTTCTGCGCCGCCTTGGAAGTGGTCGAAGCGGCAGCGTCACTGGAGGCGGTTTGGGCCATCGCGACGGGGGCGGTCAGCCCGGCAATCGATACTGATACGACAAGTGCCATTGCAGCCATGCGGATTCGGTACATAACGAGATTCTCCACGAAAAGCGGTTTTTTTTGGTGCGGCAGCGCCGTTGGCGTCCACCGCGTTTGTCGTGCTGAACTTGCATGCTTCGTTACGTGCCAGACAATCTCACCCTTACCACCCTGTTCGCGAGCCATCGGACACGCGTGGATATCTTAACCAACTCTTTGTAAAAACGTGTAGCACATCCGTAAGAAGTAAATCAGAAAAACGGGTTTTTTTGCGTGGTGGCCATGTTGTCACGTCAGTCATGTTAAGAAGCACATAAGGTTAGAACCCCCGCGTTGTCGGCTGACGAGTGCATTCCCGGATCTCCCGCGAGAGCGGATCGCGCGCTTCGCGGTAGGCGCGAAAGCCTTCCACGGTATGCAGTGCTGTCCCGGGGCGTGATCGAAGATCCGGTACAGGGTGGTTTCGACGAACGCGCCGAGCAGACGCGCACGACGGGAACAGTTCGTGTGGTTCACGGTCACGGCTACGCCGTTCTTTATCGAATGCGCTTGTCTTGGGACTGCACGCTCCAGGCGCCAAGTGATGGTGCCCGTGCGTTGGCCGGATACTTCATCGCGTAGCGTCGAACGCGCTCAGCACTCTCATTTAAGTGCGCGTTCGCCCGTTCGACGAGATCTTCGGCACGACCGCTCAATAGCGCGAGGTATGGTAGCCCTGCATGGGTAGCGGGTCACTCCTTCCGACGAATTGCCACGATCGTAGATCAGTATCACGCGTTCGAATGCAATAACTATTTCGTTTTCCTGATTAATTTCCTACGACACCGAATGCGTCGTCTTGACGTTGTCCCATGTCACGCTTCACGCTTCAACAAGAGTCCAGCGAGGCGCATGCAAAAAAAAATCCATCCAGCTTACGCCGGATGGATTTTTTAGCGATAGCGCTTAGTCGCAGAGGTACCTTGATTTCCGCGTTATCGCGCTTCCGTGGAAGCTCGAAACCAACCGGTTTTACCCGGGCGATTCGCCGTTTGTTATCCAGCGGGGATCTGGATCATCAACGATGCACACATGATGAAGTTTCGACGAATTTCCGGCTATCGGAGGAATCCGACTACTTTACTTGATCGCTTTTCCTGAGCCCGACGAATCTGAGTTCGGGAGATTGACCAGAACACGCGTACCCGGCACAACCGCAGCGGCTGCCGCAGGTGAATCGGCTTGCACTGTCAGCACGGCGCCTTGGGTGTCCTTGAGCGTCATCACGCTGCCATCGACGCGTGCCACGCTAGCCACGACCTGATTGCCGTCCGCTGAAGGCACGGGCGCCAGCGACGACGAGTCGAGCACCGTCAGTCTGACCGCGCGCTGGGACGTGCCGACCACATTCGTGCCGGCTTTCAGTTTGTCGAGATTCGGCACATCGCTGCCGACCTGGAACGCTTCGGCGCGGCCTTGCGCATTAATAACCGTAACCTGATGCGTATTCAAATCCACTGATTGCACACGCCCGCCAATTCGTACTGCCGTGGTGCCGTCGATAGTCGCGGCAAACGCGCCGGTCATGACCATGGACGATGCGGCCGCGATCAGTGCGGACTTGAATGCTCCAAGGGCCTTCTTTGATTTCGATTTCATGCTATTGCTCCTGCCGGACAAATAAGGTTCGGCTCATGCGATGTCCGATCTAATCGCACAAACTGTTCAAATAACGTGAACCCAGTTTGTTTTTCGAGATGAGCACTGTCAATCAACCCGGCTGGTTTTTAGGTATCCTCCTATTTCAAGACATCGATTTAGGATGCGCACCAAAACAATCAATTTCGATGCGTGTTAGAAGTGGTAAAGCTTAAAGGTCGTACACTGTTGCAATCGTGCTCTGCGCAGTTATTTAGGATGACGCAGTCCATTACAATAGGCGCTTGCAATCTTTGCCCGGCATCGGGCGCTGGGGAAATACCATGTCTCTTCTCGACGTGGACACTATCGATTACGTCGGCGTGAACATTTTGTTCAAGCGCGTGTACGTCGGCATTTTCGACGACCTCGACTGGGACGACGAAGCGAAGCATTTTGCGCTGCTGACCAAAAAAATCGATCGTTACACGCAGTACATCCGTTCGGGTCAATTACTCGCGGCTTATCCGGGCGTGCGCGGCTATCCGGTGGTTATCGAATATGTCGCCATGCGGCCGATGACCCGCTCCGCCGAGGTTTTCTGGAAGACCCGCGAGACGCTTATCCGCGCGAGCGGTTTTGACGTACGGTGCCGTACCGTCGACGTGCGGCATGCGCTTGCCGCGGATACCGCAAATACCGAAATAGAAGTGAAAGTGGACAACGCTGCAGTTGCCGCTGACACGCGGCTGGAGTCGGTCGTCAACGCGCTCGATCTTGCAACGCGGGCAGCGCCTGAAGAGAAGCAGCGTGAAGACGTCGTTCATGCCGGTCGGCGTGCCGTGCTGGTGATGCGCAAGAAAACGTCATCGGGACGATGAGCGCGTACGAACGACCGGTTAAGCGCCTTCGGGCGAGCCGCCCATTTGTGACAAAACAGTGACGGTTAAACAAAAGGCGAGGCCCAATTGGGCTTCGCCTTTTTTGCGTCCTGCGTATCGTGATCTATGTAGATTCAGACCGGTGTAACAGCGGTCACTGGGTTCCCGCGCTTCCTTCCCAAGCCGCTCTAGTTCGTCGCGCAAGCAAACCTGAGCTAGCTGTTCACGCAACTACCGTGGTCCACACGCCGGTTTAGCTTTGGCGCATGAACCAAGCACTTCATTCGCCACCCGTATTCATCGGCAGGCGCCGTTTATGGGAAATGGCGACGGGACGCTTTGAGTCTCCGTCCCGCGATGCGCCCGCGCCGGTGCGCGGAGCCCCGGCGGTGAATGCTTTGCCCGTGTCTTCCTGGATGGTCGAAATCGAGTGCTTGTAGACCGCCTGGATGCCGGCGGCGGAACTCAGCATGACCAGATACTGGTCGAACGATTCGATGTGACCAACCAGCCGTACCCCGTTCACGAGGAAAATTGCGACACGCTTACGCTCTTTGCGAGCGGCGTTAAGCACGTCGCTCTGACTTTGTTGCTGGGGTTCTGTAGCCATTCTCATTCGACCTGACGTTAGTATTTCGGACTGTTCCGGCAGACATCCACCGGAATCTTGATGCGCGGTACACGATTCGACATTTCGATAGTGCGAGGCGCCGGATTCACTATTCTGAGTCCAGGAAAAACGACTTGCGCTGACCGAATGCTACGCCTTCCTGCCGCTCGATAACGCCATGATGCCAGATGGCGGCGCCGCGCATCGTTTGTCCCCATTCGAGCAATGCCGCTCCCGGGAGTTCAAACTTCGCACGAGAAATCAGTTTCAGAATATTCTCAAGCCCGGCAAAACTGCTCACGTTCGTTTCCCTGATACTAACCCGCTGGAATATCGCGTGGGCGCGAAGGTTGAAGTCGAACACGGTCAAAACCGGACAAACTGCCGCCAACTGGTTCCACGCAATGTGATGGAAAACGGCGTTCCGAACTTTCCAGCGATTGCTGAAAAGTTCGGAACGCCGTGCTCCACCGAGCCCGCAGCGATCTCAGGCGTCGATCATTAAACCGCGAAAAGGTCAAAAAAGGCCGTCACGCCCGGTTTCCCGAATCGCAACAGCCTCTTGTATTCGCCACCGGCTAACGCGGTGGCGTCTGGAGATTAACGCTCAGTCTTATTGAGCGGGGGTTGCCGGCTTCTTCTGCTTATGCTTGAAGAGGTGCGGCTTGCCCCTCGAACTTCCCGGAGTGGAGCTATTGTCGCCGCCCGTCGTCGGACCGGCTGTCGCGGCACCGTGCGCGTTGCCGCCGCCCGAACCACCATTGCCGTTCCCTTGGGCCGCGGCTATGCCGGACGCGCCAAGGAGGATTGCAGATACGCAAATCAGGTGAAGTACTTTCATGGTCAAACTCCAAGGACACGCATAGAGCACGATTTAGCATTTAATTGCCGGCCTTCAGACTGAAACCTGATGACCGACTCGCAGACAACGGGACGAATGTAATGTATTGCACGCATCGCCTCAATAATTGTTTCCGTTAATGCGATGCACATCCGCTGTAGCACTGCTCGTGCCGCTACATTTTCTCAATCCGGCGGCCCCGGCAACAAGGGCGCCAATTGCCGGGCGACGCCATCCAGGATCTCCTTCGACAAAACCGGGTCCGAGACTGCTCTCGCCAAGCCGATCGCCCCGAGACAGGCGCTCAGTTGCAGTATGGCGCGGGCTCGGCGCTCAGCGGGGTCCGGGATATCGAGCAACCCCTCGGAGAACGCGAGATTGTGCTTGACCCGCTCCATGTATACCTCGCGCGTGGCGTCGTTACCGCGTCCGACATCACCCAGCAACGCGCCCAGCGCACACCCTTGACCAGGGGCGTCCCGATGCGCCTCGCTCAGGTAGTCGCGCACCGCCTGCGCGAGATTTTCTGCACGTGCTTCCCATATATCGAGACTCTTGAATGCAACCTCGAGCGCCTCGGTCACGAGTTCGTCGCGCGATTCAAAATGCTTGTAGAAGCCGCCGACGGTCATGCCGGCTTCCTTCATGACGTCGGCGACTCCAATACCGTCCAGCCCAAGTTCCCGAAAGCGTCGTGCCGCCACATCGACGATCCGCTGATGTGTTGCCGCCTTCTCTGCCTGTGAATGTCCCATGAATTCGTTTGTCCTGTGATGGGGTGACTACGCGGTAGCCATAGGTACCCCCGAGACATCAATCTTAATGCAGAACTGGAATGGCACAGGTGCGGCTGGCTCGACGCAGCATTGGTCGACGCTTGCATGTTCGTGTCATTTTTTGCAATACAATTGGACGTTAATCAGGCATACGAAGTAATTAATGAAGCGGCACTTATGCTTCCAGATGACGCTGTCGGCCAGACAGCGTCATCCCTGTTTCAGGCCTTGAAAAAGCGGTTCTCGGGCCTCGGTAATCCAAGATTCTCTCGCAAGGTCGCACCTTCGTATTCACGTCGAAAGATGTTTCTCGCCTGAAGTTCAGGCACGACCTTGTCGACGAAATCATCGAGTCCGCCCGGCAGATAGGGGAACATCACGTTGAAGCCATCGGAGCCCTCCTCCACGAGCCATTGCTCCATCTGGTCGGCAATCATCGTGGGCGTGCCGATCATTTCAAGCCCTGAATAACCGCCGACCCGCTGCGCCAATTGGCGGATCGTGAGATTGTCCCGGCTCGCCCATTCGATCACGCGTTCGCGGCTGCTTTTGCTTGCGTTGGTTTCAGGAATCTCGGGTAACGGTCCGTCGGGGTCAAAACCTGAAACGTCGTGACCAAGCATGATCGAGAGAGAGGCAATGCCGCTGTCGTAATGAACCATGCTATCGAGGCGCGCCCGCTTTTCCAGTGCCTCGTCCAGCGAATCACCGATCACGACGAACGCCGCCGGCAAGATCTTGAGATGCTCGGGATTGCGCCCGAGTTTCGCCATGCGTCCTTTGATATCCGCGTAAAACCGCTGACCGGCCGCCAGCGTGGGTTGCGCGGTAAACACGGCTTCCGCCGTTTCGGCGGCGATCTGCCGGCCCGCTTCCGATGACCCCGCCTGCACGATGACCGGCCAGCCCTGCACGGGTCGCGCAATGTTGAGCGGCCCGCGCACCGAGAGGTGCTCGCCCTTGTGGTTCAGCACATGCATCTTGTCGGGGTCGAAGAACGTGCCGCTTTCAACGTCGCGAATGAAGGCGTCGTCAGCCCAGCTATCCCAGAGGCCGGTCACGACATCGAAGAACTCCCGGCCCCGCCGATATCGCTCGCCGTGCTCCACATGCTCTTCCAGACCGAAGTTGAGCGCTGCATCCGGGTTGGCGGTGGTGACCAGGTTCCAGCCGGCGCGGCCGCCGCTCAGGTGGTCGAGCGAAGCGAAACGGCGCGCGACGTGATAAGGCTCGTCGAACGTAGTGGACGCCGTCGCGATCAGGCCGATGCGCTCGGTCACCGCCGCAAGCGCCGACAACAACGTCAGCGGCTCGAAGGACGTGGCTGTGTGACTTCGCCTCAACGCCCGGGCGGACATGTTGAGCACGGCGAGATGGTCTGCCATGAAGAAGGCGTCGAAACGGCCGCGCTCGAGTGTTTGCGCGAAACGCTTGAGATGCGCGAAATTAAAGTTGGCGTCCGGGAATGCACCGGGGTAACGCCAAGCTCCGGTATGGATGGTGGTCGGACGCATGAAAGCGCCGAGCCGCAAACGACGTTGCGTAGTCATTGGATTCCGTTCAAGCGTTGATAAGATTGCCTCGACGGCAAGGCAAACCGTGCGCGGCGTCATCGATAAAATACGTCGAATGAAGAAAGCGTGCACAAACGGCTATCAGCGGATGAGCGGATGGGTCGTTCGTCTTTGAACGCGTCAGCCTGCCGGCTGCACGTCGAACTTGTCTACGCGATCCGTATAGAAAGCCAGGTGACCCTTGATCTCGGCGACCGCCGGATAGGTGTCTTCATAGGTCCATACCGCGTTCACCGAACGCTCGCCGCCCAGCGGAATGCTGTAGTACGAGCAATCCCCTTTGTACGGGCAATAGGTCGAGTGATCCGTGCGCTGCAACAACGACATATCGACGTCCTTGCGCGGAATATACTGAACCCCCGGGTACGATGCCTCGCGCAATGTCAGTGCCTCGCGCGTGTCTGCAATCACCCTGCCGCCTATGGAAATAGTGATGCGCGCCGGGTTGGGCTCGATCGTGATCGGGTGATCGGGTCCGGGAATCTTGACTGTTTTGGTCTGCATGTCTTCGTGCTCCTTGAAGCAAGGGTGAACGGACTCAGCATAGTGAGATAGTTGTTACCTACGAATTCAGCAGGGTATCGGAAAGTGCATTTTTCTGCCGCGCGCCCCCGTCCTGTCGCGCCGGCATTACGGTTTGGCGAATCGGACATGAGCGGGAAACAAGCAGCGCATATGCGCGAAGAAATGATATTGAAAGAATTGCGCTGCCTGGCGAGCGCCGCGCAACACGGCCTATAAATAACCCTTGCCGTCCACATACGCCTTGCGCCAGCGTGTAATTGTCACTCGCTCGAATAAACCGGCAAGCGCGAACGGGTCCTTCGCGATAAATCGCTCTGCGTCTTCGCGCGTGTCGAGGTCGACCACGTATATGCCACCGCCTGCGTTACTGCCGTCGTCCTGCAGTTTCGCGCCGCAAGCAAGCAACAATGCCTTGTTTGCTTCGAGATATGCCAGATGCACGTCGCGCTCCTTGATCCGCAGTGGAGCGTGACCTGGCTTGTCCCACGTTTCGATAATGAACGGCATGACGCTTCCCTTTACGAACTCAGTTTTGCGCGATAGCCGAAGGATGCTGAGCAAGCGGCGTGACCTGGATCGCCATGTAAGGAAAGAGCGGCAGCGAGCTGAGCAAGGTATGCAGTTCGTCGTTGGACTCGACGTCGAGGACGCTGTAGTTCGCGTACTGCCCCGCTACGCGCCACAAGTGACGCCACTTCCCCTCTTGCTGCAGTTTTTGCGAGAACGCTTTCTCGTCGGCCTTCAGGCTATTGATGAGCTCAGTGTCGGCGTCGAGAGGAATCTGTACCACCATATGAACCAGGAACAACATGATCGAGCCTCCGCAAGATGATTGAACCGCTTAGCCCCATGCAAGAACCGCGACGGTATAAACAATACCGATCCAGAACATCATGATGACGGTATAGCCCATGATGTCCTTCAGCTTGAGCTTCGACAACGCGAGCGCAGGCAAGATCCAGAATGGCTGGATCAGGTCGTTCCAGGCATTGCCGAGCATGACCGCAGTGGCCGTATGCCCCACCGATGCGCCAATTGCCTTCGCCGCTTCGATCATGAACGGCCCCTGGATAACCCAGTGACCGCCGCCCGAAGGCGCGAAGAAATTAATGAAGAACGAACTGATGAGGCCCCAGAACGGCAACGTATGCGGCGTCGCGATCTTGACGAAGAACTCGGAAAACGTATTGACCAGTCCCGACGACGCCATGATTGCCATGATGCCCGCGTAAAACGGATATTGCAGGATGATGCCGCTGATCGTACGAATGCCTTCGTTGAGTTTTTCGACATAACGGATCGGCGTGCCCAGCAAGATGATGCCGAGGAACAGGATGATGAAGTTGATCAGGTTCAAATCCATCGTGCCGCCGCCGTGGAAATACAGCACCACGTAGACCACGCCGATCAATCCAATCAAGCCGCTCAGCAACCGGCTGTTATTCAGGCGGCTGGCAAATGTGTTTTCGTCGCCGGCGTCAGCGGGAATAGCCGCTTGAGCCGCGCGCGTACGCTCCTCGAGCGTACGGTCGATCTCGGTCACCGGCTGGCCCGGCTTCGGATGCAGCCACGCGTTAAGCAAGGGCAGCGTGATCAGCACGACGAGGCTGGTAACAAGCATGGTCGGCGAAAAGATGGTTTCCGAGAGCGGAATGACGCCCATCTGCGCTTCCATCGGGTGGCCCTTGGTTGAGATAAGCACAGGAATGCTTGCCGACAAACCAAGGCCGTAAAGCGTGAAACCGCTATACGCCGACGCAATGATCAACGGGTAGTGAACGCCCTTCACACTCAGCGCCAGCTTGCGCGCGACAATGCCGCCGATCACCAGCCCGAAGCCCCAGTTGAGATAACTGCCGATACCGCCTACCAGCGTTGCAACAATGATCGCCATGCGCGGATCGTGCACTCGCATGACGATTCGATCGAGGAATCGCTCGGTCAGCGGCGCGGTCGCGAGCACGTAACCCATCGCGAGAATCACGGCCATTTGCGTGGTGAATGCGAGCAGCGTCCAGAAGCCCTTGCCCCAGCTCGTTGTCAGCGCCACGATGCCCTGGCCCTGCACCAATACGGCAAGGATCATGGTGAGAATGGTTAGCCCGATCGCGAATACAAACGGATCGGGCAAATACTTGCGCATCAGTTCGGTGAAAAATCCCGTTATTTTCTGCATTGCAATGTCTCTGAAGTATTATTTAGTTAAGCGAAATTTTTGCCAATAATGGCCAGTGGCGCCAGCGGCTCGTTCGGCTCTCAGGATTCTTTTTCTGAACTCATTAAGCGCCGGTAGCGGGTCAGCGCCATCAATGCCCGGTCGCGCCATGCCACGCGTTCTTCCCATTGTTCAAGCGGCACCGCTGCGCGCCTTGCCGCGGCTACTTTCTCAACAAGCTCCGGTGTCCACGGATCGTGCTGACCGCGCTCCGCGCCCATGCGTTCGTATGCAGGGCCCATCTTCTGCGCATGCGAGCTGATGCCGCCGCGCGTATTGAGATCCACCGTTTCGAATGGTCCGATCACGGACCATCGCAAGCCGAGGCCATCGCGCATCACTGTATCTATGTCCTCGACGGTCGCAACGCCGTCGCGCACGAGGCAATATGCTTCGCGCAGCACGGCGCCCTGCAACCGGTTGAAAACGAAACCCTCGATTTCCTTCGATACCAGCACGGGTTGCAAGCCGGCATCGCGGAAAAGTTGCAGCGTGCGTTGCGTGACGTCATGCGCGGTAAAAGGCGCGGGCACAATCTCGATCACGGGAATGAGGTACGGCGGATTGCCCGGATGCGCAATCAGGCAACGATGCTTTCCGGGCAGGTCATTGACGAAGCTTGATGCCGTCAAAGCCGATGAAGCGCTGGCGAAGATCGCCGTAGCGGGCGCGGCGGCATCGAATTGCGCAAATAACGCACGCTTGATATCCACTCGCTCGGGTGCGCATTCCTGCACGAGATCCGCGTCGGCGACGGCCTCTTCTACGGACGTTGCCAACTGGACCCGCGCCGCCACCGCGTCAGCGGCTTCGTCGAGCAAGCCAAAGCGCGCCAGTTCGTTCAGGCGCTGCGTGATCTCTCCAGGGGCTGCATCGCGACGGGACGCATCGGGATCGAACAGGTGCACGGGCCATCCCGCGCGCGCAAATACCACAGCGAATGCAACGCCGATACTCCCCGCCCCCACGATCGCCACACGCCGGAAATCTGCCGTGCTCATCTCAAACTCCCGCTACGCCGATTGTCATTCCGCCGCACACATAGAGCACCTGACCGGTGACAAAACCGCTGCGGGCATCGAGGAGATAGGACGCGGCGTGCGCGATATCTTCCGGCGTGCCCACGCGTTTCACCGGCACGCTCTCGACAATCGCGCGCGTACGCGGACTGTCCGGCGGGTTCGCGCGATCGAAGAGTTCAGTGCGAATGGGGCCAGGGCCAATTGCGTTCGACGTGATGCCATGACGGCCGAGTTCAAGCGCCCATACGCGCGTCATGCCGATCAACGCGGCCTTGGTCGCCGAGTACGCAGTACGTAGTTCCTTGCCTAGCGCTGCGCGCGAAGACATATTCACGATACGGCCGAAACCCGCGGCCTGCATGCCAGGCAGCAGCGCCTGCATGCACTGCATCGCGCAACGCACATTCAGGGACCACGCGAGTTCGAGTTCTTCGATACTTTGTTCGCCTGCGCCGGCCGGGACCACCACGCCGACGTTGTTGATTAACCGAGTGATCGGGCCTCCCGCGAGCGCCTGGTCAAGCGCTTTCCTTGTTGCTTCGATATCCGAAAGATCAGCGATCAAGCCCTTGCCTACGCGATCGATCACAACCGCTTCGAAGCCATCCGCTTCACAGCGCTCGGCACAGGCCGCACCAATCCCGGCCGCGCCGCCGGTAATCAAAACTCGTTCTCGTGTCATGTCGTGTACTTTAAAAAATCAGACGGTTGCGATCGGCGTCACGGGCGAACCCATCGCGCCCGGCAAACGCAGCGGGGGCGCCGTGAGCATGAAGCGCGAGCGCCCGTTGGCGCGCAGCCAGACCGCCAGATCGTGCAGATACCAGAGCTCGCCAAGCGGCAAACCCAGCTTGAACAAACAATGATGATGCAGCGGCATCAGCGGATAGTGACCTTCTTGACCTTGCGCCGGACGTGCGGGATAACGCTCGACTGCATAATTGTCCGCCACCAGCGCAGCGATGCCCGAGTCGGCCAGCCACTGCAAGAGCCGCTCGTCGCGGCCGTCGAGTGCACAGCATTGACTGTTGAGCACGGCTTCGTCGGGATGACGATTCATCTCCAGCACGAGTTCAGCGAACCCGGTACGCAGCAGCAGCATGTCACCGCGTTCGACCTGTACCTTGTCTGCGTCAATCGCGAACATCAGGTCGTCGTAACCCACGGTGCGATGCTCGCGCCCGTAATGCGCCACGAGATCGACAAGCACGCCGCGTCCCTGCATGCCTTTTACCGCCAGATTTTCGATACCGAGCGCTTCCGCGTGGCTATGTTCGCTCCCGCATTCGTGCGGCGCGAACGCGTCCTCGCGACGGTATTCCATGGGTCCGACTACGTCGGTGTTCGCCTTGTAACCGTTGTAGTAGACGCTTTCCGCCACGCCGTCGCCATCGGCATCAAAGAGCGCGCCCACATGCGCGAGCGAATCCCATTGGGTGGAATATTGCAAACTCATGAGCACTTGATCGTCGCTGACGACATCGGTCGCCTGCTCCTCCATGCGCGCGAACGGAAAGTTCACGTAAGGCAAACCGTCCTTTGTCGTGGGCCGTAAAACCGGCGGATGACGACGCACGTTAAGCTTGCTATCACCTGGATAATCCAGCGGCAGGGACAGGCAAAAACTCAGACCCGCGCGAATCTCGCGCGCACCTTTCAACACTTGTTCCGATGTGATCAGGTTCGGTCGTCCAAGTTGATCGTCGGGGCCGAAATCGCCCCAGTTCGACCCGTCAGGCCTATTTTTCCAGCGCCTCTGATCCTGCATGTTCTTCTCCTTGCACGACGTGCAGAGCAGTCGGCGCGACCAGGATCACTGCTGCCGCTAGCCAATCAGCGTCTGCGGTATCCGGTCGAAAACATCGAGGAGCGCCGCGACCGCGTGCTCCTGGTTCTTCAGCAAGCGTGCCTTCGGGCCGCCAATAACGAGCGCGAACGCCTCGCCGTGAATCGAGAATCCCTTCGCGAGGCCCGCCACGTCCTCAACGTTCTCTCCGGTCGAACGATGCCAGCCAAGCGTCACGCCCTGTTCCACTTCCACCTCCAGCGCCGCGCGATCAATCACTGAACCATCAGTCGATGCGCTCAGCGGCTCGCAGCTGTCGAGGAGGCGCCGGCGCGCATCCACCGGCAATGCGCCGAGCAGCGCCTTGCCTGCCGCGCTGGCATGGACAAACATGAAACCGCCGGGTTCGTCGCTGTATCGAATTTTCTGACGCGATTCCATGACGTCGAGATAAACGACTCGATTGCCTGCGAGCGTCGCGAGCCCGGCCGTTTCTCCGGTCGCATCGCGCAACGCCGTGAGCAACGGCTGGAACAGCAGCGTGAGCGGATCCTCGCTGCAAATGTCGCGAGCGACATGCAACAAGCGCTGCGTCGGGTAATAACCCGCTTTTACGCCCGGCGCATAGAGATAACCCTTTGCCACCATCGTCTGCAAAAGCGCATGACAACTCGACAAAGGGATTTCGGTTCGACGCGCAATCTCGCTGTAGATCATCGGTTGCCGGACTTCGGCAAACAGGTTGATAACGTCAAAGACGCGCACTGCAGTTTTCACATCCATGACAATATTATCGGTATATCGATAACTTCAACGCAATAGGGTCAGGGGTATACACCTAGAAATCCCTCACCACTTTCGGTCGGAATCATCCCGGCTTAAATCGTATGAAGAAATCGTCCGCCGAATGCCGCAGGCCGAATCGCCGGCTTGCTTGCGAGGCCGATTTTTAAAATAGATAGCTATCCTTATAAATTCCCACCATGCTTGCTGCTTCGTCGCGAGATCGAAACTAAAACACCGGTGAGAACCTGCAGGATGCAAACGGTGAGTCTATTCGGGAGAGTGAGCTGCGATCAAGGTGAGCTTTCGCGGGAGCTAAAAGTGAGTGTATGCGGGAGCCATAAAAAAGTGGCGAAGCCTTCGTGCAGGGCTTCGCCGCTTGTCGAACTGTCCAAACCGCTAGCGGTGTCTCCGCATGGCATCGCGGGCGACCTTCATGCGCCTTAAAGCTGCCGCGCGATCACCATGCGCTGTACTTCGCTCGTGCCTTCGTAGATCTGCGTGATGCGGGCATCGCGATAATGGCGCTCGACCGGATAGTCTTCCAGATACCCATAACCGCCATGAATCTGGATGGCCTGCGAGCAAACCCGCTCCGCCATCTCCGATGCAAACAGCTTCGCCTGCGACGCTTCACTCAGGCACGGCAAGCCTTCAGTGCGCATGCGCGCCGCGTGCAACACGAGCAGTCGCGCGGCGTTCAGGCTGGTCTGCATATCGGCGAGAAGGTTGGCTACCGACTGATGCTCCTTGATCGGCTTGCCGAACTGCACGCGTTCGTGGGAATAAGCACGGGCCGCGTCGAATGCCGCGCGTGCAATGCCCACCGCCTGCGCCGCGATACCAATGCGCCCGCCCTCCAGGTTAGCCAGCGCGATCTTCAATCCTTCGCCGCGCGCGCCCAACAAGTTGGCCGCAGGAATCGCGCAATCCTCGAGGGAAATCGGGCAGGTATCGGAGGCGCGGATGCCCATCTTGTGCTCGGGCCGCCCCACATTAAAACCAGGCGTATTCGTCGGTACGATGAACGCCGACAAGCCCTTCTTCCCAAGCTCCGGATCGGTCACGGCGAACACGATCGCCATGCCGGCGCGCGCGCCATTCGTCGTGAACTGCTTCGCGCCGGAAAGCACCCACTGGCCGTCGCGTTCAATCGCGCGTGTCTTCAGGTTGTTCGCCTCCGATCCTGCTTGCGGCTCCGTCAGCGCGAACGCGCCGATCATCTCGCCCGTTGCCAGTTTCGGCAGATATTCGGCCTTTTGCGCTTCAGTGCCGAATGCGAGAATCGGTCCGCAGCCAACGGAATTGTGCACGGCCATCAGCGTGGAGCAGGACGCGCAACCCGCTGCGATTTCTTCGATAGCCAACGCATACGCCACGTAGTCGCTGAACGTGCCGCCCCACTCGGCGGGTACGATCATGCCAAGCAAGCCGAGCTCGCCGAGTTGCTTCACGACTTCATCCGGCAAGGCGGCGTCGCGGTCCCATTGGCCCGCGTGCGGCGCCAGTACTTCGGTGGCGAAATCGCGCGCGGCATCGCGGATCATGCGTTGGTCATCGGTCAGGAAACTGTCGATCATGTTGGTCGGGCTCGTGTGGAATACAGAAGAACGCTGTGGGCTTACACTGCTGCGCTTAAGCGATGAAACAGTCAGGTGGATGGCAAAAAGCCTCACGCCTGATTCTAGGCGTGATACATCCGTCTGCCGATGCCTGAAACGATCAAGCTTCCCGAGCGAATGCGCCACCTAGTGACTACCCCAACACCGAAAAGCCCGCATGATCGGCGACCCAACGCTGCAGTGCCCACTCTCAAAACATCACGCCGCCAAGGCAACGAACGCGGGACCATAGCGGCGGATTTCGTCGAAGAAGCACTGCGGTGCGCCGAGCGTCGCGGCGTGGCACGGGTCGCGTTACTGGAGCAAGCGGGCATCCATCCCGCCACGCTCGAGGCGCCGCTTGCCCGCGTGTCGGCGGCGCAATATGGCCGCTTGTGGAGCGCCATTGCCGATGCGCTCGACGATGAATTCTTCGGCCAGGACAGTCATCCGATGCGTCGCGGCAGCTTCACGTTGCTTTGTCATGCGGCGTTGGGGTCGCGCGACGCAAGCCAGGCACTGACCCGCATCGCGAGTTTCCTGCGACTCGTGCTGGACGACCTGCGATGCGAAATCGGTACCAACGAAGCCCGCGTGAGAATTCGCCTTGTCGATACCAATACCTCTAATAAAGCTCGCCCGATGTTCGCTTACGCGACCGCGTTCATCATGATCTATGGTTTGTTGTGCTGGCTGGTCGGGCGTCGCATCCCGGTGCTGACGGCCCATCTGCGCTGCCCGGAACCGGCAGCAAGCGACGAATATCGGCTAATGTTCTGCGATGCAATGTTCTTCGACCAACCTGCGTCGTATGTCGATCTCGCGCCGGACTGCGCCACGTTGCCGGTCGTTCAGACGGCCGCCACGCTGAAGGTTTTCCTGCGCGAGGCGCCGGCTAATTTCATCGTTAAATATCGCAATCCCGATTCGCTCGCCGCACGGATTCGACGCAAATTGCGGCAGCTGCCGCCCATCGACTGGCCGGATAGCGAACGCATGGCGGCGGCGCTGAACATGGCAGAAGCCACGCTCAGACGCCGCCTGAAACAAGAGGGCGCAACCTATCAGTCGATCCGCGATGCGCTGCGGCGAGATCTCGCCATCGCGCGGCTTGCCGATACGACGCAGACCATCGCGGAGATTGCGCATGCGCTCGGGTTCGCGGAACCTAGCGCATTTCATCGCGCGTTCAGGAAGTGGACGGGGGTTCGGCCGACGGCATATCGCGGCTTGCGGGCTGACACCAAGGGCAACGCCGGTGCATGACAGCACGCGCGCCATCGCGCTGCTATAGTGAAAATCTGCTGGTCCACTAAAGGAGCGTTGTCATGCCGCAACCGAAAACACCGCCGCGCAGCAAGCCGAAAGCGAAGGCAGACGCAAATCATCGCGAGGACGCCCTGGACGAAGCGCTGGACGAGAGTTTTCCCGCAAGCGACCCGGTCGCGATCTCGGTCGATCATCAAGCTGCCCCAGAACCGAAGCGTCACGACAGCCAGAACAAACGGACGCGATAGTCGGCTCGCGCTAATCGTCGAGACCGGCCAGCAACGTCGCGAGCTTGTCCACATGCTGCATGAGCATTGCGCGGTGTTTGTCGATCTGCTCGATCCGTCCGGCAAGATCGGCTTTCACCGGGTCGTCCAGTTTGCCCGACGCGCGCAAATCCTCCGCCTTCGCGTTGATGCCATCGAGCTGGACCATCGAAAGCTGCCGCTCCACGCGGCGCAGGTCAGTCAACAACAGGTCGCGGTTGCGCCGGAACATCTGGTCACGCCGATGCGTCTCCACTTGCTGGAGCGCCTGATCGGCGATGCGCCGGGTCGCCTCGGTCTGTGAGAGCAGCGGTTCCGGCCCTCGCAGCACGGGCCGCTTGGGCGCCGGGTGCGCATTGCCGCGGAACACGGCAGCGGGCGTTTCCTCGTCCATCGCGCGCTGGGTTTCGGGCGGGATGTCGCGCCGGTCGCGGCGCTCGTCCAGCCAGCGCGGCGGCAAACCAGTGACGGTTTCCACGCCCCGTACGAATTCCTCACTGAAATCACGCCTTCCGGCCAGGATCAGTTTCATGTACGACGGGGAAAAACTCATCATGCGGGCAATCCTCGCGCCGCCAGCCGGCGATCCAGCGAGCACATTCAAGTTGGCTCGCCACACGAGGTACAGCGTTTCATCGAAATCTTCCATGGGCTAGTCTCCAAGCAGACGGACTCGCAAACGCCGCGCGGCTGTTTCACCTGCGCTTGACGCTTAGGTCCTGGCGAGCCCGTCATCACGGCGACGAGCCGGATCGTATCGGGGGCGTCGCCTAAGTGGGCATCTGACCGCAATCTTACCGGTATCTCAATAATGCGCGTTTTGTCTTGCACGCGGTAAAAACCCGCAGAATCAACAGCAAGCGCGTGGTTTAAGGGCAACCACGCGAAGTGCCGCCATGTCTTATTCCAGAATATCTGTCACGCGAATAAACGGCAATTATGCGTGTGGCAGATAATTGCCGAATATCTGCCACACGCATAATTGACAAATATCTGCCAGAGGAATAAAGTGCATTTATTCGTGTGAGAGATAATTATCATGCAGCAGACCATCGCAACGCCTTACCAAATGGGCCAAATTCTCGCGGCCGGCCGTCGGCGCGCGGGCCTCACCCAGGCCGAAGCGGCCTCCAGACTCGGTGTCAGCCAAAGTCGCGTATCAACGCTGGAGGCTAATTCCGGCGCGCTAACGCTCGATCAGTTGCTGACCCTACTTGGCGCATACGAACTGCAACTCCAGGTATTGGACAAGGGTTCGTCCGTCCCCGCTTCCCACCCGTCAGCGCTGGAGTGGTAATGGCTGGACGCAAGCCACATTCCCGAGCGCTGTCGGTATGGGTCAACGGCGTACGAATGGGTATCTGGCACATTCCAACCCGCGGCCCAATGGAATTCGCCTACGACGCCGAGTGGACTGCCTCCGAGCTGAGCCGGCCTCTCTCGTTGTCGCTGCCAATTCCGCTCGATAACGCCCCGCTCAAAGGCGATCGGGTACTCAACTACTTCGACAACCTGCTGCCTGACAGCGAAGCCATTCGAAAGCGCATCGGCCAGCGATTTCGCACCGACACCCTGGATGCGTTCGATCTCTTGCAGGCCATTGGCCGGGACTGCGTCGGCGCGGTCCAGCTACTGGGCGTAGACGAGGAGCCCACTGGCGTCGAACGGATCGATGGTACTCCGCTCAGTGACTCAGAAATCGAGACACTCCTGAACCAGACTGCCGGCAGCGGCACGTTTGGCCCCCAGAACGACGATGACGACTTCCGGATTTCTCTCGCCGGTGCGCAGGAAAAGACAGCGCTCCTCTGGCACGAGGGTCAGTGGATGAAGCCCCACGGCGCTACGCCGACCACGCATATCCTGAAGCTCCCGCTTGGCCTGGTGGGGAATCGGCGCGCGGATCTCACCAAGTCGGTTGAAAACGAATGGTTGTGCATGCATCTCCTGCAGGCTTACGGCTTGCCGGTCGCTGAAACGGAGATCAAGACCTTTGGCCGGCAACGCGCGCTGAGCGTCAAACGATTTGACCGCCAGATGCACTCGAGCGGCAAGTGGATCCTGAGGCTGCCGCAAGAGGACTTTTGCCAGGTGATGGGGCTCCCCTCTTACAAGAAATACGAGAACGAAGGCGGCCCGGGGGTGATCGATCTGGCGCAAGTGCTTCAGCAGTCCGAGACGGCCAAGGAAGACATCGAAACGCTGCTGACCACGCAGATACTCTTCTGGCTGCTGGCGGCTCCGGATGGGCACGCGAAGAACTTCAGCATCCGGCTGCTGGCGGGAGGACAGTATCGGCTGACGCCGCTTTATGACGTCATGTCGATCTGGCCGGTCGAGGGGAAGGGAGCAAGCCAGTGGTCGTGGTTCAAGGCAAAGCTCGCCATGGCCGTGTCGGGCAAGAACCGTCACTACGCTTTCCGCGATATCCAGCGCCGCCACTTCAACGCAATGGCGCCGCGATGCTCATATGGACAGGATGCGGAGCCGATCATCCAGCGGCTGATTGCACAAACGCCCGGTGTCATCGAACGTGTGTCAGCTGAGTTGCCGGAGGATTTTCCGGCGAGAGTCGCGGACCGTATCTTCGAGGGACTGCGCAGGACCGTAGCCGAACTCGATGCCATGCCCGCCAGATTAGCTGCCTGATAGACGACCTGAGCGATTGACGTGCTCGATCTCGCGCAAAACCCGGCTCACGCCGGGTTTGCATCGCATCAGTCCCATCAATCACATGAATCAATTCATCAAGGCACGTCGCGCAAATACCCTTCCTTCGACGAATCGCGCATCCGCAACGAGACGATCCAGGAAATCGCGCACAGTGCCGTCACGTACCAGTAGAAGGTCGACTCGCTACCGATCGATTTCAGGAACAACGCCACGTATTCCGCTGACCCGCCGAACACCGCGTTCGCGACCGCATACGACAAACCCACACCCAGCGCGCGTACTTCCGCCGGGAACATTTCGGCCTTGATCAGCCCGCTGATCGACGTGTAGAGGCTCACGATAGCCAGCGCGACCACCACCAGAACAAACGCCAGGACCGGACTCGTGACGTCCTTCAACGCGGACAGGAGCGGAACAGTGCAGAAAGTGGCGAGGCCGCCGAACCAGAGCATCGACTTGCGCCGGCCGATCCGGTCCGACAACGCGCCGAATGCGGGCTGCATGATCATGTAGATGAACAACGCCCCGGTCATCACGTTGCTGGCCGTCTTGGCATGCATGCCGGCGGTGTTCACCAGATATTTCTGCATGTACGTGGTGAACGTATAGAAGATCAGCGATCCGCCCGCCGTGAAACCAATCACAGTGAGGAATGCGCCTTTATGCTGCATGAGACCGCGAAGCGTGCCGGCCTCCTTCAGCTTGCGGGTTTCAGCCGTGGTGGTTTCATCGAGCGATTTCCGCAGATACAGCGACACGACCGCCGCGAGCGCGCCGATCCCGAACGGGATACGCCAGCCCCACGCTCTCAATTCTTCCGTGGTCAATAACTGCTGCAAAACAACCAGCACGAGCAACGCGGCAAGCTGTCCGCCGATCAGCGTCACATACTGAAACGATGCGAAGAAACCGCGCCGCCCCTGCAGCGCCACTTCACTCATATAGGTCGCGCTCGTGCCGTATTCACCGCCCACCGACAAGCCCTGGAACAGCCGGGCGATCAGCAGGAAGAACGGCGCCCATGCGCCAATGCTCGCGTAGGTCGGCAAGAAGCAGATCACGAGCGAGCCGGCGCACATCATGAGCACGGAAATCATCATCGAGGTACGGCGGCCGTGTTTGTCGGCAATACGGCCGAACATCCAGCCGCCAATCGGCCGCATCAGGAAACCCGCTGCAAACACGCCCGCCGTGTTGAGTAACTGCGTAGTCGGGTTCCCACTTGGAAAGAACGCCGGCGCGAAGTACAGCGCGAGGAACGAGTAGATATAAAAGTCGAACCACTCGACGAGATTTCCCGATGAAGCGCCGACGATCGCGAGAACGCGGCGGCGGGTATCGGCTGAAGTTGAGAGGGTGGTGTCGGCCATGCTGGTTGAAACTCCTGTCGCGTGTTGAAAACGGCGGCTTGTGTCCGCTCTTGCGCCGAACTGATGCGGGAATGGTCCGCCCTGAGGGGCGTTGGCGCGCCAGTTTATACGACGAGAAGCGGGTTGATGCAAGATGACGGTCAACCACAATTCAGCTTACAACCTAAGTTCATCGGAAAGTTTTTTGTCAAAATACGAACTCGATAAAAACGCCGAAAAGCCTTTTTGCGCTTCGAACCCCCGCTAGATCAACGACTTGCAGCGAACCTGATGTAAGCCTGAAGCGCCCATAGTTAAACCTTACGATTACCCGTATTGAAAGAATTTAGTAATTACCCTAAGTCACCAAACTAAGTGACGAGCAACCAGGCTTCCGCCCGCGCACTGCCGTTCTCTATTCAAGCGATCCCTGAGCCGAAGTCTTGCCATAATTGCGGACGCCTGGTTTTTCTGGAGAACCGCATGAACCCGCAGTCCGACCAAACGCATCAAACGCATCACACGCTCGACGCCGCCCTGGCATCGAAATTCGCCCGGCTCGCACTTGGCCACCTGACCCGCGAATACCCGAACAAGCTCGATCACGTAATGGGCAGCGTCGCCGATGCACAAGGCCCGCGCGCGCTCCATCCAATCTTCTATGGCAGCTTCGACTGGCACTCGTGCGTTCACGGATACTGGTTGATCGCGCGGCTTGTCGACCGTTTCCCCGCGTTGCCGGAAGCGGCTGACATTCGTGCGCTCATCGACTCGCATTTCACCGATACCAATGTCGCCGCCGAAGTCGCGTACTTGCAGCGTCCGGAGGCACGCGGTTTCGAGCGTCCGTACGGCTGGGCATGGTTGCTTGCGCTTGCCGGCCAGCTTCATTCGATGCAATCAGTTGAAGGCCAGCGCTGGTCCGCGACCCTGGCGCCGCTTGCGCACGCGTTTGTCGAGCGTTTCACGGAGTACCTGCCGAAATTGACGTATCCGCTGCGGGTGGGCACGCATTTCAATACGGCGTTCGCGCTGACGCTGGCTATCGGTTATGCACGGCAAGTGGGTGACACGGCGCTAGAAACGCTGATCGCCGACACCGCGCGCCGCTGGTATCTGAACGATGCGGATTGTCAGGCGTGGGAACCGGGCGGCGATGAATTTTTATCGTCGTCGCTCATGGAAGCCGAGTTGATGCGGCGGGTGTTACCCCCGGCCGAATTCGCCGGCTGGTTTGACCGCTTCCTGCCCCGGCTGAACGTGAGCGAACCCGCCACGTTGTTCGTGCCGGCGACCGTGTCAGACCGCAGCGACGGCAAGCTTGCTCACCTCGATGGCCTGAACCTGAGCCGAGCGTGGTGCCAGCGTTCGCTCGCGCGTGCACTGCCCGCGGGCGATGTGCGTATCGGCTTGCTCAATGCCACGGCGAACGCTCATCTTTCAGCGGGACTGGCGCATGTGGCGGGGGACTACATGGGCGAACACTGGCTCGCGACGTTTGCGTTGCTGGCGCTTGCGACCTGACTGGTTCGACGCCGCGCGTTTGTGATCGAGTATGTGATCGCACCTGTCAGCTCGATCTCAGCCGCGCGGCTGAAACGCGATCACGCTCATGCCGGCCAGCGCGATTGCGACGCCGGCGAGATCCCAGGTCGTGGGGCGAATCCGTTCGACGATCCATAACCACATGATCGCCACGGCGATATAAACGCCGCCGTACGCGGCATATACTCGACCGGCGGCGCTGGCATGCAGCGTGAGCAACCAGGCGAAAAGTGCGAGCGCCACAGCACCCGGGACGAGAAGCCACGGGGACCCGCCCTCCTTCAGCCATCGATAGGGAAGATAGCAGCCCATTATCTCGGCGACGGCGGTCACAACGTACAGCAGGAACGTCTTCATATCGGTGGCCAGGGTTTCATGGTGGTTTTTATCAGCGCCCTCTCACTTGCCATTCTCACCAAGCGCTGCCAGTCCTGCGAGCAATGCCTGATGAAACGCCTTCGGGTCCTGCATCTGCGGCGCATGCCCCAGCTCCGCAAACTCGACCAGCTTCGCACCGGGGATCGTCTCCACCGCATGTTTTGCCAGCTCCGGATAACGCCCGAGCGTCGGCCGGATTTCCGGCGGCGCGAGATCCTTGCCAATCGCGGTGGTGTCCTTATCGCCGATCAGCAATAACGTCGGCGTCCTGATCTGCCCAAACTCATAGACAACCGGCTGCGTATAAATCATGTCGTAGAGCAAGGCTGAATTCCACGCTACAACATCCTTGCCCGCCCCGCGATACATCCCCGCCAGCATCTGCACCCACGGCTCGTAACGCGCGTCCCAATGACCCGCGTAATACGTGGCTTGCTCGTATTTGCGAATGCCGTCGGCGCTGGTTTTCAACTCGCGCGCGTACCAGTCATCGATCGAAATGGACGGCACACCCTTTGCCTTCCAGTCCTCCAGACCGATCGGATTCACCAGCACGAGCTGCTCGGTCTCTTGCGGATACATCAGCGCGTATCGCACCGCGATCATGCCGCCCGTGGAATGCGCGACGAGCGTCGCTTTCTTCACGCCCAGCGCCGCGAGCAACGCGTGCGTGTTGCGCGCCAGTTGCTGGAACGTGTACTGATACCGCACCGGTTTGGTCGATTTGCAAAAGCCGATCTGGTCCGGCGCGATCACGCGATACCCTGCATCGGTCAACACGTCGATGCTTTCCTTCCACGTCGCTGCGCAAAAGTTCTTGCCGTGCAGGAGCACGACGGTCCGTCCGTTCGGACGCTTGGACGCAACATCCATATACGCCATGCGCACGATTTGCCGCTGCGATGAAATCGCGAACCGGCCCACCGGATACGGATAGTCGAAGCCCTGGAGTTCGGGACCGTACGCGGGACCGTCGTTGCCGGCTGATGGCGGAGAGGAAGCGGCCGCGGGTTGATCGCTCGAAGTGGCGGAAACGCTGGAAGCGCTGGACGCGGCCGAATCGGCGAAGGCGGGTGATGCCGATGCAATCGATACGGCTAAAGCTAACACTGCGCAAAGCACGCGGCTAATCGAAGTCATGGGCGCGGAAGCTCGCAAATGGAAACAAGGGAGAAGCTAGAACAATCCCAGCAAGGTCGTGGCCCCACGATGCAAACAGGCACCTTGTGACGGCCGGGGAATTTTATCGCGTGTGCGTTTTTGCCGCCGGCAGTGTGGATAGCTTCGACAAGCATCGATCTCACCACCACGCGATAGCCCCCAGCGCCTTATACTCCCGCCTCGACTCACCTGGATGAACACCGACCTCGCACGCCGCATGAAAATCCGCTTGACGTTCCTTGCCTCCTTGCTGGCTGCGCTTGGCGCTACCGTATCCCTCAATGTTTTCGCTGCCAGCGACTGTTCCCAGTTCAGTCCCGGTGGCCGGGCGCCCATTGTCGTCAATACCAAGATGCGCGCCTCGACGCAGCAACTTTGTTATTCCGACTTCGCGGTCCTCCACTCCGGCGTGACACACGGGCCGTTGTGGTCGGCGGAGCACCTGACGGCCGAGCACATCGACGATGCCCGCGACAACACCCGCACCAATCGTTTTTTCGTCGATAAAAAATTGCCGCCCGGCGATAGCGCCACGCTCTCGGACTACAAGAAGAGCGGCTACGATCGCGGCCATATGAGTCCGGCCGGCGATCGCTGGGACAAAAAAGGCATGGCAGAATCGTTCTCTCTAGCGAACGTCGTGCCGCAAAATCCGTCGAACAACCGGCGCATCTGGTCGCGCATAGAACAGTCCGTGCGACGGCTGGTGGAGCAATCCGGCGATGCCTACGTGGTCACCGGCCCGCTGTTTTCGGGTCGGCAGTTGCAAACCATTGGTGAGTCACGTGTGCTCGTGCCCACGCAGTTGTATAAGGTAGTGTATTTACCCGGACGCGACCTGGCGTTTGCAGTGCTGGTCGAGAACACGCCGACAAACGAATACACCGTGAAGACGGTGCGCGAACTGGAAAACATGAGTGGTCTGCAATTTCCCGGCATTCCGGAAACGCTGAAAGACCAACGCATTGGAGGACTAAAAGGTGTCTAAGCCGTTTCAGCCGTTTGCCAACGATTCCGATACGCTCAACATCAACGGCGACGCGCTCGTGATCGCCAACGACACCGCCCGGCTGTCCATTTCCGGCGACCTGGAAATCGCCCGCGACAAGACTGGCTTGACCACGGCGCTCGCGCTGCAAAAGGCGGTCAACGCTATCGTCGATGCCCTGCAGAATGACGCAAACCTACCCGCTAAACTCGCCGATGAAACGCCGAAGCCAGCGGGCAAGACGGATAATCCGTTCATCTGAGCGTTAAAAAACTGGCCGGAGACGTATCTTGATCGAATGCCACATTGCACCGAGCCCACTGGGCCATCTCGCGTATCGCGCGGAGGACGATTACCTGACGGGATTGTTCTTCGTCGGCCAGAAGCATTTTCCCGCCGGCCTTATCGATACAGGAGCGCCGAAGTCACGTGCAATCATCGTGGCGATGGAACAGATCGCCGAGTACTTCGCCGGTGAGCGCACCGTGTTTTCCGTCCCGTTGCGACTCAACGGCACCGAGTTCCAGCAACGTGTGTGGGCGGCGTTGCAAGAGATCCCGTTCGGCACATCCTCGACCTACGGCGATCTTGCGCGCCGGATGGGTGTCGCCGCCGGGGCATCACGAGCCGTGGGCGGAGCGAATGGGCGCAATCCCGTGGGGATCATCGTGCCGTGTCATCGCGTGATAGGCGCCGATGGCGAGCTGACCGGCTATGCGGGCGGCGTAGAGCGTAAGCAACATCTGCTGACGCTTGAAGGTGGCCCAGGACGCGCGCAACTCACGTTGTTCTGAACGTTCTGAAAAGTAGCCGATAGATCGGGCAGAACATAAAAAACCCCCGCAAGCGCTAAGCGCTTGCGGGGGTTTTACGCTTCTGGACGCCGGGAAACAACGTCCAGCGCATCAAGACTCACGACACGGATTACTGCTGCTGCGTGCTGACGCGAATTTCGACGCGGCGATTCTTTGCGCGGCCGGCAACGGTCGAGTTCGATGCAACCGGATTCGACGCGCCAAAACCTTGCGCCGTGTAGCTTTGCGAACGCAGGCCATGGCTCTTCAGGTACTGCATCACCGATTCCGCACGGCGTTGCGACAACTGGCGGTTATGCGACGCCGAACCTGTTGAATCGGTGTAGCCCGCCACCGCGACCTGACGCAACGTCACGCCCTGGGCAGCAGACACGAACTCGTCGAGCGTGTCGGTTGCCTTCGGCGTCAGCGAAGCGCTGTCGGTAGCGAAGTTAGCGTCACCGCTCAAATCGATCTGGCGGGGCATTTCCGGAGCGGCCTGCGGGACCGGAGCCGGCATCGGCGCCGGTGCAGCTTCAGCCTGAGCAGGCGCGCCGCACTGGAACGTCAAGACACGCGGGTCAGCCGCATCTTCCGACGGCGCGCGCAGGCGTTCCATGGTTTCGAGCTTGTATGCGGGCTTGTCGCCGCAAATTTTCTGGGCCTGCTTCACGCATGCCGCCACGCCTTCGAACAAGCCATGACATTCCACGCGATAAACCTGCGCGCCGTTGGCCGTCTGGATCTGGTTGGCGTTGAAAGTCGGACCCGAAGCCGTAGAGCAGCCGGCGAGCGCGCCGATCGACAACAGACCTGCAGCGATTAGTTTATTGGACATCTTGTTTACCATTCTTAAATTGACGTGTGACTGAGATATCGAGACAAATGCGTACTGGATGGGTCATCAGACAGTTACCCGATTTTCACAGCCACCTATTCGCCTCAAGCCTTCGATCCGGATCTTGAAAATGATCTGGAATCCGAAATCGCGCGGCATGTTAGCACGTGAAAACTAGCATTCCTAACTGGATAATTCCTAATAAATGAAACACGTTCGAGCGATTTAGGAAATAACCTATAAACGTGAACAATCGGAAAACTTTTGACGCTTCATTACTGCGCCGGAAATGAAAAGCGGCCGCTAATGCGGCCGCTTTTTCTCAATTTGAAATGCATTGCGAGCGATCGGAACGCGGGCAGCCAAACCAACATCAGGAAGTTTGACGCGCTCAGGCGCCCTTCACTTTGGCAATGGCATCAGGTCGACATCCGACTGGCGCTGGAGATCTTGAACCTTTGTTTGCAATGCACGCAATTGCGCTTGCGCTGCGTCCTGCTCCGCACGCAGTGAACGGATTGCTTCCTGTTGCTCAGCCTGCCTGTCGGCGACCTGGCTTTGCTGCGCGCGCGCGACATCGAGGTCGGCTTGCAGACGATTGGCACGCCCTTGCTGGACCGCGATCAGCCGGTCCGCAAAGCTTTTCTCGGCTTCGAGCTTGGTCCGGCGAATCTCGGTATCGGCGAGTGCCGCACTGTTCTTGGCAAAGTCCGCGTAAATGGTTTCCGCACGGGAATCCACTTGAGTCTTGACCACGCGCCAGAATTTCTTTTGCTGAAACAATGCAATATAAAACGTCATTTCATCGGGATAAAACAGCAAGCTCGCGCCATAGCTGCCGTTATACGTGGTGCGCAATTCCTTTACCCTGCCGTCGCGAATCATTTGCTGCAGTTCCGCGACGTTGCCATTCACTGTTGACTGCGGTTCGTCGGCCGCGCCGTTGGTCAGAAGACTGCGGCGCGCGCTTGAATCGCCGAGTGCATCGGCTGTCGGGGCACTGCCTGGCTTGGGCGCTACGGGCCCGGCGGCACACGCTGCGCCGCACAGGACGAACCATGCCAAGACCAGTGCCCCGCCTCTCGTTGTATTGTTGGAGTTCATGGAATTTCCGGGTTGAACGCAATTAAGAATGCGAAAGCACCGGAATTATGGCAGATAGAAAAGCCAAAGCGGAAAATCCATGAAGAGGCTTTTTACGGTATTGCCATTGCCTGAAAACACTCAACGGTTTGAAACGATTTATGCAGCGATTCATGTAAGGACTCGCTGCATAAGCATTGCCCGCTTCATTGCAGGATCTCTGCCGTGTTTTATAAATCGTGGCGCAGGCGCACGTGCTCCTGAACGACCGTTGGATTGGTTATATCGCCGGTTGAGGTGACGGGCGAGAAGATACGTGCATCGATTTGATGCGTCGGCACGCCAGCAAAGATTCCACGATCTGCTTTGAAAGCGAACGGTGCGCTCGAGTAGACGCGCGGATCGATGGACGTTGCCGCCATGCCCGGCGAGACGTGGAAAAGCACACCGAGCGTGATCAGGCTGACGGCCGTGAAAACCGAACGGAATGAATGAGATGAACGAAACGAAAAGACATGCAAGGACATGATAAGGACTCGCGCAAAAAATGCCTGCGCGCGAACAATCGCTTAACCGCGTACTCGTGACAGGCGTCAGACAGAGGAGGAACTCACATGCGCCCGAAGACAACGCACGACCAGCCAAGATGAGACCATCTCCATGCCGCCCGAACCATGAGCAAGTTCTGAATTTCTCCCATGGCGCGTTGATCCTTTCAATTCTCCGCGGGTCAGTTGACCCAGCGCAAGATCATCGGCAACAAGACCGGCACCACGAACGCCGTGAACAATCCGTTCAGGCCCATGCCGAGACCGGCGAATGCGCCCATTTCATCGCTGACCTGAAACGCGCGTGCCGTCCCAATGCCATGCGATGCCACGCCAAGCGCGAAGCCTCGGACCTCTGGCTCTTCAATACGTAAAACATTGAGAATCGTCCGTGCCGATACCGCGCCGAACACGCCGGTGCAAATGACAAGTACGGCGGTCAGTGACGGCAGTCCGCCCAGCCGCTCGGCAATCGCCATGGCGATCGGCGTGGTCGCGGACTTGGGCGCGAGCGATATCACCGTCACACGCGGCACGCCGAACAAGATGGCAACGATGGTCGCCGAGATAATCGCGGTCAGCGAACCGGCGATCAAGCCGCCGGCCAACGGCACAGCGGCGCGACGCAGCTTCGGCAATTGCCGGTAGAGCGGCAGCGCGAGCGCGACGGTCGCCGGGCCGAGCAGGAAATGGACGAACTGCGCGCCCTGAAAATAGGTTTGATACGGCGTACGCGTCACGCTCAGTACGGCGACGACCAGCGCCACCGCCATCAACACGGGGTTCGCCAGCGGGTTGAACCTGGCGCGGGCGTAGATGCCTTGCGCGATCAGGTAGGCGAACAGGGTCATCGTCAGGCCGAGCAGCGGTGAGGCGGCGAGGTAGACCCAGAGGGCGCCGAGTTGTGTCATCGCGTGGTCCTCACGATTCTGACGGCGTGTTCACGCGCGCCCGGCGGATCTGGCGCCGCATCAGCGCACGCGTGACGAGCGCGGTGACGGCAATGGCAAGCGTGGTGCTCACCACCAGCGCGACCGCGATCGCGAAACCTTCGCCGCGCACCTTGTCGGCGGCGACCATGATGCCTACGCCCGCCGGCACGAACAGCAAGGATAGATGGCGCAGCAATTCAAGCGCGGTAGGTTCGATTGCATCGACGGCGGACGGCCTTATCAGCAGATAGCCGAACAGGAGCAACAAACCGATCACAGGTCCCGGAACGGGCACATGCAGGCCGATGGAAAGGCCTTCTCCGAAACACTGAAACAGAAGCAAGGTGGCAAGGGCGCGCAGCATGGCGTGAGTAAGTGCGTGAGGTTGAAGGACTATGCAGCGAAGTCGGGATGATGACATGCGTCACGCCTGGCATGGCGTCCCGGTCCGCGCGAACCAGCGCGTCTGGCGCAATCAGGCAGCGATCGCGATCGGGCTTGAAAAGTGCTCCCGCAATCATCCTGATGCGGCGCGTGCGCGGGTCAAGCCCTCTCTCCGGCATTCCGGCGGTTTATTCGACGCCTTCATAAAAATTTACAAATGCCGACATCGCCCGCCATCTCGGCGATAATCCGTTTCTACGCGACATACGTACGAGCCGGGCGACGGCACACGAGATCTCCATGACCGACAAAGCTACTCCATCAAGCCATATCGATTCCGACCGAACACCGTGACCACCGGCGTGCCCGGACTTGACGACATACTCGGCGGCGGCCTCATCAAGGGTGGCTTATACCTGATCGAAGGAATGGCAGGAGCGGGCAAGACCATCCTGTCGACGCAGATCGGCTTTCATCGCGTGGCCGAGGGTGACTCGGTGCTGTACATCACGCTGATCGCGGAATCGCATTCCAAGCTGCTGTCGCATCTGAAAGCGTTGTCGTTCTACGATGCCGATGCCATCTCGGACAAAATGCTGTTCGTCTCCGGCTACCACGAACTGATGCGCGACGGCCTGAACGGTTTTCTTGCGCTGATCGCGTCGACCATCAAGACAAGCCGCCCGCGTTTCATGGTGATCGACGGGTTCCGCAGCGCCCGCGAATTCAGTTCCACCGAGCTGGAGTTGTCGCAGTTCATCCACGAATTGAGCGCGTTCGTGACGGCCGCGGGCTGCACCACGCTGATTCTCGCGCCGCTCTCGGGCAACGAGCCGCATCCCGAACACACGCTCGTCGATGGCCTGGTCGAACTCAACCGTTTCGCTACCGGCATGCGGCGCGCGCGCGAAATTGAAGTGCATAAGCTACGCGGCCGCGATCACCTGCTCGGTCGCCATTTCTTCAAGATCACCGCCGACGGCCTCGTGACGTTCCCACGCCTGGAAGCACGTTCGATGCTGCTCGAAGGGGCGCCGGACCTGAAGTCGAAGCTGTCGTTCGGCCTGCCCGACTTCGACGCCATGCTCGGCGGCGGTGTGGTCAAAGGCTCGACAACGACGCTGATCGGTCCATCGGGGATCGGCAAGACGCTGCTATCGTTGAAATTCCTTGACGGCGGTGTGGGTAACGGCGAGCGCTGCGTGTATTTCGGCTTTTACGAATCTCCGGAGCGGCTGGTCGCCAAGGCGGAATCGGTGTCGATCCATCTTGCCGACGCCATCGCCGATGGTCGCCTGATCATCGAGTGGCGGCCGGCGGTGGAACTCGCCATCGACGAACTCGCGGCCGAGCTGATTGCGGTGGTCAAGCGCGCGGGCGCGTCGCGGCTGGTCGTGGACGGGATCGAAGGATTCCACGATTCGGCGAACCGCATGGAGCGTTTCGGGCTGTTCCTGAACGCGTTGACGCACCGGCTGCGTCAGGAAGGCGTTACCACGCTGCTCACCGAAGAGCTGCCGCTGTATGCCGACATGGCGCACGGCGGCTCGATCCGTGCGTCAGCGATGACCGAGAACATCGTCTTGATGCGATACGTGGAAACGAGCACGTCGCTGCACAGGATTGTCTCTGTCGTGAAGCAACGCGAAAGCGCGCACGATCCGTCCATCCGCCGCTTCATCATCAATGAAAACGGCCTGCATCTCACGGACGGTTTCATCGGCACGACCACATTGTTATCGGCGCGCGGCACGATCCCGTTCGCGCCGTCCGGCCCGGACACCGGCACGCGGACATGAAAAAGATCCTCGTCGTCGACGATGAATTCGACCTCCTGACCACTTGGCGGCTGGTCCTCCAGATGGAAGGATACGAGGTCAGTACCGCGTCAAACGGCGTGTTGGCGCTCGAGTCGGTGCATGCCAATCCGCCCGACCTGATCATCACGGACTGGATGATGCCCCGCATGGACGGCGTCGCGTTATGCCACGCGCTCGCCGCCGACGACACCCTCGCGCAGATTCCCGTCGTGCTCTCTAGCGCGGCCGCGCGTACGCCGGCAGTCGCCCACCCACACCTCGAATTTCATCGGAAGCCGCTTTCCATCGATGAACTCATCGAGATCGTCACGCGTCTGATCGGCACCGCTTGATATCGACGTAGATCACGGCTGGGCACGATCCCTGCTGAAATAGTCGCTCCGGTTAGCCGGATTCTTCGATAAACCGCTTTAACCAGAACGGGAGGCACCATGGTGCAGGATCAGGTAGAAGGCGCGGCGCAAACCGTCGTAGGCAAGGTGCAGGATGCGGTCGGCGGTTTGACCGGCGACGCGGGGACGCAGGCGGAAGGCAAGGCGCGCCAGGTGCTCGGCAAGATCCAGCTTAACTACGGCGAGACAATCGATAACGTCCGTGAAGCGGTCATTGCAAAGCCGATCAATGGCGTGCTCGTGGCAGGTGCAATCGGATTCGTGCTCGGCGCGATCTGGGCGCGGCAACGATAAGTTGAGCGTTGCAATCGATGTGAAAAACAACTGGCCGTGCTGAAAAGCGCGGCCAGTTTTTTTATGGACTTTGTTTGCGGTTTGATGGGCTTGTTTTCAGATCGGCCCTGGGGCCGGGCGCGGTTGATGCTGATTTCCATGATGCAAACCTTGATGCCAACCTACGGGGAGAACCTCATGACAATCACCGCAAGCCGTCTTTCAGATACAGAAGTGCTGGTCGAGCAAACCGTTTATACGTTTTCGGATAGCGCCGTGGCAGACGCTTTCCAGCGTTGCGTTGGGCAGGATTCAGTCGATTCATGCACCGCCAGCCACGCCCCGATGTCCTCGCGAGCGTCGAACGATGCCGCCCTGGACGACCTTGCGCCCGGCAGCATCATTTCACCGTCACTCGGCGGCATGCCGTAATACTGCGTTTTGCTCAGACCGGCGCGCGCTCAGCGTTACTCGGACGGCTTGCCCTCCTTGTTCTTAATCGAGTTAGTCGCGGGCATCGGTTCCACCGGCCTTTGGTTTGAAACCCCTTCCGGCTCAGAACTGTGCGATCCGAACCCGCCGCGCCCACTCGCTTCGGGCGAACTGCCACTGCCCAGCGGGACTTCGGCAGTCTGCTTCGGATGCTGCGTGAGGTTGCGTTCTTGGGGCTCACCGGGTTCAGCTTTTGCGCTCGATGACTGCGGCGTGTCGGGCGTCCTCACCCCTTCCCGCGCATCGCCGCCGGTGGCCGCCCCGCCCGGCAAATTACCGCCTGAGCCGCCGCCGCTCGCGCCGGTGCCGGAGTCTCCAAGCGGTTCGCTGTTGTCGAGCTCGCGTTGTGTCGTAGTCGGTTGCGTCGTGGCCATTAAATGCTCCTGTCCTGATGGTTTGAGTCTCATCAGTCGAGCAACGGACGTTCCTTCTCATGCTTTTCCGGCTTTTCCTCAGGTTCAAAGCAGGTTCAAAGCAGGTTCAGAGCGAAACTACCGCGCGGAACGCGAATCCGCATTCCGGCGGTTTTGCCGCATCACCCAGTCCGCCAGCAAATTCGGCACGCGCGGCAACGCGTGCGGCCAGTGCACGGCTTCCTTCGCCAGTTGCGCGATGACACCGTGCGAGCTGAACTGATCCAGCGCCAGACGCATGATCACCCTGCGCGCGATCAGCCACACGTCGATATCCGGCGCAATCCGCCGCGCCATTTCCTCGATGCTCTGCGCCGAGCGCGCCAGCAACGCCGCCCGCGACGCAATGCCCGTATGAGCGTCGCCGAATGCGTGCTCCAGCGGTCCTTTGCCCAGTGCGGTGAAGAGATCGGCAGCGGTCCGATGTCGATGGGCATCGCCGGCAAAACGCTCTGCCTCCCGCCTGTACGTTGATTCCACACGCACCGCATGCTGCTCTTCGTGTTCGTCGGGCCGGCCATGCCGCATGTGTTCGCGCGCGGCCGCCTTGTGATCGCCCTGCAACAACGCGTTCGACCCGGCAACGAGAAAACTGCGTTCGTGCGCGGCGAAAAACGTGAGCGGCGAATCCCCGTCAAGTACAAGCGCCCCGAACGTGTCCGGTTCGACGCTGACCGCCGCGCCTGCCGCTTCCAGACCGGCATGGAACACGCCCTCGCCGAGCGCCGTTTCGAAAAAAACCTCGATCCACGTGGCTATTAGTTGGGCCGGGTCCAGGCCGTGGGTACGCAGCGCATTGGCATCCGAAAGCGGCACGCTGCGCACGGCCCGCGTGACGAGCGCCGTGTCGCTGCAAAAATCCCAGAGTACTTCGGGCACGACGACGCGCGAGTCTTTGTTCACTTCGCGCAACCGGTAGCGCAGAAAGCTTTGATCCGCGGCCCGTTGACGCAAGTCGAACATCCCGGCAATCGATTCCGTCAGACGTGCGATCAGCCCACCGACGTTTTGCTCACGGACCTCGCGTGAAAAACGCCCGGCCACACGCGCCGCCGAGTTCGCGATATCGAGGTCTTGCACCAATTCAATGCGTGCATCGGTACGGATCAACGTGATGCGGACGGCCACCGGCGGGCTCGATTGCGTGGATGCGAGGGGCGTGTCGAGCGTGATTAGTGCGCGATGTGTCTGCTGCGCTATTCCACATCGTTCAGGCGCGGCGTCTATGTCGATCAACGCGTCGGCCCGTCCCGGCGGCAGCGCGGCCGCAAGCGCGCGGCGCAGCGGCGCGTCTTTGAGCGGTGCCTTGAGGGCGTCCAATTCGGCGAGCGCGACGCGCACCGCGGTCTCGGCTAAGCCAGGATGTTGCGCCAGCAGTCCCGACGCCATGGTCAGCACGCCCGAGAGGTTCTGCAACACCGGCACCCGCTCGGCCAGACTGGGGGCGCCGCGGCTGCGCACGCCCCCGGCGAACGAGCGCAAGACCCGGTGGATCGTGGCGTCGGCGGCGGACTTTGTGCGGCTTTCTCGTATGAACAGCGTCGCGAGGCGCCAGATTGCACGCAGGCGCTGTGTCATTGGTCCACCGGATATAGGTTCGAATGGCTGATTTTCAGCTCCTTGGCCGAGGTGAACAGGTGAAAGCGAAAGCACCCGTGGGAGTTGAACCTCAAGAGAATAATCCTCGCGCATCACTTTGGCCTGCACGCGTCTGAAGAGTTCTCGTTCTCGTGGATAACACTCAAACTACCGTCTGCCGTAACCGAATCGGGCAACAAGATAGATCAGATCGTGCCCATGCGTCGAATCGCAGGTTGGTCGGTCGACCGCGTTCAACGGCGATCTGTTTGCGAACCCGGGGTCGATAGCAAATTCGCCGGTATGCGCATCAAACATTTTTTCATTCTGATTACTCGATTCGAAAGCAAGACGAAAGATATTAATCGTCTGATGGTTTAAATGCGGTTTCGTCGACACAGTATCAAATTGCCGTATTGTTTCAGATCCTGATTTTCTAATCATTGGTTTTCAGCCAATGCCTGCCATGCCGCATGGTGATTCAAATAATGGTTCGCGTCGAACTCCCATTACGGGAACCAATATATGGCGATTCGTCAATGCCACCTTCGCGCGACTTTGAACAGATAAAACCCCTGCCAGCAAGCACAGTATGGCTCCGCTCCACTTGCCGCGATCCCTGCGCCATTTTCCGGAATGCAGGAAAATCTGCCACGATCTCGCATTTGATTCTCCTCGGCGTTGGATTTTCAAGATAGAAGCATTGACAAAACATGCCAATCAAATCGCGGTTTTTTCTTGGAATATTTTTCAACGCGTCCGAAAATAATTTACACGCTCTTAAAAGATGAGACCCCCGAATTTTCCAGCATGGAGCAAACTGGATTATCTAAACAATTTTTTGACCACAGACAACACCGGCTTATTAGCTGCAACATGTCATAAATTTATTTCCATTTAGTAAACGATATCGCTGCCCGGATCGAAATTTTTATCGTTTCGAAGCTAAACACCGCGACTAATCCAGAAAAATTTACTGAAAGTATCCCATCGTCCGAAACACGATCCTTTCAGACACATCGTTTCCTTCTCCTGTTTGCCTGAGCAGGATAGTTTGATCCTGAACCACGGCTCATCGATAAATCGCCTCAATGATTGGCATGTTTAATGCTTTTATCTCCTAGGCAGGTCACATGATTTGTCGTGCTTTTGTCCACCCCGGATTATCACAAGGCGCCCTACTCCAGTGATCGAAACCCACCTCAGTGCCTTCCATGAAATAATTGCAGAATGCACCGACCTCAAAAGCCGCGTTGAAAATGAGCGCGTTGCGGTGTCGGCAATCACAGCCGCGATTACCAACGCAAGCGAGACCCTCGCCAGGCGGGGTTACATCACGCCGCAAAAGATTGAAGGACTGACCCTCTCTATAGAAGAGAACGCACTGGACCTTAAAGCCGCGCTCGATGAAGTCGATGCCTCCATTCGCACGGCCATCGGTCCAGTCGAGAAATTCGCCGCAGTAACCGAACGGTTGAGGACAGCCCAGAAAGCGGCGCTTCCGGTTCACGCGACGGCAGCAGGTCCATCGGAAGAATCGGAAGGATCGATGTTCGATTCAATAGCGGCCCAGCACTCCGCCTTGTGCGAGCATTTACTGGAAAGTGTGCGGGATCTGGCCAATAAAGCCGCGTACCGGCTCGACGATCTGCGGGAAAAGATCGACCGGCTGCAGTCGTCTTATGGAGAAATCACCGCGGCAATGGCTTCCTGAAGCGTCGGCCACGACGTGTCCGGCGCGTGTGTCACGCCGTGGCGTTGAATGTTACGTGGCGGACGCTACGCCGGCAGGAACATGGCTACGACCGGGTGACACCGGTGACTAGGGGCGACTGACGGCGGAGCCCCGATACCTCGCGAAAGTCGATGAAAGCGTCCCCTTCAAGCCGCCTTACCGGCGCCGCAGCGCCAAATCCAGCAGGCATGCTCTCAGCGCGCCCGGCAGCAGTCGCCAAGCGCGTTGTTTCGCCTGTTCGCCCGCGAACGTTGGGCGTAAATGGAGGATTCCGCATTGCATCGTGGCGTGCTATCGTTTTCATGCCGGAATCAGAACGTCCGGCATATGTCAATCGTCTTCGTGAGCGCCGCCATGAACGATGTACGCCACAATCTCAGCCCGACCGACCGCGTGGAATTGCTCTGCTGGCTCACCTGCGGGAGCCTCGGCGCTTATTATCTGAACGGCTCCTGGCCCACTGCGGCTTTTCACGTACAAGCAGCTCACAAATGGCTGGACAGGCATAAGCGCCAGGCTGAATGGCTCGCCATCGCAAAGCTCTCGGCCATTGCCGCCGACCTCGCCCAGCGACACTCGGAACTCGTCGATGCAGATTGGGCTCGCGATGCCGTCGAAGAGATCCTGGACAGCGACGATCTGAACTATCAATCAGAACTGGTGCTGCGCGTACTCGATGAATGCAAGCGCGCGCTTGCCGACAAACGGCCGGCTGACTGATCTGCCAAAACCAGGGGCCTTCGTTGATCGATCTTCATCGACTCGACGAAAGCCCCGTTCCCTGAAGCGCTTGGCGGCTTCAGAACCTCGTGCGCATGCCGATCCGGATTGCGGTCGACGACTCCCCTGAGCCGACATACACCCCGTTGGAAAACACCGGCGCCGAGCCACCGCCGAGAAACACCGGTGCGGCACCGCCCGATACCCGCAAGTAGGTGGCGCTGGTGTAAACATCCGTGCGCTTCGACAGCGCATAGTCAAGCAGCAGCGTCCCATTCTGGAACTTCTGCTCGCCCAGCTTGCTGTACCAATAGCCGCCCATCAAGGTCGTCGCCGGGGTCAACTGGAACACCTCGTTGATCTCGTAGGTCGGCATCGAGCCGTTGTCCCGGGCGACGCGAAAGTGGGTATCGGTGAAAAGCAGCCGCGTGAGACTGCGCCCATACCGGTAGCTGGCACCCGCGCCGGTCGTGCTGACGCTCGTGGCAACGACCGGTGCCCCCGACAAGTTCGGAAACAGCGTGGTGCCCGCCTGGGTCGGCGCGTTGAGACCGAGGTCGTGGGTATCGGTGTAGGCGACGCCGGCCTGGAACGGGCCACCGTCGTATCGCGCGCCGAACGCGATCACGCGGCCGGTTCCCGCCGAGACGGATTGCGAAGGGAACGCGTAGAGCGCGCCGAATGAGAAACCATAGAAGGTCGGCGATTTGTACTTGACCGCGTTGTTGATGTGCAAGGTGCCGGCCAGATGGTCGAAATCACCGGGATGCCAGGCGTATTGCCCGGCGTACTGACCCATCGCGAACTGCGTGAGGTTGTCCCAGAAAAAGTCGTATTGCTTGCCGAGCGTGAGCGTGCCGTAGGTGGTGTCGGTAAGGCCTACCCAAGCCTGACGGCTGAAAAGCACGCCGGACTGGACCATCGTGCCGCTGTAGAGATTAAAGCCATTCTCCAACTGGAAAATGGCCTTGGCGCCGCCGCCCAAGTCTTCGCTGCCAACCAATCCCCAGCGATTCGACTGGATGGAGCCATCGTTTGCCACGAAGGTCGCATGCCCATTCAGGTTGCTGAAGTACGTGATGCCGGCGTCGATAATGCCGTACAGCGTGACGCTGCTTTGTGCGTAGGCGCAAGGGGCGGCCATCGTGGATAAGGCCAATACCGCGGCACTCCACATCCATCTTTTCTTCATTGCGTTGTCTCCATCAGGTTTTTTTTATGCAAAGCGGTTCCCTCCCCTTCGTCGAGGGGATGTCGGGTCTGCTACAGGATCTCGGTGTGACGCGAGCGGTGTGAATCAGCCTAGGGTGGTGAACAGGCCAGGCGCGGGATTCGCGTGGCTGCGAATGCCAGTATTTTCAGATCGAGGGGCGCCGACGCGTTGCGTGCCCGGCGTATCGACCGTCTTACACGCGCTAAAACACCCGGTCAGGAAGAGTCCGTTCATCTTGTCTCCGTCTCTTGTTTTGGATTGACGATTTGGGTGAAGACAGTATCGCCCGGCAAACAGTTTTGATTTATTCTTTCAATTAACGTTATTGATTTGCGAACCGAATCAATAGATGGCCTTGACGACTCGCCGATTGTTTTCGTTGCCAAAACGGCAGTTCAGAAATACTTCGCTTTCCTAAGAATCGCCAAGCCCAGGGTGGCGCCTCACGAATAGCCGTGCGAGATCCTGTTCGCTGGCGAGTTGCCAAAACCGCGACTGGTAAGATCCAGAGGTTCAATTGCGCGAACCGGCTCTCAACGACTGAGCGTCCCCTTTCATTGGCAGGCTTCAATCATGGATCGATTAGACCAACACACACATGCAATCTGCCTGGCCGATTTGCCCGCCACGGACGAACGGGAAGCGCTTCGTCTCGAGTATCAATGGTTGAATGCCGACCACACCAATGCGCCTGTTGCCGTCTTCCTGCATGAAGGGCTCGGCTCCATTTCCATGTGGAAGGACTGGCCGCAGAAGTTATGCGAGCAACTGGGATTTCGTGGCCTTGTCTATTCGCGGCCGGGTTATGGCGGCTCGACTCCGCGTGCAGCGGGCGTCAAATGGCCGGTCGATTTCCTGCAAAGGCAGGCTCAAGATGTTCTGCCGGCATTGCTCGATGTTCTTGGCATAGACACCATTGAGCGCGCCCGGATGTGGGTTATCGGCCATAGCGACGGTGGTTCTATCGCCTTGCTTTATGCGGCGGCTTTCCCCGACGCACTGGCTGGCGTGATTGCAATTGCGCCGCATGTATTCGTTGAAGATGTGTCGATCGCGGCGATCACGGAGGCCAACACGCTATACACGCACGGCGACTTGCGGGCCAGGCTGTCGCGCTATCACGCTGATGTCGATTCAGCGTTCTACGGGTGGAACGATATCTGGCTGAATCCAGAATTCCGGCACTGGAACATCACAGACCTGCTGCCTTCCATCCGATGCCCCTTACTTGCCGTGCAAGCAGATGACGACGAGTACGCAACGATGGCGCAAATCGACGTCATTGCGCCTCGCGTGCCGCACGCGCAACTCGTCAAGCTGCCAGCGTGCGGACATTCACCGCACCGCCAGTGTCCCGCCATGCTCGATGGCGCGATCACGGCATTCATCGCGAGTGTCAGAACCTGATGGACACACGGACTTGGGAAGCCCCGAATCTCGATACAATCGTTCACCCCTACACTTCAGCGCATCCTTTCAAAACGCATGACTGGTTCCTCGCTGCTCAAACCTAAGGTGTCACCCAGTCTGCGTTGGCTCACCCTGTGGGGACCGGGCCTGCTCGTCATGCTCGCCGATTGCGACGCCGGTAACGTGGTGACGGCGGCGCAGAGCGGCGCACAATGGGGCGCGCAGTTACTGCTGGTTCTGCTCGCGCTCATCCCCCTGCTTTATATGGTCCAGGAACTCACCGTGCGGTTGGGTATTTTCACCGGGCAGGGTCATGGCGAACTGGTTCGCTCCAACTTCGGTCCGGGTTGGGCGTGGGTTTCGGCAGTCGGCTTAGGCGTTGCCGTCCTCGGCTCGCTGGTGACCGAGTTCACGGGGGTCGCAGGCGTAGGAGAGATGTTCGGCGTCTCGCGGTCCGTCACGTTGCCGCTCGCCGCCGTATTCCTGGTGGGGATTGTGTTCACCGGTTCGCACAAGCGTGTGGACAAGTTCGCCATCGTCATTGGCGCCTTCGAACTGTCATTCTTCGCGGTCGCCTGGCACGCACACCCGGACATCCCGGGCATGTTCCGGCAGATGACCCAGCTTCCGCTCGCGAACCCTCATTACGGTTATCTAGCGGCTGCATTGATCGGCGCGACGTTCAACCCGTGGATGATCTTCTACCAGCAAGCCGCCGTCGCCGATAAAAAACTGGGTGCCCAGGACTATTCCGCAGCCCGCATCGAAACGGCAGCCGGTGCAATTCTCACGCAGTTGCTCACGGCAGCGGTGCTTGTCGCGGTGGCGGCAACGCTGTCGAGAGACGGCCAGCATCATGCGTTTCGAAGCGTAGGTGAAATCAGCGATGTCCTCACGATGTCGGCAGGACCGCGCGTTGGCCGCTTTCTGTTTAGCGCGGGTGTGCTCGGGGCATCGATGGTGGCGGCCATTGTCTGCTCGCTGTCGCTGGCGTGGGGGCTGGGTGAAGTGGCGGGATACAAACGCTCGCTTGAGGGCGGACCGGCGAGTGCACCGTGGTTCTATGGTGTGTACGTGGCCGCGGTTGGTGGCAGCGCGATCATTGTGTGGCTGGCGCCCAATCTCATTTCGCTGAACGTCGCCGCCCAAGTTGTGAACGCGCTGATGCTGCCCTTGGTCGTGGGCTTGCTGATCGCGCTCAGCCTGACCGCGCTGCCAATGCCGCACCGGCCTCGCGGTGCCTACCTATGGCTCGTATGCGGCATTGCTACGCTCGTGTCCGTGGCCGGCATTCTGGGTGCCGGGATAAGCATTCTCTCTCGATAAGCGCCTGCGCTGCCTCGTATCAATCCCCGGTGCGATTGGGACGTCGGTATTGAATGCCGAATCATGTCTTCATAGCTCGTCAAAACGACCGTCTAAAAAAGCTTCACTGTCTTCCATCGGGTAATCACTCGAAATATTTTTGATCGCACGCGCATCCGTGTTGCGGTCGGCCTGCGTATCCACCCGTACGTGACAAGAGAAGCGTCAGATCAGCATTGCTGCTCTGCGTCGTGCTTCGTCACGCATTCGTAATTCGTAGTTCGTCATTCGCGTTTGACACAGGCAGCCCGCCTGGCGCTTCGTCGTCTGCTGTCCGCCGTTTTTCCGTCTCTGGCTTTCATCGGACGCAGTCGCCGTATTGCTTAGTTCACAGAACGGTTCAAGGAGATGTCATGTCAGAAGACTCAAAGGTCATGGATGTACTCGTGCAGCGCGCCGACAAGCTGGCAAAACGCAGGCAGTTCTTCCGCAGCGCGGGAGGCGTGGGTCTGGGGTTAATCGGCGGCACGATCCTCGGTGCATGCGGCGGCGGCTCCTCGGGTGCATCGGCGCAAACCAGCGGCCCGACCGATCCGGAGATACTCAACTTCGCCCTCAACCTCGAATATCTCGAAGCCACTTTCTATGCGTATGCGACCACCGGCGCTGGACTACCCGCCAGTCTGATGAGTGGCGCAGGCACGCCGGGAACGGTTATTCCTGGTCATGCGGTGACGTTCTCCGACCCGGTGGTCCAGGCCTATGCGAACGAGATCGCGAAAGACGAACTCGAACACGTCACGTTCCTGCGCACGGCACTCGGTGGGTCAGCGGTAGCCATGCCGGCTCTCGACGTCGGCTACCAGAATCCGAACGGCGCGTTCTCCAAAGCGGCGCAAGCGGCCGGGCTGGTTCCTGCGGGCACGGCCTTCGACCCCTATCTGAACGACGAAACCTTCTTGCTCGCCGCCTTCATTTTTGAGGACGTGGGTGTGACGGCTTATAAAGGCGCCGCGCCACTGATCACGAACAAGACTTACCTGGAGGCAGCTGCGGGCATTCTGGCAGCAGAGGCGTATCACGCCGGCCTAGTGCGCACGGTGCTTTATTCGAAAGGTATTGCTAACCCGTCGCTTGGTCTGATTGCGTCGGCGAATGCAATCTCCGCTGCGCGCGCCTCGCTCGACAACGTGGGTAACGACGATCAGGGCATATCGGGAGCAACGGCCGGCAGCTCGAACATCGTGCCGCTCGATTCCAACGGCCTAGCGTTCAGCCGCGGCTATCCGAATGTGCTGAACATCGTCTACCTGTCGAGTGCTGCAGTCACGCAGGGTGGGTTCTTCCCGGCAGGCGTCAACGGCGATCTGCACATGAGCGCCTGATGTCCTGATGTCCCGATCGTTGGAGAGAATGTTTTGGCATCACCGTGCTGGGTTCCACCGCTTGCGAGTGGTGGAACCCAGCACGGTTTTTTTACGCCTTGAGTATTGGCATGATGTCTTTAGAAAAAAAGCATGACTAACTTTTTCATCGATACGACATGAAGGCATCGTGCCTTGAAGACAGCCCGGGCATCCGTAAGAGAAACGAAATTTCCACTCTGCATCAGCCTTCAATCAGCCAACAAGCACCTTCATAGGCACACGCGTTAAGCGCATGCGTTTAAGCAAGTGCTGCCCTGACGTCAGATCCTCCGCTACGACGTTGACAAGCGAATGACCTCGAAAGGCGCCGGCTTCAACCTCGGATCACCCGAAAAAAACGACAAGTTACGCCCGCGAGGTTGTGCCTGAAACACGCTTTGGTGTAGTGTCGGGCCGTCCTGAAAGAACGGTCGAAATGCCCGGACAAATCATGTTTGGGACTACCGCGTGCACGCTTCTCGCGTAGCTGCATTCCTTGACGCTCAAAGCTTACAGTTCACGTTTTTTCGCGGTCTGGTCGCGTGCCTTTGCGTTCGTCATCTGCATTGGTGAATCAATGCATGACGGCATTCAAGGCTCGAATCTCGAAGGGCACGCTGTCATGTTTTCAAGCATAGCTGGTCGGAGAATATATGGATTTCGGATTCAACCTGAACCGCACGGCTAATGCGTCAGCCTGGCGGCTCTTGCCTAATCGATGGGACTTTGTCGCGTTCCCCTTGATCATCTGCCTGATCGCGATGGCCGCCATCGGCTTCCATCAGACCATGGCACCGATCGCAACGCTTAAAGCCCAGGCGATCTCGCTCGCGCCATCGAACCTGCCTGAATACGCGTTGCGCACGACGTTGCGGATGCTCGCCGCCATGATCGCTTCGCTGGTCTTCACGCTGATCTACGGCACCCTTGCGGCCAAGAGCCGTCGTGCAGAGAAGGTGCTGGTCCCGATCCTGGATATCCTCCAGTCGGTTCCGGTCCTGGGCTATATCTCGTTCACGGTCACGTTCTTTATCGCGTTGTTCCCAACACGCGTGGCGGGTGCCGAATGCGCGGCGATCTTCGCGATCTTCACGAGCCAGGCGTGGAACATGACGTTCAGCTTCTACCAGTCGCTGCGTACGACACCGCGAGACCTGGACGAAGTCGCTCGCAGTTTCCACCTGACCGCATGGCAGCGGTTCTGGAAACTTGAAGTCCCCTTCTCGATGCCGGGCCTCATCTGGAACATGATGATGTCGATGTCCGGCGGCTGGTTCTTCGTGGTGGCCTCTGAGGCAATCACGGTCGGCAACAATACGATCACGCTGCCGGGCATAGGCGCATACCTCGCGCAGGCGATCACCGAAAAGAACATGGGTGCGGTTGGCTGGGTCATTCTCACGATGACCGTCGTGATCCTTGGTTACGATCAACTGCTGTTTCGTCCGCTCGTTGCCTGGGCCGACAAGTTCCGCATGGAGACAACCAGTTCCGGCGTGGCGCCCGAATCGTGGGTGCTCGGCCTGGTTCGACGCACGCATCTGATTCACCGCTTGCTGGTTCCGGCCGGCTGGGTCTTCGCCAGCGCCGCACGCATCCCGCTGCGGCTACCGTCGTTCGATCGTGCGAATTTGCGTGTAACGAAACGCCGGACGCCGTCGCGCTTCGGCGATATTGTCTGGAGCGTCGTAGTCATCGCGGTCACGCTTTACGTGGTCTGGCGCGTGGTCAGCTATGTGCGCACCGGCGTGGATCTTCATGAGGTCGGCCATGTGCTCGTGCTTGGCCTGATCACCTTGCTGCGCGTGGCGATCCTGATCGCGATCTCGTCGCTGATCTGGGTCCCGCTTGGCGTGATGATCGGATTGCGGCCCGCACTCGCTGAGAAAGTGCAGCCGCTTGCACAGTTCCTCGCGGCCTTTCCGGCGAACCTTTTGTTTCCCATCTTCGTGATCGTGATTGTCCGCTTTCATCTGAACCCGGATATCTGGTTGTCGCCGCTTATCGTGCTCGGCACGCAGTGGTACATCCTGTTCAACGTGATTGCGGGCGCCACGGCTTACCCGAATGATTACCGCGAGGTTGCCGCCAACTTCCGGATTCGCGGCTGGCAGTGGTGGCGCCAGGCCATGCTGCCGGGCATCTTCCCCTATTACGTCACGGGCGCGATCACCGCGTCGGGCGGGGCGTGGAACGCCAGTATTGTCGCCGAGTTCGTGCAGTGGGGCGACACCAAGGTCGCCGCGCACGGCTTGGGCGCATACATCGCGCAGACCACGGCTGCGGGCGACTATCCGAAGATCATCCTGGGTATCGCCGTCATGTCGTTGTTCGTCACGCTTTTCAACCGCCTGCTCTGGCGCCCCATGTTCACCTTTGCCGAAGCCAGGCTTCGAGTCGATTAAGGATTCCTCTCCATGCCAAATTCAGACTTCAACGTGGCGTCGCCCGCGACGCCGGCGAGCCCCACGCCCCGGGTTACTCAAGAGATCCTGAACGTCAAGGATGTGTCCCGGGGCTTCAAGAAAAGCCAGGGCGATTTGCTCGTACTCGACGACGTCAACCTCTCCTTGCGCGAGGGCGAGATTGTCGGGTTGCTCGGACGTTCCGGCTCGGGCAAGTCGACGCTGCTGCGGATCATTGCGGGTTTGATCGAGCCGACCACCGGCGACGTCACCTATAAAGGCAAGCCGCTCGAAGGCCCCGCCGATGGCGTCGCGATGGTGTTCCAGACCTTCGCGCTGTTCCCCTGGCTGACCGTGCTTCAGAACGTGGAAGCGGGCCTGGAGGCGCAAGGCGTGGGCGCAGCACCTCGACGTGCACGGGCGCTGGCAGCAATCGATTTGATCGGGCTGGACGGTTTTGAGAATGCGTATCCGCGAGAGCTGTCGGGCGGGATGCGCCAGCGTGTGGGTTTCGCACGCGCGTTGGTCGTGGACCCGACGTTGCTGCTGATGGACGAGCCGTTCTCCGCGCTCGACGTGCTGACGGCCGAGAACTTGCGTACCGATCTGCTTGACCTTTGGACGCAGGGCAAGATGCCGATCAAGTCGGTGCTGATCGTGACGCACAACATTGAAGAAGCGGTGTTCATGTGCGACCGGATCATGGTGTTGTCGTCGAATCCGGGACGGGTGATTGCGGAGATCCAGGTGCCGTTCAAGCATCCGCGCAATCGTCTGGATCCGGTGTTCAGATCCCTCGTCGATGAAATCTACGCCAAGATGACCGCGCGGCAGTCCGGTGAAGCGACGAGGCAGACGCTCGAGTTTGGTAGCCGGTTACCGCATGTGTCGACTAACTTGCTGGCGGGCCTGATTGAGACGCTCGCGGTGGCGCCCTACAACGGCCGGGCGGATATGCCGGTGATCGCGCGGTCGCTTCATCTGGAGGTGGACGACTTGTTTCCGATCGCGGAAATGTTGCAGCACCTGGGTTTCGCCGAACTGCGTGAAGGCGATATTTACCTGACGCCGTCGGCGCATGTGTTTGCGGATCTTGGCACGCATGAACGCAAGATGATGTTTGCCGAGCATCTGTTGAAACACGTGCCGTTGGCCGCGCGCATCAAGAAGGTGTTGAACGAGCGTCCAGGGCATCGGGCTCCGCGTGTTCGCTTCGAACAGGAACTGGAGGATTTTCTGACCGATGGCGCGGCCGAGGACACGCTTGATTCAGTGATCAACTGGGGGCGATATGGGGAGGTGTTTTCGTACAACGACCAGACTGAGTTGTTTAGTCTGGAAGATGTGGAATCGTGAAAAGATGCTGGCGCAGGTGGACGGGGTTTAGGT